>CAYQYG010000073.1:0-25845 GCA_964421485.1 uncultured Polyangiaceae bacterium | reverse complement strand
GAGGCGGTGGAGGAACCGGGCGGGCGCCGAGAGGGAGGCCTCCGGGTGGCGCACGGAGCTCGGAGGTCCGTAGGCCGCCGGCGGCGCGGGCGCGGGGCCGTACCCGGGCGGGCCAGGCGTCGGCTCGGGCGCGGGGCCGTATCCGGGCGGCGCTTGCGGCGCCTGCGGCGGCGCTGCGCCGTAGTCGTAGGTATGCGCCGGGCCGTAGCCGTACCCGGGCGGCGCGGGCGTCGCCTGCTGCTGCGGCGCTGCGCCGTAGCCGTAGGTATGCGGCATCAAGGGCGGGGGGCCGTACGCGGGCGGGCCAGGCGTCGGCTCGGGCGGCGCCGGCGCGTAGGGGTAGGCCGGCGCTCCGGGCGAGGGCACTTGCACGCCGCGCGCCGAGCCCGGCGCAGCGCCGCCTCGCACCGAGCTCGGCGGACCGCTCGGCGACGTGGGAGCGGCGCGGGGCGGCGGGGGCGGCGGGGGCGGCGGCGCTCCGAAGGTCGGGACGTGGGTGCGCACCGGGGCCGGGCGCGGCGCTCCGGAGCGCGGAGGATCCGGCGGCGCGGCGGATCGCGCGGAATCCGGGGCGCCGGGCCTCGGCACTGCGGGGAGCGGCGGCGACACGATGCGGCTCGGCGGTCGCTGCGGTCCGCGATCGGGATCGAGCGCCCGACCTGTAGCCGGGCACACGACCGCCGTCGCATCATGAAGGTGACCGCAGTGGATGCACCGGACCGAGCTCAAGCCTGTACCTTCTGCCATACCGCGGTCGGGGGCCACTTAAAATGCAGCTCGCGCCGAGGATCCCCGGGACACATGTCGCCGCCGGGCCGTCGAGCCCACCAGTGACCGGCGAGCGCTGCCAGCCGGCCCCGACCATGCCGCTGGGGGAAGTCTGGGGAAAACCTTCCTGAAATCCCTGGGGGCGGGCCTGGGGACAACCCGGGGGTGCGGGTTGCCCAGGGGTGACTGCCCCCGGGACCGGTCGCTTGCCCCCAGGCGATCGCAGCGTAACTAATGGATATCAAAAATGTTTTCAGGTTATCCCCGCCCTCCACAGCTCCTACGACGAAGACGGTGTCATATTTCTCTCAAATCCGGGAGAAGAGAAGCCCCTCGAGGCAATGCCCTGCGGGATCCAAATTTCGGGGGCACACCCGGCCGGTAACCCTGCTAAAGGGTGCGGGCTCCGGAGCCGGCCATGGATCTCGTCATCGCCAAGAAAGATCTCCTTCGCCTCGTCGCTCGCTGCCAGGGCGTCGCGGACAAGAAGAGCGCCATGCCGGCGCTCGCCAACGTCCTGCTCGCGGCGGAGGGCAACACCCTGCGCGTCGCTGCGACCGACCTCTACCTCGGGGTCACAGGGCAGACCCAGGCCGAGGTGAAGACGGCCGGCTCGGTCGCCGTGCCGGCGAAGGATCTGCTCGAGCGCGTCAAGGCGATGCCGGACGGGCCCATCCAGATCACGACCACCGAGGGCGCGCAGACGACGCTCAAGGCGGTCGGGTCGCCGCGGCGTTACACGCTGCCGGGCATCCCGGGGAGCGAGTTCCCGCAGCTCCCGGCGCCGGCGGCGGACGCGCCGCGGCTCGAGCTGCCGGTCGACCAGCTCGCGCTGCTCATCGCGCGCACGCACTTCTCGATCTCGACCGACGAGACGCGCGCGCACGTGAACAGCGCGCTCTTCGAGTGGGCCGGGGACCGCGTGCGGATGGTGACCACGGACGGGCACCGGCTCTCGAAGATGGAGGCGACGGTCGCGGGCAGCTCGGCCACGGCGACGATGCTTATCCCGCTCAAGGCCATCGCGGAGCTCAGGCGGCTCGCGGAGGAGGCGCGCGCGGAGAAGGAGTCGGCGACGGTCGGCATCACGCAGAGCGGGCCGAACGCGTTCTTCAGCGTGGCCGGGATGCAGTTCTCGGTGAAGCTCGTGGACGCGCAGTTCCCGCCCTACCAGCAGGTGATCCCGTCGATGACCGAGCGGAGCGTGCACGCGCCGCGGCTCGCGTTCGACGACGCGCTGCGCGCCATCTCGCTCGCGGCGAACGACAGGACCGGCGGCGTCAAGCTGTCGCTCGTGCCGGGCACGCTGCGCATCACGAGCGAGAGCCCCGACACGGGCAACGGCTTCGACGAGCTCTCGGTCGACTACCAGGGGCCCGAGGTGACGATCGGGTTCAACGCCAAGTACTTCCGCGACGTGCTCGGCTCCATCGAGGACGAGGAGGTCGTGCTCGGCATCTCGGGCGAGCTCGATCCCGCGGTGCTGCGGCCGGCCGGTGAGTCGAGCCAGCAGAGCTACGTCGCGGTCATCATGCCGATGCGGATTTGAGCGCGCCGGTCGACGAGGGGGGTGGCCGCCGGGCGCCGAGCCTCATGCTCGAGCGGCTCAGCGTTCGCGGCTTCCGGAACATCGAGCGCGCGGACGTCGAGCCGGCGCCGCGGCTGAACGTCATCGCGGGCAACAACGGGCAGGGCAAGACGAGCCTGCTCGAGGCGATCTACTTCGCGGCGACGTCGCGGAGCTTTCGCACGCACAGGATGGGGGAGCTCGTGCGGCACGGCGCGGAGGTCGCGAGCGCGCGCGGCCGGTTCGTGGAGCGGATGGGGGACCTCGCGCCGCTCCCGCGCGAGCAGACGGCGGCGGTCGAGGGGAAGCGGTGCGCGGTGCTGATCGACGGCAACCGGCCGCAGAGCCTCGCGAGCTTCGCGACGCGGTCGCCGGTCGTGGCGTTCCACCCGGAGGAGCTGGCGCTGACGACGGGGCCGGCGGGCGTGCGGCGGACGCTGCTCGACAGGCTGGCGCTGTTCATGGACCCGCGGAGCGCGGATCACCGGGCGCGGTACGCGCAGGCGCTGAAATCGCGGCACGACCTGCTCCACCGCGCGGGGAGCGCGGGGCAGGCGGGCGCGGAGCTCGACGCGTTCGAGGAGCTCTGCGCGGTGCACGGGGCGGCGCTGACGCGCGCGCGCGCGGAGGCGGCCCTGGCGCTCGCGCCGGAGCTCGCGCGCGCGTTCGCGCAGATCGCGGCGCCGGGGCTCGAGCTCGAGGCGCGGTTCGCGCCGGGCGGGGCGGCGGACGTGGGCGCTGCGCGCGAGGCGCTGCGCTCGCAGCGGCGCCGCGACGCCGCGCGCGCGAGCGCCGGCTTCGGCCCGCACCGCGACGACCTGCTGCTCGAGCTCGCCGGGCACCCGGCGCGGATCGTGGCGTCGCAGGGCCAGCACCGGGCGCTGACGCTCTCGCTCAAGGCGGCCGAGAGCGCGGCGATCGCGGCGGTGCGGGGCGTGGAGCCGATCCTCTTGCTCGACGACGTATCGAGCGAGCTCGACCCTGACAGGACGGAGGCGCTGTTCGTGTTCCTCGGGATGGCGCGCGGGCAGGTGTTCCTGACCACGACGCGGCGGGACCTCATCGTGGCGCCGGGGGTCGCGGCCTCGGACAGGCGGGATTTCCACGTGGCCGGCGGGGCGATCGCGTAGCCCGCGCGGGCCGCGCGGGAGCCGGCCTGTCGGCGCGCCCCGGACAGCGCCGGAGGGGCCGGAAAACATCGTGTTTCAATGCGCGCGCCGGGGCCCGAAAAGCTTGCTGGAGAGCGTGTTTTCGGCTATATTTTCGCGTCCGTTGCAGGGCCCCGGGAGCGGCCCCGCGGGACTCATCATGACCTCCGCGCCGGCTCGGCGCCCCCGTCGCCCTGGCACCGGCTGACGCGCTCCCGAGAGCCCTGCTCCAGCGAACACTTCGCCAAGCCGAGCTGCCATCGATCCGCCCCCGCCCCCGCGAGCGAGGCGGTGACTCACCAGGACCGAGATGACCGAACCCACGACTCAGAGCCAGCCGAACGGATCCAACCCACTCGCCTACGACGCGCACAGCATCACGGCGCTCGAGGGGCTCGAGGCGGTGCGCAAGCGCCCGGGCATGTACATCGGCGACGTCCACGATGGCTCGGGGCTGCACCACCTCGTGTGGGAGGCGGTCGACAACGCGGTCGACGAGCACCTCGCCGGGGCGTGCACGGAGATCCGGGTCACGGTGCACTTCGACGGCTCGGTGTCGGTCGATGACAACGGCCGCGGCATCCCGGTCGGCATGCACGCGAAGGGCGTGAGCGCGGCCGAGGTCGTGATGACCGTGCTGCACGCCGGGGGGAAATTCGACAACTCCAGCTACAAGGTGTCGGCCGGCCTGCACGGCGTCGGCGTGAGCGCGGTCAACGCCGTCTCGGAGTGGCTGAAGCTGGAGATCCGGCGCGAGGGGAAGGTCTGGACTCAGGAGTATGCCCGCGGCGTGCCGAAGTACCCGCTCAGGGCGGTGGGCGAGACCGACAAGAACGGCACGAAGCTCACGTTCAAGCCTGATCCGCTCATCTTCTCCAGCGTCGAGTTCAGCTTTGACGTCCTCGCGAGCCGGCTGCGGGAGCTCGCGTTCCTGAACGCGGGCCTGGTGATCCACCTGCAGGACCAGCGGCCGGGCGGAAAGACGGACATTTACGAGTACAAGGGCGGGATCGCGGAGTTCGTGGCGCTGCTCAACAAGACGAAGGAGCCGATTCACGACGACGTGATCGCGTTCGTCTCGCAGCAGGAGAACCCTGCGGCCGCCGAGGCCGCGCCCGGCCGCTCCACGCCGCCTCCGCCGCCGATCACGGTCGAGGTCGCGATGCAGTGGAACGCGTCGTATCAGGAGTCGATCTTCTGTTACACGAACAACGTCCACAACAAGGACGGTGGGACGCACCTCACCGGGCTGCGCGCGGCGCTGACCAAGACGATCAACAACTACGGCAGCGCGCACAACCTGTTCAAGGACCTGAAGCAGGGCCTGCAGGGCGAGGACGTCCGCGAGGGGCTGACGTGCGTGCTCAGCATCAAGCACCCGGACCCGTCCTTCGATTCGCAGACGAAATCGAAGCTCGTGTCCAGCGAGGTGAAGGGCATCGTCGAGGCGGCCGTCGCGGACAAGCTGGGGCAGTACTTCGAGGAGAACCCGCCGAGCGCGAAGAAGATCATCGAGAAGGCGGTGGTGGCGGCGAAGGCGCGCGAGGCGGCGCGCAAGGCGCGTGAGGTGATCCGGAAGGGGTCGCTCGACGTGACGTCGCTGTCGGGCAAGCTGGCCGACTGCCAGTCGAAGGATCCGGAGAAGAGCGAGCTCTACATCGTCGAGGGGGAGAGCGCCGGGGGCAGCGCGAAGATGGGGCGCGACCGGCATTTCCAGGCGATCTTGCCGCTCAAGGGCAAGATCCTGAACGTGGAGCGGGCGCGGCTCGATCGCATGCTCGGCTCGGCGGAGGTGGGGACGCTGATCACCGCGCTGGGCTGCGGGATCAACGACGCGGGCGGGTTCGAGATCGACAAGCTGCGGTATCACAAGATCATCCTGATGACCGACGCCGACGTGGACGGGTCGCACATCCGGACGCTGCTCCTGACGTTCTTCTTCCGGCAGATGCCGGACATCATGGAGAAGGGCTACCTGTTCATCGCGCAGCCGCCGCTCTACCGGGTGCGGAAGGGGAAGCGCGATCTGTACCTGAAGGACCAGGCGGCGCTGGACGAGTTCCTGGTGAGCAACGCGGTGGACGGGCTGGAGATCCTCGCGGCGGGCGCGCAGTCGGGGATCTCGGGGGCGCCGCTCTACCGGCTGGCGCAGCGGCTGAAGCGGTTCCGGGCGGTGCTGTCGAACCTGGACAAGCGCTGCGACGCGCGGATCGTGGCGGCGCTCTTGCGGGCGAGCGGGCTCGGGCGGGAGGAGCTGCGGGACGCCGAGAAGGTGAAGGCGGCGGCGGAGCAGCTCCGGGCGTACCTGCAGCGGCGCTATCCGGACATGTTCCCGATCACGCTGAGCACGCCGCTGGACGCGGAGCACGGGACGAGCCGGATCGAGGTGGTGCCCCGGCCCGGCGCGAGCGCGCGGCGGAGCGTGATCGACTGGAACCTGGTGGACTCGCCGGAGTACCAGGAGGCGTGGTCGATCGAGCAGGATCTGCGGTCGATCGGCGGGGCGCCGTACCGGGCGAGGACGTCGGGCGGCGAGGAGGAGCTGGAGAACAGCGAGGCGCTGGTCGACTTCATCGAGGAGCGCGGCAAGAAGGGGATCAGCATCAGCCGCTACAAGGGCCTCGGCGAGATGAACGCGGACGAGCTCTGGGAGACGACGATGAACCCGGACGCGCGGACGCTGCTGCAGGTGCGGATCGACGACGCGGTGAAGACCGACGAGCTGTTCACGATCCTGATGGGCGATCAGGTGGAGCCGCGGCGCCAGTTCATCGAGCAGAACGCGCTGAACGTGAAGAACCTCGATATCTGAGGATCCGGGCCCGCGGGATCACTGCGGGGTGCTGCACGCGCCGCTGCCGGCCGCGGAGACGTTGTTGTCCTCGCGGCACTCGTGCCACGTGTGCGGCGGGGCGTTGTCGTCGACCACGGCGTAGATGGGCGTCGTGCCGTTGATGACGCCGGCGGGGGGGTCCGGGAGGGGGAGCACGACGTCCTCGGCCTCGGCGGGGTAGAGGACCTTGGTGGTGGTGATGGGGCTGCCTGGGAGCTCGGCGCCGCCGGCGCCGGGGTCGCCGGCGTAGAAGCCGACGGGGATGCCGGCGGGGGCCGCGGCCTCGCCGATGTTGCGGACCCGGGCGACGAGGGCGTAGTCGGCGCCGCAGCGCGGGGCGATGGTGACGACGAGGTCGGGGGCCGAGAACTCGCCGAGGGGCTGCACGTTCTGGCGGAAGTTGTTGAGCTTGGGCTGGGTGTAGTTCGCGGCCTCGATCGTGGGGATGGTGCCGTCCTCGGCGACGTTGGTGACGTGGTAGCCGTGCTCGTTCCAGACGCGGCGGGTGCGGACCCAGTTCCCGTTCGCGTCGCCGAAGATGCGGACGCCGGCGGTCTTCACGCCGGCGCAGTTGAAGCCTGAATAGGAGTTGCTGACGACGACGATGTCGGCCTGGCCGTCGTTGTCGACGTCGGCGACGAGCGGGTACTCGAAGAGGGTGCCGTTGGTGTTGCAGGTCTGGAAGAGGTCGGCGCCGTCGGGGCCGGCGTAGACGTGGAGCGTGGTCTCGTCGCCGTAGACGACCT
Source organism: uncultured Polyangiaceae bacterium (assembly GCA_964421485.1). Taxonomy (GTDB): domain Bacteria; phylum Myxococcota_A; class Polyangia; order Polyangiales; family Polyangiaceae; genus CAYQYG01. Next base: position 18,783 of record CAYQYG010000073.1, on the reverse strand, counting down.
CGGCGGTGCCGTCGCCGTCGAAGTCGAACACGGAGCTGCCGGTCGCGGCGGAGGAGCAGTCCTGCGTCTGCTTGCTCCAGAGGAGCGTCTGCGCGTCGGGGATCGCGAGGTCCATGAGCCTGGTGCCGTCGAAGACCGCATAGCCCACGCCGCCGGCGAGGGCGGCGTCGGGGAAGCCGTCGCCGTTGAAGTCGGCGACCGTGGGGGGGCCGCCGCCGTGGAGGTTGCCGGCGCTGCCGCTGCCGCAGAGGTTCGGGTTGAGCGTGCCGTTGATGTCGACGTTCTGGCGGTAGATCTGGACGCCGTTCGGCTGCGCGGGATCGAGGTGCCAGACGAAGAGCCTGTGGTTGGTGTACTCGGCGGCGATGACCTCGGGGACGCCGTCCTTGTCGAGGTCGCCGACCGCGGGGTAGCGGCCGGTGAGGCCGGTCGAGGCGATCAGGGTGCCGTCGGCGCGGTAGACCCTGTCGGCGGTGACGATGTCGAGGAAGCCGTCGCCGTCCATGTCCGAGACGACGATGTTGGAGGTGTTGGGCGGGTCGAAGGCGGGGACCTTCTGGGAGCCGTCGGCGCCGTTCAGGATCTGGCCCTCGACGATGACCTCGGGCAGGCCGTCGTGATCGAGGTCGGCGATGGAGGGCATGAAGCACGCGCCGCCGACCGGGCTGAGCCAGAGCTCGTTGCCGGCGGCGTCGTAGGCGCGCACGCGCTGGTCGGTGGTGCAGACGACGATCTCGTTGCCGGGGACGCCGTCGATGTTGCCGGACGCGATGGAGCGGCCAGGATGGTTGGGTGAGATCGCGCCGGCGTTGGCGGTCCACTTCTCGACGACGGCGCCGTTCACGATCGAGATGGCGTGCAGCGTCCCGTTGTTGTTGTACTGGCCGCTCGCGAACGTCAAAAAGACGATCTCGGGGATGTCGCGCTCGTCGACCACGCCGTCGCAGGTGTCGTCGTCGAGCTGCGTGACGACCGGGGCCATCATGACGCTGTCGCGCGTGTTGGGCGCGGCGGGGTCGCCCCAAGAGTACTTGAGCACGGGCGAGAAGGCGCCGACGGGCGGCTTGTACTCGCACTTGGGGAGGCACGTGAGCGGGTCGTTGGGGCCGGGCTCCTGGCCGGGCTCGCACTCGGGGGGCTTGGGGAGGCACTTGCCCGTCGCGAGCGCGGCGCCGCCCTGGCAACCCGCGTCGGCGACGCCGCCGTCGGCGGGCTCGCCGAGCGCGTACTCGCAGTAGGAGTCGTCGGGGCAGTCGGTGGCGTCGACGCAGACGGCGCCGGGCACGACGCACTCCTGGAAGGAGCAGACCTCGGCCGCGGCGCAGCAGGCGGCGCCGCACGCCTTGTCGGCCTCGCAGCAGACGCCGCCCGCGCAGATGCCGCCGTCGCCGCAGGCCTCGCCGTCGACGCAGCCCGCGTCGCCGGCGTCGCCGAAGAGCGTGCCGCCCGATCCGCCGCTGCCCCCGCCGCCGGAGGCGCCGCTGCCGCCCGATCCGCCGGGCGACTGCGAGTCGCCGTCGCCGCAGGTGCACGACGAGCCGATCGCCGCCGGCGCGACGAGGCAGAGGACGAGGAAAGCGATATGTGCGCGGCGGAGTCGGAGCATGTGATCAATATCGCAGGGCGGGGTGGTCCCTGTCGACGAGGACGTGAACGGGGGGGCGGCGCCCCCCTGTGTCCGTTTGCCGGGCGCGCAAGGGGTCGGCGTTCGGGGTCTGGCAAGCGCCTTGCTTCGGGCCCCCTTGCTAGGGCGATCAGCTGCCTTAGCTTCGGGGTGCCATGCGAATCGATCGAATGACGACCAAGGCCCAAGAAGCCGTGCGCGCTGCTGTCGACCTGGCGAGCCGCCGCGGTAACCCCGAACTCTATCCGGAGCACCTCGTGCGCGCGATCGTCGACCAGGACGGCGGCGTCGGCGGGCCGTTGCTCCAGAAGGCAGGCGCGGATCCGGCGAATTTCCTGCGTGTGATCGACGCAAAGATCGACGCGTATCCTCGCGTGAGCGGGGGCGCGGAGCCGGGGCTGTCGAGGCGCGCGCTCACGCTGCTGCAGAAGGCCGAGGACGAGGCGGGCGCGCTCAAGGACGATTACATCTCGACCGAGCACGTGCTGCTCGCCGCGGCGAAGGTGGACAAGGAGATCCAGGGGATGCTCGACAAGCTCGGCGTCTCCTACGACAAGCTCCTGTCGGCGCTCGCGTCGGTGCGCGGGAGCCAGCGGGTGACGGATCGGGATCCGGAGGGGAAATTCCAGGCGCTCGAGAAGTACACGCGCGACCTCACGAAGCTCGCGCGGCAGGGGAAGATCGATCCGGTGATCGGCCGGGACGAGGAGATCCGGCGCGTGATGCAGGTGCTGTCGCGGCGGACGAAGAACAACCCGGTCCTGATCGGCGAGCCGGGCGTCGGCAAGACGGCCATCGTCGAGGGGATCGCGCAGCGGATCGTGGCGGGCGACGTGCCCGAGTCGCTGAAGGACAAGACGCTCGCGGCGCTCGATCTGGCGGCGATGGTGGCGGGTTCGAAGTTCCGCGGCGAGTTCGAGGACCGGCTGAAGGCGGTGCTGAAGGAGATCGAGGCGTCGCAGGGCAGGATCATCCTGTTCATCGACGAGCTGCACACGCTGGTGGGCGCGGGCGCGGCCGAGGGCGCGATGGACGCGGCGAACATGCTGAAGCCGGCGCTGGCGCGCGGGGAGCTGCGCTGCATCGGCGCGACGACGCTCGACGAGTACCGGAAGCGCATCGAGAAGGACGCGGCGCTGGAGCGGCGCTTCCAGCAGGTGCTGGTGCCGCAGCCGACCGTGGAGGACACGATCGCGATCCTGCGCGGGTTGAAGGAGAAGTACGAGGTCCACCACGGGATCCGGATCCAGGACGCGGCGCTGGTGTCGGCGGCGGTGCTGTCGAACCGGTACATCACCGAGCGGTTCCTGCCGGACAAGGCGATCGATCTGGTGGACGAGGCGGCGTCGAAGATCCGGATGGAGATCGACAGCCTGCCGACGCCGATCGATCAGGCGGAGCGCGAGCTCCTGAAGCTCCAGATGGAGGAGCAGGCGCTGAAGCGCGAGAGCGACAAGGCGAGCCAGGCGCGCCTCGAGGAGGTGAAGCGGGAGATCGCCGAGCTGCAGAGCAAGCGCGACGCGATGCGGGCGCAGTGGATGCGCGAGAAGGAGCTCATCGCCGAGGTGCGCACGCTCCAGCCGCAGGTCGAGGAGCTGCGGGTCGAGGAGGAGCGCCACAAGCGCAGGGGCGACCTCGGGAAGGCGGCCGAGATCCATTACGGGAAGATCCCGGAGCTGGAGAAGAAGCTCGGCGCGATCCGCGAGAAGCTCGGGCAGGTGCAGAACAAGCAGAGCTATCTGAAGGAAGAGGTCACCGACGAGGACATCGCGGCGGTGGTGTCGAAGTGGACGGGGATCCCGGTCTCGAAGATGCTCGAGAGCGAGATGCAGAAGCTCCTCCGGCTGGAGCAGGAGCTCAGGCGGCGGGTGGTCGGTCAGGAGGACGCGCTGCGGGCGGTCGCGAATGCGATCCGGCGGTCGCGCGCGGGCCTCGGCGACGAGCGCCGGCCGATCGGGTCATTCATGTTCCTCGGGCCGACGGGCGTCGGGAAGACGGAGCTGGCGAAGGCGCTGGCGGAGTTCCTGTTCGACGACGAGCGGGCCATGGTGCGGCTCGACATGAGCGAATACGGGGAGCGGCACGCGGTGGCGCGGCTCATCGGGGCGCCGCCGGGGTACATCGGGTACGAGGAGGGCGGGCAGCTCACGGAGCCGGTGCGGCGGAGGCCGTACAGCGTGGTGCTGTTCGACGAGATCGAGAAGGCGCACCCGGACATCTGGAACACGCTGCTCCAGGTGCTCGACGACGGGCGGCTGACGGACGGGCAGGGGCACACGGTCGATTTCAAGAACACGATCATCATCCTGACGTCGAACCTCGGGACGCCGGCGGCCTCGGCCGTCGAGGACCAGGCGAGCCTGGATCCGGTCCAGAAGGCGGAGATCGTGAGGCGGGTGGTGCTCGAGGAGGTGCGGAAGGCGTTCAGGCCGGAGTTCCTCAATCGGCTGGATGATCTGATCGTGTTCCGGCGGCTGGCGCGGGAGCAGATGGAGCAGATCGTCGATATCCAGCTCGGTCACCTGCAGAGGCGGCTGGGGCGGCGCGGGCTCACGCTCGATATCTCGCCGGAGGCGAAGGGCTTCCTGATCGAGCAGGGGTGGGATCCGCAGTATGGCGCGCGGCCGCTGAAGCGGGCGATCCAGAGGCTGATCGAGGACGAGCTGGCGAAGCGGATCCTCGGGGGCGAGCTCAAGCAGGGCGAGGTCGTGGTGATCGGGCGCCAGGGGGGCGAGCTGACGTTCTCGCGGAGGGCGGCGGCGAGCTGACGATAGCGACGGAAATCAGCGCTCGGGGAGGTTCGCGGCGATGCGGCGGAGGAGGTCCAGCGCGGCGTAGGCGGCGCCGAGGCGGACCTCCTCGCGGTCGCCGGCGAAGACCCGGTCGCGGACGACGGTGCCGCCGGGGTGGGAGACGGCCCAGTAGCAGAGGCCGACGGGCTTGGCGGCAGTGCCGCCGGTGGGGCCGGCGATCCCGGTGACGGAGACCCCGACGTCGACCTCGCACAGGCGGCGGACGCCCTCGGCCATCTCCGCGGCGACCTCGGCGGAGACGGCGCCGTGGCCGCGGAGGGTGTCCTCGGCGACCGCGAGGAGGCGGGTCTTGGCGCTGTTGGCGTAGGTGACGGCGCCGCCGACGAGGTAATCGCTGGCAGGGTGCGCCGTGAGCAGGTTGGAGACGAGGCCGCCGGTGCACGACTCGGCGATCGCGAGGCGCCAGCCGCGCGTGCGAATGGCGCGGCCCACGATGTCCGGGAACGAGTCGTCGCCCTCGCCGTAGATGACGCCGGGGAGGCGCTCGCGCACGTCGGCCGTGGCGCGGAGCGCGATCTCGTGGGCCATCGATTGCGTCGCGGCCCGGGCGTGCACCTTGACGTCGACCTCGGGGTACTGGACGCGATAGCCGAGGGTGACTCCAGGGTATGCGCCCTCGACGCCGGCCAGCAGCTCGCCCACCGCCGATTCGCCGAGGCCGTAGGTGCGGAGGCGGACCTGGTGCGTGTTGTTCGGGGCCGAGGGGCGGATGCGGGGGAGCACCTGGTCGGCGAACATGGCCTTCATCTCCCGGGGGACGCCCGGGAGGAAGAAGACCGTGGAGTCGTTGAGGTGGACGGCGAAGCCGGGGGCCGTGCCGGCCTGGTTGGGGAGGATCTCGGAGCCTGCGGGGACGTCCGCCTGCTTCTCGTGGCCGGCGTTGATCTTCTTGCCGCGCGCCTCGACGCGGCGGCGGATGGCAAGGAGGGTGCTCTCGTCGCGGACGAGGTCGACGCCGGCAGCGCGGGCCGCGGCGAGGGCAGTGAGGTCGTCGGTCGTGGGGCCGAGGCCGCCGGTCGCGATCACCAGGCGGTGCTCGCCGGCGAGGCGCCGGATCGCGGCCACGATGCGGTCGAGATCATCGGCGACGGTGTCCGCCGCGGAGATCGCGAAGCCGGCGGCGGTGAGCTCGGCCGCGAGCCAGGACGCGTTGGTGTTCGTGATCTCGCCCCGGGTGATCTCGGTCCCGATCGAGAGGATGGCAGCCGTCATGGGGGGCAGCGACTGTAGCTGAAACGACCGGGGAGCGGAGCGCGTTTCACGCGGCGCCATGCTCGCGGCGGCTCATCGATACGCGCAGCGGAACCCGATGTCCGGCGAGCGCGCTCCGGCGGGGACGACCCGGCGGCTCCAGCTCCTGAGGGAGGCCGCGGCGGCGTCGGACCAGGCGCCGCCGAGGACGTCGGTCGGGTCCGACGATCCGCCGGGCGCATCCGGGGCTGTCCACTCCGCGACGTTGCCGGCGAGGTCGAGCGCGCGGTCGGGCGAGGCGCCGTCCGGGTGCGAGCCGGCGATCTCGGGGCCCTCGGCGCCCACGCCGCAGGGGCCGTCGCGCAGGCCGAAGGCGGCGCGGCGGCAGACGGCGCCGGTGTCGCCCCAGGGGTAGCGGCGGCCGCGGGCGCCGGCCGCGGCGAACGCGAGCTGGTCGCGCGTGGGGAGCGCGCCGCCCGCGAAGGCGCAGAAGCGCGCGGCCTCATCGGCAGTGACGGAGGTGACGGGCAGGCCGGGCTCGCCGCGCAGCGGGAGGGGCGCGCAGGCGCCGGCCGCGACGCACGCGGTCCAGCGCTCCTCCGTGACCTCGAGGGCGTCGAGCGAGAAGGCGGGGACGGCGACGTCGCGGCGGTCGACCACGCCCTGCGCTTCCCAGTCGCCGGGGCCGACGTGGAGGGTGCCGGCCTCGATGCGGACCGGGGCGCGCCGGCCGACGCAGCCCTCCGGGGTGACGGCGAGGCCGTCCGCGCAGCGGAGCGGCGGCCCGGCGCAGCGGCCGCGGTCGAGGCGCTGGCCCTCGCCGCAGCAGCGCGGGCCGAGCGCGATCATGCCGGGCGCGCAGCGCGCGGGCGGCGCGGCGCGGGTGCGGGCGATCCACGCGACGGCGCCGACGAGGGCCGCGGCGCCGCAGAGCGCGGCCAGCGCGAGCGCCCTGCGGCGCGCCGGTCCCGAGGCCCGCGGCGCCATGGTCCGCCCCGTGCGCGACGCTCAGGACCGCGGCGCGCGCGCCCTCTCGCGCGCCTTCCCGCGCGCCCTCTCGCGTCCATCGCCCGCGCGCGCCCCCTCGCGCGCGCCGCCCTTCGACGGGCCCTGCGGCGCGCCGCCCGCCTTCTTCTTCGCGGCCGCGGCGCGGGGCGCGTCCTCGATCATGGCGACGATGCGCGCGAGCGCGTCGAGCAGCGCGGCCCGCACGCGGCCGTAGGTCTTCGGGCCGACGTCGCCGCGCTTGCGCGCGCGCTCGAGCTCGACGAGCTCGTCGAGCAGCGCGTCGCGGGCCTCGGTGAGCTCGCCGCGCGCGTCCTCGTCGAGCTCCGGGGGGCCGTCCTCGCGCCGCTGCATCGTCGAGCCGACCGCGGCGATCACGACCACGCCGGCGATGCCGAGCGCGGCCCAGCGCCACGGGCTCGGGGTCGGCAGGCCGCTCAGCGTGATCACGACCTCCGGCACGCCGCCCGTCGATCGCTGCGCGCGCATCTCGGTGATGAGGATCTTCTTGCCGTCGTTGCCCACGGTCCGCTGCGCGGGCGGGAACCCGTCGACCGCCAGGCTCATCGTCTTCGAGGCCTCCGCGATCACGCGCACCTGCGCGACGCGCGGGGGCAGCTCGATGCGCAGGGTCTGGCGCTCCTCCTTGTTGAACGGGACCTGATAGCGGAAGTTCGCGCCGTGGCGGCCGGGCGCCACCGTGCCGCGGAGCGCGACGCCGGCGCTGCCGGCCCCCTCGAAGCGCATCTCGTCCCCCTCGTCGGTCTTGTTGAAGGCGTTGAATCCCTCCGGCAGCGCCACCGTGACGTCGGGGACCCACGCGACCGGGCCGAGGTTGAACACGTTGAAGAGCTGCTCGACCTGGATCGAGTCCTCGCGGAGCTGGAGGTAGACGAGGCCCTGCATGCCGATGAAGGCGTCGTCGATATCGGTCGCCGCCTCGTACGAGTGCACGACGGCGCGCTTGCCGGCCTTGTCACCCAGCAGGAACGGCGGGATCGAATAGACGGCGGGGCCGCGCGTCGTGGTGACGCGATAGCTCGTGCCGGAGCCCGTCGGCAGGCCGTCGAACCGGGCCGATCCGCCGCTGTCCGCGGCGGCGTCGCGCCGCTCGCGCGACTCGCCCTTCGCGACCGAGCTGTGGAGGATGTCGAGCCGGATCGGGGCGCCCGGGATGGGCTTCCCCTCGGCGTCCTGCACCGTGACGCTCAGCGCGCCCGGCGGGAGGCTCGGGTCGTCGTCCGCGGTGTCCTCGGGAGGATTGAAGAAGCCGGTCTCGCCCTGGCCGTGAGGCCTCTGCCCCGCGCCGCCGCCGACCTGCGGGTGCCCCGGCGGGAGCCCCTCGTCGACCCGCGGGTGCCCCGGCGGCAGCGCTCCCTCGCCTTTCCCGCCGCCGTCCTTCGTGTCTTTCGCGTCCTTATCTTTCGCGTCGTTCGCGCCCTTCGGATCAGCCTTCGGCGCCGCGGCCGTGGGAGCGGGCTTTCCGGCCTCGGGCTGGGCGATCGCGTGGAGCGGCGCCGACGCGCCGATCGCGACCATTGCGGCGAGCAGCGCTCCCTTCGCCGCGCGCCTCACGACTGACCTCGCCGCGCGCCGTCCCGCTCCACGTCGTCCTCGTCCTCATCCACGTCGCCGTCCGCCGCCTGCGGCTGCCGGGCCCCGCACTTCTTGCAGAAGACCGCGTCCTCGTCGTTGACGATCCCGCACGACGCGCACGCTCCCCCGGGCAGCTCGTCCTTCACCGCCTCGGCGGTCTCCGCGGCCTCGCCGCCGTCCTCGCCGTCCTCCTCGTCGATCTCGAGCCCGGCCCGGCGGAGGCGGGCCGCGACGAGCGACTCGACCCTCGCGCGGCGCGGGCCCGCGTCCTCCTCGAGGATCCGGAGCAGGCGCTTCGCCTCGGCGCGGTACTTCGCCACGAGCTCGCGGTGGTCCTCGTCGCTGATCTTGCCGACGCTCCGCTCGAACTCGAGGTCCTTGAGCGCGCGGAGCACGGCCAGCTTCTGCTCCTCCTCGGCCCGCGGCGCGCCGAGGGCGTACGCGTCGGCGCCGCTCAGCGGCGTCTCGCCGAGCAGCGTGCGCAGGCTCGACCAGAACACCGCGATCACGCCGATCAGCGCGCCGCTCGCGAGCACGAGCACCGCGGACGGCGGCCCGAGCGTGTAGCCCGCGATCGCGGCGCCGAGGAGCACCGCGACCGGGACGCCGACCTGGGCGTGCTCGATGATGCGCCGCTCCAGCGGCGCGGGGGCGGACTTGGAGGCACTCTTTTCGGCGCTCATTCGCGGTCGAGGTCCCTCAGCTCCTCGTCGAGCTTGTCGTCGTATTCGTCTCGCGCGGCCTCGCCCTTCTTCTGCTTGCCGCGCTTGCCGCGCGCGTCCGCGCCCTCGGGCTCCGGCCCGCCGCCCGCCGCGCTCCTGTCCCTCCAGCGCCGCACCGCGACGATCACGAGGCCCGCGCCCAGGACGATCGCGCCGATCGGGAAGAGGTAGAGCAGCCGGTTGCCGCCCTCGTTCGGCGGCACCGCGAGCGCCTGGGGCCCGAACCGCCCGGCGTACCTGGTCTGGATCTCGCCGATCGAGAGCCCCTCCGCGAGGAGGGCGCGGAGCTCGTCGCGGCGCTCGTGGGCGAAGCCGCACGTGCACGTGCCGAGCGACTCCCGCGGGCAGCCGCAGGTGCAGATCAGGCTGAAGAAGAGCTTGCGCTCGGTCTCGTTCGCGATGCCGACGATGCCGGTGCGGACCATGCCCTGGCCGAGCTGCTGGCCCTCGGCGAAGCCGGGCGAGCGCACGAGGACGAAGAGCGCGATCACGCCCGCGGCGAGCAGCGTGATCCCGTGGATGAGGCGGCGCGTGGGGCTCATTCGAAGGCCGATGACGTCCGGTGGATGCTCGCGGCTCCGGGCTGCGCCCCGCGCGGCGCGCCCTGGGCCCCGGACCCCCGCTCGGCGGCGGGCGCGGCGAGCATGCCACCATCCGGCGCGGGCGCCTCGGCCGGCGCATCGAAATCGTCCCACGCTCCGGCCCGGACCTCCGTTCCGGGCCCGAGCCGCTCGGTCGTCGCCTCGCCGTAGGCCAGCGAGGGGCCGCCCGCGAGCAGGACGCCGAACATCACCGACGTCGCCACCGACCCGGCCGCCCGCACGTACGCGAACGCGCCCGCCTCCTCGAACGTGACGTCCGGCCACATCGCGATCAGCGCGCCGAGCACCAGGATCCCCGCGCCGAGCCACATGAACGAGATCAGGCTGTTCACGTGCATCTGGAACGAGGCGACCTTGGTCTGCGCGCTCGCCATCCCGATGATGACGTAGAGGTCGTTCTTCACCGTGACGTGCCGCGCGACCTCGGTCGACGGCGCCTCGGGCGACGACTTGTAGATGAACTTCGCGGGGCTGATCCGGCCCACGGGCTTGCCGTTCCTCTCCACGTCGAGGTCGGCGAAGATCATGCGCTTCTCGGCGTCGACCTCCATGCGGGGCCCCGCGTAGACCAGCCGGTACTCGGCGATCGTGACCTCGTCGCCCGGGTGGAGGCTGACCTCCTTGTCGACGCCCCAGGCGCGGCCCGCGAAGCCGATGAACATCACCGCGATGCCGACGTGCACGATGTAGCCGCCGTAGCGTCGCCGCGACCTGGAGACCAGGTTGTAGAACGCCGCGAAGAGCGACTCGGGCGCGCCCTTCTGCTCCGCGGCCTTCTGCCGCGCCGCCATCCCGCGCTGGAACTCCTGCACCACGACCGCGAGGTTGAAGGCCGCGATCGCCGTCGTGAAGAACGGGTACGTGGACGCCATCTTCGCGAGCCCGTCGCCGAGCGCGCCCGGGTAGATCGGGTCGACCTCGACGAACGGCGCGAAGCCGATCTTCTTGCCGAACAGGAGGTGGAGCGCGGCCACGAGCGCCATGAACGCGACCGGCGCGGCGAAGCTCTTCCTGAAGAGCTCGGGCGACGTCTTGCGCCAGCCGAGCAGCGGCGCCGCGCCCATCAGCAGGAAGACCAGCAGCGCGACCGGCGGCAGCCAGGAGTTGTAGAAGGTCGGCCCGAGCGTCGACTTCTGCTCGAAGAGCTTCTCGGTCAGGGCCGGCCAGAGCGTCGCGAGCGCGATGAACACCGCGATGCTCAAGAGGCCCCAGTTGTTCACCAGGAAGGCCGCCTCGCGCGAGAGCACGGCCTCGAAGCGGCCCTCGCTCGCGAGCTTCGGGAGGCGGTAGACGATCAGCGCCGCGCAGACGGCGATGATGACGCCCATGAAGTAGACGAAGAAGATGCCGATGCCCGACTGCGCGAACGAGTGCACGCTCGCGATGAGCCCCGACCGCGTGAGGAAGGTGCCGAAGATCGTCAGGAAGAACGTCGCGCAGATGAGGAAGACGTTCCAGATCTTCAGCATGCCGCGGCGCTCCTGGATCATCGTCGAGTGCACGTAGGCGCTCGCGGTGAGCCACGGGAGGAAGGACGCGTTCTCGACCGGATCCCACGCCCAGGGGCCGCCCCAGCCGAGCTCCTTGTAGGCCCAGACCATGCCGAGCACGTTGCCGATCGAGAGGAACAGCCACGAGAAGAGCATCCACTTGCGCGTGGCGACGATCCACTCGTTGTCCAGCCGGCCCGTCGCGAGCGCCGCGATCGCGAACGCGAACGGGACCGCCGAGCTCGTGAAGCCCGCGTAGAGGGTCGGCGGGTGGATGATCATGTAGATGTCGCGGAGCTGGTGGTTCAGCCCCTTGCCGTCCAGCGGCGCGCCGGCCACGCCCGTCGCGAAGGGGTTCGTCGCGAACACCATCAGGACCGCGAAGAACATCAGGATCGCCATCAGCGTCGCGATGACGTAGGGCTGAAGCTCCAGGTACCTCCGCCGCATCCAGTAGACGCAGCTCCCGGCGAAGAAGGATGTCAGGAACATCCACCAGAGCAGCGAGCCGTCCTGACCGCCCCAGAGCGCGGCGACGAGGTAGGGCGTCGTCGTGGCCCGATCGCTGTAATTGGCCACGTAGGTGAGCCGGAAATCATGGCTCACGAACGCGTACGCGAGCACCAGCACGCCGAGCCCCACGAGGGCGATCGTGCCGTACGCGCCGAGGCGCGCGGCCTGGAGGAGCCTCGGGCGGCCCCGCGTCGACCCGAGCGCGAGGGCGAACGTGTACGCGGCGGCGACGAGGATGGCGTACAGCACGCCGGTCCCGAACTCGGGGAGGGATTGCCACAGCATCAGAGTGGGCGAAAGCTTAGGGCCGGCGACACCTGCGGGCTAGCCTGAGCCGCCCCCGTGACCCACTCTTCCGCCGCGCCGCGCCTCGACCCGAAATCCGCCCCGGCGAACGCCTCGCTCCACGCCGTCCTCGTCCTGGTTCAGCTCGCTTTCGGCTCGCTCGCCGTCGAGGGCAAGCTCGCGATGAGCCCGCGCTTCGGCGTCTCCCCCGAGGCGCTCGCGATGTCGCGGATCCTCGGCGGCGCGCTGCTCTTCGTGGCCGCGCTGCGCCTCGCCCGGCCGCCGGCCGCGCGCGGCGAGGCGCCCGCGCCGGCAGCCGAGAGGCCTCGATCGTGGCGCGATCGCCTGGAGCTCGCGATGCTCTCGCTCTTCGGGATCGTCCTGAATCAGGCGCTGTTCCTCGCCGGGCTCAAGCGCACGTCCCCCGTGGCGGCGACGCTGCTCATCGCCACGATCCCCGTCTTCGCCGCGGCCGTCGGGGCCATCGCGGGCCGGGATCGGCTGACCGCGCGCGGCGCGGGCGGCGTCGCGCTGGCGCTGCTCGGCGTCGCGGTGCTCTCGGGCTTCGCGCTGCCCCACCTCGGCGACGCGCTCGTGCTCCTGAACTCCCTGTCGTACGCGTGCTACCTGGTCTTCGCGAAGCGGCCGCTCGCCCGTTACGGCACGGTCACCGTGATCGCCTGGGTCTTCGGCTGGGGCGCGCTGCTCTTCGCACCGGTCGGCGCGCTGACCCTCGCGCGGGAGGCGCCGACGTGGTCGACCGGCGCGCTCGCGCTCGTGCTCTACATCGTCTGCGTCCCCACCGTCCTCGCGTACGGCCTCAACGCCTGGGCGCTGCGCCGCGCGAGCCCCACGCTCGTGACCATCTACATCTACCTCCAGCCGCTCGTGGTGGCCGCGCTCGCGTGGATCCAGCTCGGCCAACCGCTCGAGGCGCGCGCGCTGCTCTCGGGGCTGCTCATCCTGGGCGGCGTGGCCATCGTCGCCGGCGCGCGGGGCGGCGAGGCGGCCGCCCCGAAGCCCCCCGCCCCGGCCTAGTTTCCGGGCCGATCGAAGCGCGACCGAATTATACTTGGTCCATGGGCCAGGACGTCGAAGCCGTGCGCGCCGCCGATCTCATCTACGACTGGAACGAGGTCGGCCGCCGAGGACGGCTCATCCCGAGCGACGTGACGTTCTTCGACGAGACGCTGCGCGACGGCCTCCAGAACCCGTCGGTCGCCGATCCCAACATCGAGAGCAAGCTCAAGCTGCTCCACCTGATGTCCAAGATCGGCATCCACGTCGCGGACATCGGCCTGCCGGGCAGCTCGCAGCGGGCGTTCGAGGACGTGCTCCGGATGTGCCGGGAGATCACGGACAACAAGCTCCCGCTCCGGGTCGCGTGCGCGGGCCGCACGGTGGTCTCCGACATCACGCCGATGATCGAGATCTCCCAGCGCGCCGGGATCCCGGTGGAGGTCTACGCGTTCATCGGCTCGAGCCCGATCCGCCAGCTCGCCGAGGAGTGGGACGTCGACCTCATCGCGCGGCGCAGCGCCGAGGCGATCGACGCCGGCGTGAGGGCCGGCCTGCCCGTCGCGTACGTCACCGAGGACACGACGCGCTCGCGCCCCGAGGTGCTCGCGACGCTCTTCAAGACGGCGATCGATCACGGCGCCTCGCGCCTCTGCCTCTGCGACACCGTGGGCCACGCGACGCCCGACGGCGTGCGCAACCTGATCTCCTTCACCCGCAGCATCGTCGCCGGCGCCGGCGCGGCGGTCGGCATCGACTGGCACGGCCACAACGATCGCGGCCTCGCGCTCGAGAACGCGCTCTGGGCGCTCGAGTTCGGCGCGGACCGCGTGCACGGCACCGCGCTCGGCATCGGCGAGCGCGTCGGCAACGCGGCCATGGAGCTCATCCTCCTGAACCTCAAGCTGCTCGGCCTCCTCGAGCACCAGGACCTCACGCACCTGCTCGAGTACTGCACCACCGCCGCGGCCGCGGTCGGCTGGGACATCCCGATCAACTACCCGCTCGTCGGCCGCGACGCGTTCCGCACCGCGACGGGCGTGCACGCGGCGGCGATCATCAAGGCCGAGTCCAAGGGCGACGCGTGGCTCGCCGACCGCATCTACTCCGGCGTGCCGGCGGGCATGTTCGGCCGCAGGCAGGAGATCTGCGTCGGCTACATGTCCGGCGGCTCGAACGTGAGCTACTGGCTGCGGCAGCGGAAGATCGAGCCCTCGAAGGACCTCATCGACGCGATCCTCGCCCGGGCGAAGTCCACCGATCACATCCTCTCCGACGAGGAGATCCAGGCCGTCGTCGACGCGCACCGGGCCCGCTGAGCGGCGCGCCGGCGCACGAGATCAGCGGCGCACGCGCTCGCGGCGGGCGCGCGCGAGCCACTCGGCCTCGCCGCCCTCGCCGTCGCGCCGGAGCAAGAGGACCAGGTCCTCGGAGAGCGGCCCGGTCAACCTCCGGCGCGCGGCGTCGATCGACCGCACCTCGCGGCCGTTCACGGCGAGCAGCCGGTCCCCCGGCTCGACGCCGGCGATCTCCGCCTCGCCGCCCGGCGGCACCATCACCACCACGACCGCGCCGCCGCTCATGCCGAGCGTCACCGCGAGGCTGCCGGCGCCCTTCGCCTCGCGCCGCGGCGGATCGCCCGCGATCGTGATCTTCACGCGCGACGTCGTCCTCCCCGCCCGCACGGGCACGGTCTCCGCGCCGCGGCCGAGCTCCGCGGTGAACGCCTCGACGACCGCCTCGCCCTCGGGCAGGCCGCCGAGCAGGAAGCGGCCCTCGCGATCGGTCAGCGCCACGCCGGGCGGCAGCGGGCCGAGCGGCAGGTACGTGGGCACGCGATCCAGGGCGACGCGGGCCCCCGCGACCGGATCGCCGCGCTCGTCGACCACCTCGCCGGCGACCTCGCCCGCCTCGGCGAGGTCGATCCGCCCGAGATCGGTCGGGTGATCCGCGTCGCCGGCGATCGTCGCGACGAGCTCGGCGGGCGCGAGCTCGTCGTGGCTCACGGTGACGCGCGCGCGCCCCGGCGCGAGGTCCGGGATCGCGAACGCGCCCTCGACGTCGGTCCGCGCGCGGCGCACGCCGGACGCGGTGTGCATGACGACCTCGGCCCCCTCGACGCGATCCCGCCCGCGCCGCGCGGTCACGATCCCCTCGGCGCGCAGGCCTGGTCGCATCTCGAAGCGCAGCTCCTTCGGCGCCCTGTCCACCTGCTGCACGACCGGGGCCTTGCCCGGCCGGGCCAGCGTGACGCGCAGCGGCAGCCCCGCCGCGTCGCGCAGGACCACCTGGCCGTCGTCGTCGGTGAAGAGCGTGCGGCGCAGCGGCACGTCGAGCTCGAGCGAGATCGCGCGCACCTCGACGCGATCGAGCGGGTAGCCCCGGTCGTCGTCGACGCGGATCGTCACGGCGTCGCGCGCCTTCGGGAGGATGATCTCGACCTCTTTCCGGCCCCGATCCGGCACCTCCACGACCATGCGCACGACCACGTCCGCCGGCGCCTCGGGCCGCGCGACCGAGAGCAGCACCTCGCTGGGCACGGCGGCGAACGTGAAGGTCCCGTCGTCGGCCGAGTACGTCACCCGCTCGAGCGAGCCCGCGGTGGCGGCGAGCTCGATCCGCGCCCCCGCGACCGGCGCGCGCGCCTCGTCGAGCACGCGCCCCTCGATCGACCCCCCCTGGCGCATCACGACGCGCACGCGCGCCTCGCCGCCGGGCCGGAGCGAGACCTCCTCGCTCAGCGCCTCGACGTAATCGGGGTGCCGCACGATCGCGTGGACGCGCCCCGGCGTCACCGGCTCGGCCCGGAACGAGCCGTCCTTGCGCGTGACCCACGGATCCCCCGCGCCGCCCGCGATCGGCGCGCCGGGCGCGGCCGCGCCGAGCCCGGCCCCGGCGTGGGATCCGAACGACAGCGGCGCCCCCTCGTCGGCGCGCGGCAGGTCCGGGATCGGCCCTGGCATCACGCCCAGCTCCCCGATCGGGATCAGCGCCGCCGGCCCCGAGAGCGCCGCCTCGAACCGATCCGCGCGGAACTCCGCCATCGCGGTCGTCTCGTCGATCGGCATCCCCTCCGCGTCGGATCCGACGACCTCGATCGTCGCGCCCACGACCGGGAACCCCCGCTCGTCGACGACCTCGCCGATCAGCGCCCCCCCGCGCAGGAGCGGCACCCGCACCTCGGTGTCCTCGTCCCCCACGCGCACCGCGTTCCGCGGCACGAACCCCGGGGCGCGCGCCGAGGCGGTCGCCGGCCCGGCCGCGATGGGCCCCAGCACGATCGACCCGTCGTCCCCCGTCTTCCCGTACAGCGGGAACGACGACAGCCCCAGCTCGGACAGCACGACGCTCGCCCCCCTCACGGCCGCCGCGTCCTCCGCGTCCCCGTCGGTCACGAGCACGCGCACCTTGCGCCCCGCCTCGAGCCGGAGCTCGACCTCCTCGGCCTCCCCGCGCTTCACCCGCACGGCGAGCTCCGTCTGGCTGACCTCGTCCCCCCGCCGCGCCTTGAGGTCGTACACCCCGTCGCGCAGCCCCGCGATCCGCGCCGCCCCCGTCGCGTCCGTCTGCGTGCTCCGCGCCGGCCAGAGCCCCGTGCCCGTCGCGAGCACCGTCGCGCTCTCCACCGGCTTGCCGGCCGAGTCCACGACCCGCACCGTGAGCGCCCCCATCCGGCTCATCCGCAGCCGGAGCGGCACCGCCCCCGGCACGATCCCGGTGCGCACCACGTCGTCGAACCCCGGCGCCGCCCCCCGGACCACGTAGGGCGCCGGCCCCAGCCGATCGAACCGCGCCCGCCCGTCCGCCCCCGTCACGGCCACGAACGGCAGCGGATCCCCCGTGGTCACCGTCACCTCGGCGTCCTCGAGCGCCCGGTCCGAGTCATCGACGACCACCACGTCGAGCACCTTGGCGGGCCGCAGCACGACCTCGACCGCGCGCCCTCCCGGCTCGAGCACGACGCGCGTCGCCGCGCGAGCCCGCGCGGTGTCGTACGCCATGACCCACGCCTCGCCGCGCGGCAGCCCCTCGAACCGCGCCTCCCCCGAGCCCCCCGCGCGCTGCTCCCCCGCGAAGTACGCCCGGCCCTCCCGGATCGCGAACACGCGCACGCTCGCCCCCGGCAGCGGCTCCCCGCGCTCGTCGCGCACGCTGACCTCCAGGTCCGCGTCCCGATCGGTGACCGACGCCGGCACGAGCGGCGCCGGGATGCTCCCCGCCGGCAGCCGCCGCGGCCCGAGGTCCAGCAGCGTCGAGGCCACGAAGAAGCAGAGCAGCGCCGCGAGCGCCGCGATGACGGCATCGATCCGCGATCGACGCCGAGCCGGGGCGTCCCCGGGCGCTGCTCTTCCCTGGTCCTCGCGATCGGCCACGTGGTCCCCGTTTCTACCCCGGATCCCCCCGAACGCGAGCCCCCCGCCGACCCTTCCCGGCCGCGCCCCGCGCGCGGCGCACCCGCTTGCGGACCCCGGGCATCCATGAGACGTGAGCCGAGGCGTCGCGAGGAGAGGTGGCATGCACAGGTTCATCAACTTCAAGGCTTCGCCGACGCCCAGCTCGACCTGCTCAATCCGATGACGCTGCTCATCGGCAAGAACGGCTCGGGCAAGAGCAACGCGATCGAGGGTGTCGAGCTCCTGGCCCAGATCGCCCATGGGAGGCCGCTCCACGAGATCTCCGATGTCGGGCGCGGGGGCGCGTTCGAGATTCGCGGCGGACTGGCGGGGTGCATCCGCCAGGGCCACGACATTATGTCATTGAGCTTCGAGACACCCGCGATCACCTACACAGTGTCCATCAGGGCCATCCCGGAACCTAGAATCGTGAAAGAGAGCCTGGAGCACGGGAAGCGAACCATCTTCACCACCGTCGCCGGGACCAAGAAGCTGACATCCGGAGTGATGAAGATACGCTATGTCAATTTCGCGCGTGGTCCGAACAAGCCCACCGTGACGCTCCCTGCTGACCGCTCGGTGCTCTCACAATATGAAACATTCGTAACCTCCGATAAGCTCGCACATGTGCGCGAGCTCGTCAGCGGTCTTCGCTCGTACCTGCGTGCCTCCTTCGTCTTCGACCCGATCCCGAAGAGCATGCGTCAGTATGACCGGATCGGCAATCATGTCCTGGGGCGTCACGGGGGAAACCTGTCCCCGGTACTGTATGCGTTGGAGCAGGGGGGAAACATTGGCAAGGCGGCCCTCGCGCGCATACTCGGCTCGATCAAGCAGCTCCCCGAGGAGCCCTTGACGAGCCAGGGTTGCCCGCGGCTGAGATCGAAGGCCCGGTCGATCGCGGCCTGCTCGAATAGCTGGCCGGTCTCGGCGGTGTGCTGGGCGTAGAGCTCCGCGACCTCGTCGCGGGTGAAGGCGCGGAGCGTGAGCGATTTGACAAGGATGTTGAAGGGGCTCGGCGTGCCGAGGCGCGAGGAGCCGCCGGAGGCGATCTTGTAGTCGCGCACGTCGCGGAGGCCGATGAGCGCGATCGACCAGGGGAACGCCATCGGGCGCTGCGGGTGGCCGGCGCGGAGCTGGCGGAGCACGGAGAGGAGCGCGTCATCGCGGAGGGCGTCGATCTCGTCGATGAAGAGCACGATCGGGCGCGGGCAGGCGGTCGCCCACGCCGCCAGCGCGGCCAGGAGGCGATGCCCCGGCTCGGCCGCCGGCCACGGCGGCGGCTGGAGGTCCGGGGGGAGCTGCGCCGAGATCGCGGTCCGGAAGGAGCCGAGCACGGCCCCCCTCCGCGGCGTCCGGATCATCGCCGAACGGCGCCCCCTGCTCCGCGGAGACGAGCGCGGCGGCGTAGCGCCCCTCGGCCGTGAGCTCGGCCGCGAGCGTGAGCAGCGCCGTGGTCTTGCCCGTCTGCCGCGGGGCGTCGATCGCCGCCTTCACGGCCTGCGTCGCCGCGTCGATCCGATCGGCGAGG
>CAYQYG010000072.1:0-26050 GCA_964421485.1 uncultured Polyangiaceae bacterium | reverse complement strand
CGCGCCGGAGCCCTCGCTGGGGCTCGCTGCCGACTACCTGCGCATGGCGCGCGGCGGCGCGGGGCCCCACGGCGCGACCGAGGGGCAGGCCCGCGCGCTCGACGCCTACCTGATCACGGTCTCCGATCACGGCATGAACGCCTCGACGTTCGCGGCGCGCGTGGTCACCTCGACCGGCTCCGACCGCGTCTCGGCCGTGGTGGCGGCGATCGGCGCGCTCAAGGGCCCGCTGCACGGCGGCGCCCCCGGCCCGGTGCTCGACATGCTGGACGCCATCGGCGCCCCGGACCGCGCGGCGCCCTGGATCGCCGCGGAGCTCGCGGCAGGCCGGCGGATCATGGGCATGGGCCACCGCATCTACCGGGTGCGCGATCCGCGCGCGGCGGTCCTGGAGCGGGCGATCGAGCGGCTCGAGCGCGAGGGGGCGTCCGCCGACCGGCTCGCGCTCGCCCGCGCCGTCGAGCGCGCGGCCGAGGCGGCGCTCTCCGCGCGGCGCCCCGACCGCCCCCTCCGCGCCAACGTGGAGTTCTACACCGCGGTCCTGCTCGAGGCGGTCGGCCTCCCGCGCGCGCTCTTCTCGCCGACGTTCGCGGTCGGCCGCGTGGCCGGCTGGTGCGCCCACGTCGAGGAGCAGCGCCGTACCGGCCGCCTCATCCGCCCGAGCTCCCGCTATGTCGGGCCGCGGCCTGCGTCCGCGGCGGCATGAAAATCCAGGGCCGCGGCGGCTCGTGGAGGCGTCGGGGGGGTCACCCGGTGTGGGAGACGGCCTCGATGTTGTGGCCGTCGGGATCGAGGACGAACGCGCCGTAATACGCGGGGTGGTACTCGGGCCGGAGGCCTGGGGCGCCGTTGTCCTTGCCGCCGGCGGCGAGGGCGGCGGCGTGGAATGCGTCGACGGCCGGGTGATCGGCGGCGAACGCGACGTGGGCGGTGCCGATGGTCTCGCTCCGGGCGGTGCCGATCCAGAAGTCGGGCTTGCCGTCGGGGCCGCCGAAGCCGGCGCCGCCGGGGAACTCCATCAGCAGCTTGTATCCGAGCGGTGCGAGGGCGGCGGTGTAGAAACGCTTGCTCGCCTCGATGTCGCGGACGCTGAGTCCGATGTGATCGATCATGGCTTCTCCTGTCCTGTGGCTTCGTGGCCCGGTGCGGGCGGAGAGGGAAATTACAGGGGGGCGGGGGGGACGGGGAGGAGAGAAGAGAGGGATCGAGGGGGCGGGAGGGCTCCCTGCCTTCCTGTGAAAACTTCTGATCCGGCGCGCCGCTAATCGGCCCAGACCTGGAGCAGGTAGGCGCCGCGGCCTCGGGCGACGGCGATCTCCAGGGTGTAGACGGTATCGGCGGGAGGGCAGAGGGGGGCGCGGGGGGGGACGACGGGGAAGCGATCGGGGGAGGCGTCGGCGGCGGCCAGGTGGCCGTCGGGGTCGAAGACGGCGAGGTCCAGGTCCGCGACCGTGGGGGGGGCGACGGAGAAGAAGCGGTAGCAGCGGCCGGCGCGGGCGCGGAAGGTGAAGCGCTCGGCGGGCTGGCCCTCGAGCTGGGGGGCGCCGATCTGGACGGGGGTGACCGGGGTGAGGCCGGCGGGGGGGCCGCACGCCTGGGCCAGGCGCTCGAGGTCGGCGGGGGCGTCGGCAGTGGGCTCGAAGCCCTGATAACAGGAGGTCCAGATCGCGGCGGAGACCCGGGGGCGAGGGGCGTCGGGCGGTGTTTCGGGGCCGCCGGAGCAGCCGGCGAGGAGGATCGCGCCGAGCAGGGTCGGCGTGATGGAGAGGCCGCGCACGGGCCGGAGGGTAACGCGCGGCGGGGGCAGCGGGGAATGGAGAACGGGGCACAGCAGGCGCCACGTGAAGCGCGACCCGGAGCCCCGACGTCAAATCAGACTCGGCGGGGGCGGCCCCACAGATCGGACATTGTTTGTCTCTCTGGGGGATAGCAGTCCGGATGGCGTCCTGTTACCATGTTCAGTATGCCCCTTGCCGCTCCTGTTGTCAGGGATCTGCTTCGTCATACGCTGCCCGAGCTCGAGCCCCGCGCCAGGGTGCTCCCGCTGACGATCCGGGAGATCAACGAGGTGCTGCCGGACGGGGGGCTGCCTCGAGGAGGGGTGGTGGAGCTGGCGACGCCGAGGGGGCTCGGGCAGGGGACCTCGATCGCGCTGTCGGCGTGCGCCGGGGGCCAGGCAGAGGCGCGGCTGCGCGGAGGGGAGGGGACCGAGGGGGCCTGGTGCGCGTGGATCGATCCGTCGGCGACGCTGTATGCGCCGGCGGTGACGCGGGCGGGGGTCGATCTCGAGCGGCTGCTCGTGGTGCGGCCGGCTGTCGAAGGGCTCGCGAAGGTGGCGGTGCGGATGGCGGCGAGCAGGGCGTTCGCGGTGCTCGTGGTGGACGCGGCGGCGGTGCCAGGGGCATGGGGCGGGGCAGGGATGGGGGCCGGGAAGGGCGCGGCGAGCGGCAGGGGGCGGGCTTCGCCGGAGGAGGACCTGTCGCGCTGGGTGAACGTGG
This sequence comes from uncultured Polyangiaceae bacterium, assembly GCA_964421485.1. Taxonomy (GTDB): domain Bacteria; phylum Myxococcota_A; class Polyangia; order Polyangiales; family Polyangiaceae; genus CAYQYG01. The sequence goes on along the minus strand of CAYQYG010000072.1, from coordinate 23,552 downwards.
TGCGGAAGCTCTCGCTCGCGAGCGAGGGAGGGGACGGGATCGTCCTGCTGCTGACCGATCGGCAGGCCGTGCGGCCGCTGCCGCTGCCGGTGGCGATGCGGATCGAGGTGGAGAGGATCGCGGAGGACAGGCTCTCGATCCGGGTGGCGAAGGATCGGCGGGGGAGGGTGACGTCGCCGGTGACGGTGGCGCTGCGCAGGGAGGGCGCGGAGGGGCGAGGCGCGGAGGCGCGGGGCGCGGAGGCGCGGCCTCCGCTGGCGAGGGCGGGGCGCAGGAGCGCTTGAGGGAGGCGGAGGATGGGGCCTGTGCGGCGCATCGCGGCGATCGTGCTGCCACAGCTCGCGTGCGAGCTGGTGCGGCAGCGAGGGGCGATCTCTCCGAGCGGGAAGGCGCCGCTCGCGGTGATCCTCGGGGAAGAGGGGGCGCAGGGGGCGGATCTGTCGACGGCGGTGATCGATCTCGTCGACGACGAGGCGCGGCGGTACGGGGTACGGCCGGGGCAGCGGGTCGTGGAGGCGGCGGCGCTCGTGGCGCACCTCGCGGTGCACCGGATGACGTTCGGTGAGATCGACGCGGCGCTGGGGCGGGTGGCCGAGGTGGCGCTCGGGCTCGGGGCGACGGCGGCGATCCGGCTCGGGGCAGCGGCGGCGCCGGAGGAGCGGAGCGCGTGGGGGAAAGGGCCGTTCGATACGGTCTGGCTCGATATCACGGGGGCGGCGCACCTCGTCGGGGGGGAAGAGGCGCTCTGCGACGAGCTCGGCGAGCGCGTGGCGGGGCTCGGGCACCGGGCGCGGATCGCGATCGCGGACGGGCCGCGGCTCGCGCAGGCGCTCGCGCGGTGGAGCGCGTACGCTCCGGGCGCCGAGCCGGCGGGCGCGGCGCACTACCCGATCGCGGCGCACGGAGCAGGGGCGCAGGCGATCGCGCCGCTGCCGGTGCAGGCGCTGCCGATCGATCCGGAGGTCGCGAGCTTCCTGGTGCGGCTCGGGCTGCTGCGCGTGGGGGACGTGGCGAAGCTGCCGCGGGCGGCGGCGGCGGCGCGGCTCGGGCCGAGGGCGGCCGAGGTGGTGGCGCTGATGTCGGGGCACGATCCGGCGCCGCTCGCGCCGTTCGAGGCGCCGCGGCAGCTCGAGGAGGAGGCGCGCTTCGAGGACCCGGTGGAGAGCGCGGAGTCGCTGCTGTTCGTGCTGCGCGGGATGACCTCGCGGGTGTCGGCGCGGCTCGCGGCGCGCGGCGAGGCGTGCGGGCGGCTCGATGTCGCGATCACCTACGATCGCTCGATCGCGCGGCTCCGCCGCGAGGACGCGGCGCCGGGGGCCCAGCCGGAGGACGAGGTCGAGGCGGAAGGGCTGCGGTTCCAGATCGACCTGCCGGCGCCCCTCTCGGACGGGGCGGATCTCCTGCGGCCGCTCAAGGCGCGGCTCGAGCGGACCGAGCTCGGCGCGCCGGCGGTGGGGCTCCGGCTGACCGCCGCGAGCATCGCGCCCGCGCGGCAGGTGCAGCTCGATCTGTCGCGCGATCGGACGGCGGATCCGGACAGCCTGCCGACGCTGCTCGCCGAGCTGTCCGCGGAGATCGGCGCGGATCGCGTGGGGGTGCTCGAGGTCGTCGACGCACACCGGCCCGAGGCGCGATCGCGGCTCGTGCCGGTGGACGCGGCGCGGGCGGCGCGGGCGGCCCAAGAGCGCGGCCCCGGCGAGATCGCGGCGGCCGAGGGGCCGGCGAGGCTCCTGCCGCGGCCGGTGCCGCTCGGGCGGGTGGGGCGCGGCGCGATCGTCGCGATCGACCGGCACATGTACGCTATCGAGCGGATGCGCTTCGTGATGCGGCTCGACGGGGTGGAGTGGTGGACGGCCTCGCCGGCGTCGCGCGACTACGTGCGCGCGTGGCTCGCGTCGGGCTCTCCTCTGGGGAAGCCGCCGCGCGAGGGGGCGAGCCCGAGCTCGTCGGGCGAGGCGTGGATCTACGTGGACCGCGCGACCGGCGAGGCCTTCCTGCAAGGGTGGTGCGAGTGAGCCTGCGCTTCGCGGAGCTGCTCGGGCGGTCGTGCTTCTCGTTCCTCGAGGGCGCGTCGCACCCCGAGGAGCTCGTGGAGCGCGCCGCCGAGCTCGGCCTCGAGGCGCTCGGCCTCTGCGATCGCGACGGCCTCTACGGCAGCGTGCGGGCCCACTCGGCGGCGAAGAGGCTCGAGCGGCGCGTGCTCGTGGGGGCCGAGATCACGATCGAGCTGCCGGAGCTCGCGCCCGCTCCCGGATCCGGATCCGCCGCCGGCCACGGGTCGATCGCGCTGCTCGTCGAGGATCGCGAGGGGTACGGGAACCTGTGCAAGCTGCTCACGGCGGCCCACGCGGATCACGAGAAGGGGGCCGCGGGGATCTCGCCCGCCGCGGTCGCGGGCGCGGCGCGCGGGCTCGTCGCGATCGTGCCGCTCGACGCGGGCGCGCCGGCCGCGGTGACGGACGCGCTGATCGGGCCCGTGCGCGAGGCCTTCGGCGAGCGCGCGCTCGTCGCGACGTGGAAGCGGCTCGACGGGCGCGACGGGGCGCGCGCGGCCGCGGCGATCGCGGCCGAGGCGCGCTACGGGGTCCGGGCCGTCGCGACGGCGCGCCCGCTCTTCCACCACCCGTCCCGCAAGCCGCTCGCCGACGTCGTCGCCTGCATCCGCCACAAGACCACGCTCGATCAGGCCGGCACCCTCCTCTCCGCGAACGCCGAGGCCTCGCTCCGCTCGCCGCAGCAGATGGAGGCGCTCTTCCGGGATCAGCCCGCGTGGATCGCGCGCACGATCGAGATCGCGGAGCGCTGCCGCTTCTCGCTCGCCGAGCTCCGCTACGCGTTCCCGAGCGACGCGCTCTGCATGCCGGGCGAGTCGCCGGACGAGGCGCTCCGGCGCCTCTCGGCCGAGGGCTGCCGCGATCGCTACGGCGACGCGACCCCGCCCGCCGTGCGCGCCCAGATCGAGAAGGAGCTCGCGCTGATCGCGAAGCTCGGGGTCGCCCCGTATTTCCTGAGCGTGCAGGAGGTCGTCAAGATGGCCCGCGCCCGCGGCATCCTCTGCCAGGGGCGCGGCAGCGCGGCGAACAGCGCGGTCTGCTTCGCGCTCGGCGTGACCGCGGTCGATCCGGCGCGCTCCAACCTGCTCTTCGAGCGCTTCCTCTCCGAGGAGCGCAACGAGCCGCCGGACATCGACGTCGATTTCGAGCACGAGCGGCGCGAGGAGGTCATCCAGGCGATCTACGCGCGCTACGGCCGCGATCGCGCGGCGATGGTCTCCGAGGTCATCTGCTACCGCGGCAAGAGCGCGCTGCGCGAGGTGGGCAAGGCGTTCGGGCTCGCGCCCGATCAGGTCGACCGGCTGAGCGGCCTGGTCATGCACCACGAGGCCGACGTCTCCGAGCGGCGCGTGGCCGAGGCGGGGCTCGATCCGCGCGACGCGCGCGTGCGCCAGGCCATCCTCCTCGCGGGCGCGCTCGAGGGCTTCCCGCGCCACCTCTCGATCCACGTCGGCGGCTTCGTGCTCTCGTCCGCGCCGCTCCACCACGTCGCGCCGATCGAGCCCGCCCGCATGGAGGGGCGGACGGTGATCCCCTGGGACAAGGACGATCTCGACGACCTCGGCTTCTTCAAGATCGACGTGCTCGGCCTCGGCATGCTGACCGCGGTGCGCAAGGCGCTGGCCCTGATCCACGAGCGCGCCGCGCCGCCGCTCGGCGACGCGCTCGCAGGGGAGGGAGAGCGCTTCGATCCCATCCGCGCGCTCGCGGCGATCCCGCCGGAGGACCCGGCGGTGTACGAGGCGATCGGCCGCGCCGACACCGTCGGCGTCTTCCAGATCGAGAGCCGCGCGCAGATGGCGATGCTGCCCCGCCTGCGCCCGCGCAGGTTCTACGACCTCGTGATCGAGGTCGCGATCGTGCGGCCCGGCCCGATCCAGGGCGGCATGGTGCACCCCTACCTCCGCCGGCGCACCGGCGAGGAGGCCCCGACCTCGCCGCACCCGTGCCTCGATCCGATCCTCGAGCGCACGCTCGGCGTGCCGCTCTTCCAGGAGCAGGTGATGCAGATCGCGATGGTCGGCGCCGGCTACACCGCGGGCGAGGCCGATCAGCTCCGGCGCGACATGGCCGCGTGGAAGAAGCACGGCCGCCTCGCGCGCCACCGCGATCGCCTGATCGCGGGCTTCGCCGCGCGGGGCATCTCGGCGCGCTTCGGCGAGATGCTCTACCAGCAGATCCAGGGCTTCGGCGAGTACGGCTTCCCCGAGTCGCACGCGGCGAGCTTCGCGCTCATCGTCTACGCGTCCGCGTGGCTCAAGGTGCACCACCCCGCCGCGTTCGTCTGCGCGCTGCTCAACTCGCAGCCGATGGGCTTCTACAGCGCCTCCGCGCTGGTGCAGGACGCGCAGCGCCACGGCGTCGAGGTGCGCCCGGTCTGCGTCGCGCGGAGCGGCTGGGACTGCACGCTCGAGGATGAGGGGCTCGACGATGGGGCTCCGGGTCGCCGTTCGGCGCCCTCCGCCCCATGCCCCGCGCAGCCCGCCCTCCGGCTCGGCATGCGGCTCGTGAAGGGGCTCGGCGAGGGCGCGGCGGCCTCTGTCGTGCGGGCCCGGGGCGAGGCGCCGCTCGCGAGCCTCGCCGATCTGGTCCAGCGCGCCGGGCTCCGGAAGAACGAGGTCGAGGCGCTGGCCGAGGCCGGCGCGCTCGCCTCGCTGGTCCCCGCGCGGCGGGAGGCCCTCTGGCGCGCGCGCGCGCCGCGCGCCCCGGGGCTCTTCGAGGGGCTCTCGATCGAGGCGGACGAGGACGTGGGCCTGCCGGCGATGAGCCCGCTGGAGCAGCTCGCGCTCGACTACGGCCGCGTGGGCCTCTCGATCGACGACCACCCGATGCGGCACGTGCGCCCGGCCCTGCGCGGCCGCCGCGTCCGCCGCGCCGAGGAGCTCAAGGCGCTGCGGCACGGCGAGGCCGTGCGCGTCGCCGGGCTCGTGGTCGGGCGGCAGCGGCCGGCGACCGCGAGCGGGGTGACCTTCATCACGCTCGAGGACGAGACCGGCGTCGCCAACGTCATCGTGCAGAAGCAGGTCTTCGCGGACAGCTATCAGGTCGCCCGGCACGCGCGCCTGATGCTCGTCTCCGGGCGGCTGGAGCGGCAAGGGGACGTGATCCACGTCCTCGCGCGCGAGCTCGAGCGGCTCGACCTGCCGGGCCGAGATCAGATCGCGGGGAAGTCAAGGGATTTTCGTTGATGGGATCACGGCGCCTGCGTCGCGCCTGCGTCGCGCCTGCGCCTGCGCGGGGGGCCCTCCCTGCGCGTCTCGCTCCTCGAGTATGCTGGCCGCGCGATGACCTGTGTGACCACGGACGAGCGCGTGGCGCCGCTGCTCGAGCTCCGCGGATACGGCGTCGCGTTCGGCGAGCGCGTGGTGCTGGGCAGCGTGGATCTGGACGTGCCCGAGCGCGGCGTGACGGTCCTCATCGGCCCGGCCGGCGTGGGCAAGTCGACGCTGCTCCGGACCCTCGCGGGCGCGAACGATCCCAACCCCTGGCTGCGCACCTGGGGCCGGGCGACGTTCGCCGGCGCGCCGCTCGGGGCCGGCGAAGCGCCCGCGCTCCTCGCGCAGAACGCGCGGCTCCTGACCGGCACGGTGTTCGAGAATCTGGTCTCGGCGCTGCCGAACCGGTCGTCCCTCGAGCGCGCGCAGCAGATCGAGATCGCGCGGCGGCTGCTCGCGCAGGCGGACCTCGACGCGCTCTCGGGCGCGCTCTCGGAGCGCGTGCTCGACCTCCCGGTCGGGCTCCAGCGGCGGCTCGCGGTCGCGAGGACGACGGCCGCGGAGCCGCGCCTCCTGTTCGCCGACGAGCCCACGAGCAACCTCGATCCCGCGGAGGCCGACGCGATGATCGCGCTGCTCCGGCGCGAGGGCGAGCGGCGCGCCGTGCTGCTCGTCACGCACAACCTCCTGCACGCGCGCGCCGTCGGCGACGCGGTCGCGCTGCTCGCGGGCGGCCGGGTGCTCGAGGCGCGCCCCGCCGCGGACTTCTTCGCCGGGCCGTCGACCGAAGCGGGCCGCCACTTCCTGAGCTCGGGGAGCTGCAGCGTGCCGAGCCCCGGGACGCCGGCGGAGGACCTCGCGGAGGGCGTCGAGCCCACGCCCGTGCCATTGCAGGCGACCGAGCCCATCCGCAACGCCCGCGGCCCGCGCGGCTTCCGCTGGATGAAGCGGGGCCGCCTCGCCGGGACGCCGCGCCCCGGGCTGATCGACGATTTCGAGGCCGATCTCGAGGCGCTGCGCAGCGTGGGTGTGACATTGCTCGTCACGTTGGAGACCGAGCGCCTCCCCGACGCCGCGCTCCGCGCCGCGGGCCTCCGGAGCCTCTTCTTCCCGGTCGAGGACATGCGCGCGCCGTCGATCGAGGCGGCGCGCGCGCACTGCGAGGAGATCGCGCGCCTGGAGGCCGCGGGGGAGGTGATCGCGGTGCATTGCCGCGCCGGGCTCGGGCGCACCGGCACGATGCTGGCGGCGCAGCTCGTGCACGAGGGCGCCTCGGCCCTCGAGGCCATCGAGGCCGTGCGCCGCGTGGAGGCACAATGGATCCAGTCCGAGGCCCAGATCGTATTCCTGGAGCGCTTCGCTGAGGCGCTGCGCGCCGTCCGATGACAAGGGCTCGGATCCGCCGCGCCCGAAGCGGCGCGGCGATCGTCGAGGAGAGTAAGGAGAGATCATGTCGAAGCTCGAAGCTGCGCTGGCCAGCGCTCAATCACAGATGCCCGAGTGCGTCGCGTCCGGGTACGTGGACATGTCGACCGGCATGCTGCTCGGCGTCCGCACGGTGGACTCGCACCCGCGCGAGGTGCTCGATCTCGTCGCGGCCGCGACGGCCGACCTCTTCCAGGGCTCGAACGTGACGGCGATCGAGAAGCTGTTCAAGCGCGCGCGCGGCGTGAACGACAACCAGCACTATTTCGAGGAGATCCTGGTCATGAGCCACAACCTCCTCCACGTGTTCATGCGCTCGAGGAAGTACCCGGACCACGCGCTCGTGTTCGTCTGCCGGAAGTCGGCGAACATCGGCATGGCCATCGCGAAGGCCCGGCTCGCCCTGCCGAACATCGAGGCCGTGGTCTGAGCCCGCCGCCGGGGCGCCGCCGGCACGCCGGGCCGCGCCCCTTCGGCCCCCCACCGCACGCCTCCCGGCGCCGCTACGCTGCGCCGAGCATCTCGCGGATCAGCGCGAGCAACGTCGAGGCGTCGAACGGCTTCACGAGCAGCCGGTTCTCGACCGAGCCGAGGAAGCTCCTCGCCCGCTCGGTGAAGGCGCCGCCCGTCAGGAACACGATCTGCGGGCGCAGCTCCGGCGCGAGCTCGCCCAGCGCCTCGTAGAAATCCATGCCGGTGACCTCGGGCATCATGAGGTCGCAGAGGATCACGTCATAGCGCTCCCCGGCGCGGATCCTGGCGAGCGCGTCGCGCGCGCTCGGCGCCTCGACGGCGTCGTGCTCCGGCTCGAGCGTGCCCGCGATCGCGCGGGTGAGCAGCGGCTCGTCGTCGACGATCAGCACGCGCCCGCGGCGCGGGCGCGCCGGCGGGGCGTCCAGCGGCGCGGCGCCGGCCTGGATCGCGGCGGGCTGGGCGGCGGCGTCGGCCGGCGCGGGCGCGCCGCGGTACACGGGCAGCGTCACGCGGAAGGTGCTCCCCTCGCCGAGCTCGCTCTCGACCGCGATCTCGCCGCCGAGGCCCGTGATGATGCCGTGGCAGATCGCGAGCCCCAGCCCGAGCCCCTCGCCGACCGATTTGCTCGTGAAGAACGGGTCGAAGACGCGGCCGATCACCTCCGGCGCGATCCCCGTGCCCGTGTCGCGCACCTCGACGACCACGCGCCCGAGCGCGTCGAGCCCCGTGGACAGGGCGATCTCGTTCCGGTCCGCGGCGCCCTCGGCGATCGCCTGCGCGGCGTTCACGATGAGGTTCAGGAAGACCTGCGCGAGCCGCGACTCGTTCGCCTCGACCGGCGGGACATCGACGAACGCGCGCGTGACCCGGGCGCGGTGGCGGATCTGGTTCATCGCCATCTGCACGCACGAGTCGAGCACCCTGGCCACGTCCACCGGCCCGCGCCGCTCGTCGTCGGCGCGCGCGAACGTGTTGAGGTCGCGCACGATCAGCCGCACGCGCTCCGCGCCCTCGCGCGCGTCCTCGAGCAGGTCGAGCAGGGCGCTCACGTCGTCGAGCCCGAGCCCGGCCCTCCCCTGCGCGCCCGCGCGCCCGAGCCGCCGGATGCTCGCGTCGAGGTTCGCGATGACGAACGCCAGGGGGTTGTTGATCTCGTGGGCGACGCCCGCGGCCAGCGTCCCGACGCTGGCCATGCGCGCGGCGAGCGCCAGCCGGGCCTGCGTCTGCCGGAGCTCGGTCGTGTCCATCATCGCCCCGATCATCCGCCGCGCCTTGCCCTGCTCGTCGCGAAGGACGATCCCGCGATCGAACACCAGGGCGTACGAGCCGTCCGCCCGCTGGTAGCGGTACTCGTCGAACCAGAGCTCCTTGCCGCTCTCGACGAGGCCCGCGAGCCCGGCCATCACCCGCGCCCGATCGTCGGGGTGCAGCCTCGACTCCCACCACGCAATGGTCGGGCCGACGTCCTCGTGCGCATAGCCGAAGAGCGTCCGGACCCCCTCGTTCCACACGAGCGCGCTGGTCCGGATGTCCCAGTCGTAGACCGCTTCGTTGGTCGCGCGGGTGACGGTCCGGTACCTGAGCTCGCTGGCGCGGAGCTCGGCCTGCGCGCGCCGGAGCATGCGCCGCAGCAGGATGGACTCCGTCCTTCGGGCGATCATGCGCGCGGTGCCTTCGTGAACTCCGCCTTACTCCATCTCGGGGCCGGGCACAGCGCCGGCGATGCCTCCCGCCCTGCGCGCCCCGGGGGCCGCGACGCGCCCGAGGGCCTCGGTCGACCTCGGCGCGGAGGCCGGTCTCGAGATGGAGCGAGGCGCCCGCGACGGCGCGTGCCATGGCTCCGGGGCGGTATATAGTCCGCGCGCGCCCGAGGGCGCGGCGGCGGCGCCCGATGCCCGGGCGGCCCTGCCGTCGCCTCCCCGGCGCTGGAGAGAGCATGCGCGTCGGCATCTGCGGTTACCCGGGCTCGGGAAAAACAACGGTCTTCGCGGCGCTGGCCCCGGGCGGCCGGTCGGATCGGGAGGTCTCGTTCGGCAACGTGAAGGTGCCCGACGAGCGCGTCGATTTCCTCGCGTCGGTCTTCAAGCCGAAGAAGACGACCTACGCGGAGATCACCTTCGTCGACGTCGGCGGCGCGGGCCGGGCCGGCGGCGCGTTCCCGCCCGAGGTGCTCCAGGCGATGCGCAACGCCGACCTGCTCGTGCACGTGGTCCGCGGCTTCGAGAACCCCTCGCTCTCGACGCCGCCGGATCCGGCCCGCGACGAGCGGATGTTCAGCGACGAGCTCATCCTGCTCGATCTCGGCATGCTCGAGAAGCGCGCCGAGCGCTTCAAGAAGGAGGCGAAGAAGGGCCCGGAGGTCGACGCGAACCGCCGCTGCCTGGAGCACCTCGAGAAGGGCGAGCCGCTCCGCACGCTCGACCTCACCGAGGAGGAGCGCCGCGCCCTCGGCCCCGGCGTGCAGCTCCTGTCCGCGACGCCGCTCATCACGCTCTACAACCTCTCCGAGCAGGCCTGGTCCGATCCGGCGAGCGCGAAGCTGCGCGAGACGAGGATCACCGAGACCGGCGCGTCGCTCGCGATCTGCGGCTCGATCGAGGCGGAGATCGCCGCGATGGAGCCCGCCGAGCAGCGCGAGTTCCTCGAGGGCCTCGGCCTGGGCGAGCCGGCCCGCAACGTGTTCATCCGCAGCGCCTACCGCCTGCTCGACCTCATCAGCTTCCTCACGGCGGGCCCGGACGAGTGCCGCGCCTGGCCGATCCGCCGCGGCACGATCGCGCGCAAGGCGGCCGGCAAGGTCCACAGCGACATCGAGCGCGGCTTCATCCGCGCCGAGATCTACCGCGTCGACGACCTCCGCGCGGTCGGCACCGAGGCCGCCCTCAAGGCCCAGGGCAAGCTCCGCGTCGAGGGCAAGGACTACGTGATGGCCGACGGCGACGTGGTGAACTTCCGCTTCAACGTGTAAAGCGAGGTCACGGCGCGGCGGCGGAGTCGTCGTCCTCGTCGCCGTCGTCCGCCACGCAGAGCCCGCCGCGCGCGAGCGCCGGGTAGAGGCTCTCCACGAACGCCGCGGAGATCTGCGCCGCGAGCCGCGCGTTCATCGCCTCGAGCCGCTCCCGCAGCTCGGCTTTCCGATCCATCACCGCCTGCTTCAGCGGCCTCCGCGCCGAGGCCTCCATGCGCGCGCGCTCCGCCTCGAAATCCGCTGCGAGCGCCCGCACGTCGATGTCCTCCCCCGGCGGCGGCTCCTCGCGCAGCAAGAGCGCCGCGAGGCGCGCCCTGCCGCGGTGCTTCACTCGCACGCGCTCGAGGAAATCCCGGTACGCCTTCACCGCCGCGCTCAGCGCGTCGAGGTCCCGCTGCAGCGCGGCCGCGTGTCCGCGCACCTCCACCCGCGCGGGCGCGGAGAGCCGCGGGTTGTGCTCCGCGTGCGCCTCGAGCGTCGCGAGCACCTCCCGCCCCCAGCGCAGGTGCCGGAGCCCGGAGGCCGCGCGGGGCAGCCGTGCGGGCGCCGGATCGCCCTCCGCGCTCACGCCACCGCGGCGGCCGGCGCCGCGCGCTCCGCCCGCGTCGCGCTCTCGTTGATCCGCACGCTGACCAGCTTGGACACGCCGGGCTCCTGCATGGTCACGCCGTAGAGCACGTCGACCGACTGCATCGTCCGCTTGATGTGCGTGATCAGGATGAACTGCGAGTGGCTCGTCATGCTGCGGATCGCCTCGTTGTAGCGGGCGACGTTGGCCTCGTCGAGCGGCGCGTCGACCTCGTCGAGGATGCAGAACGGCGACGGCTTGAACTGGAAGATCGCGAAGATCAGCGACACCGCCGTGAGCGCCTTCTCGCCGCCGCTCATGAGCTCGATGTTGCCGAGCTTCTTGCCCGGCGGCTGCGCGAGGATCTCGATGCCGGTCTCGAGCAGGTCCTCCGGGTTCGTCAGCCGCAGCTCGGCCGTGCCGCCGCGGAACATGCGCGGGAAGAGCGCCTTGAAGCGCGCGTTCACGCCGTCGAAGGTCGCCCGGAAGAGCCGCTTCGACTCGCGGTTCATCTGCGCGATCGCCTTCTCGAGGTCGTCGATCGCCTTCTCGAGATCCGCCTTCTGCCCGGAGTAGTAGCGGTACCGCTCCTCGGCCTCCGCGTGCTCGCGCACCGCGTCGAGGTTCACCGGGCCCATCCGATCGAGCAGCTCCGTGAGCTCCAGGATGCGCGCGCGGTGGCTCGCGTCGACCGGCGGGCGCTTGTGGTAGTCGCCCACCACGCGGTGGAGCTCCAGCCCCCGGAAGCGCTCCCGCACGCCCTCGATCAGGTGCGTGTGCTCGATCGAGAGCTTCTCCAGCGCGAGCTCGTGCTTGCGCAGCCGCTCGGTGATCGCGGCGAGCTCCTGCCTGAGCTCGCGCAGGCCCGCCTCGCGGCCCGCGAGGCCCTGCCGCGCCTCGTCGAGCGCGCGCCGCGCCTCCTGCAGGGTCGCCTGCGCCGCGTGCGCCTCCGCCGCCGCGGCCGACAGCGCCTCGCGCGCGATCATGATCGTCGCCGCCGCCTTGCCCGCCCCGATCGCGGCCTCGGTCCGCTCCTGATCCAGCCGCACGATCCGCCCGCCGAGCTCGTCGCACGACCGCCGGAGGCGCTCCACGGTCCCGCGCGCCGCGGCCGCGCGCTCGCGCACCCGCGCCAGCCGCACCTTCCGGTCGGTCACCACCGACTGCTGCGCGAGCACCCGCTCGCGCCACTCCGCCGCCACGCCCTCCGCGTGCTCGAGCCCGGCCGCGACCTCCTCGCGCGCCCGCTGCCCCGCATCGAGCCGCTGCCGCGCCGCGTCCTGTTCGCCCCCCGCGGTCTCGAGCCCCTCGGTGAGGTCCTCGAGCTCGCCCTGCACCACGCCCCGCCGCTTCTGCGCGGCCGCGAGCTGCTCCTCGGCCCGCCGGTGATCCTTCTCCGCCGTCACCAGCGCGAGCTCGCTCTGGTGCGCCTCGGTCCGCGCGCGCTCCAGCCCCGCGGAGATCTCTTGTATTCGCTGCCTGAGCGCCTGCTGCGCCTCGAGCAGCGCGGTGACCTCCTCGGACTTCGCCGCGACGATCTCGTGCAGGGCCCGCATCTCGCGCTTCTGCTCGAGCATGCCCGCCGCGACCGCGTCGCCCGAGCCGCCGCTCACCACGCCGTCCTCGCGGATCACCGTCCCGTCGAGCGCGACCAGCGCCCGCCCCGCGCCCTCGGCGGCGAGCCGGGCCGCGACCTCGGCCGAGGCCACCACGACCGCGTCGCCCACCAGCGCCCGCACGAGCGGCTCGTCCTCCGGCGCGAACCGGAGCCGGTCTGCGAGCGGCCCGATCACGCCCTCGCCCTGCGGCGCCCGCCGCGCCGCGCCGGCCACGTACCGCGGCCGCGCCGCGATCATGCTCGCCCGTCCGCGGTTGTCCCGCGACAGCGACGCGAGCAGCTCCATCCCGCGGTCCACGTCCCGGACCACCACGCACTGCAGGCGATCGCCGAGCAGCCCCGCGAACGCCGCCGTCAGCTCGGCCGGCGCCTCGATCCGGTCCGCCACGATCCCCAGCACCGCCGGGTCCTTCGCCTTGAGCAGCGCCTTCACCCCGGCGCCGACCCCCTCGAGCCGCGCGTGCAGCTCCTCGAGCGCGCGCAGCCGGCTCCGCCGCTGCGAGAGCTCGTTCTTCGCGTGATCGACGGCCCTGTCGCTCGCGACCGCCTGCTCCCGCAGCCCCTTCAGCTCCACGTCGAGCCGCGCGCGCTCCTCGGCGGCGAGGCGCTTCGCCGCGGCGAGCTCGGCCACCTGCCGCCCGAGCTCCGACCGCTTGCGCTCCAGGTCATCCGACTCGAAGGAGAGCCGCCCGAGCTCGTCCTCGAGCTTCACCCGCCGCTGCCGCATCTCGGCCAGCCGCCGGTCCGAGCCCGCCAGCGTCGCCTCGGCCGCGGCCACCGCGGCCGCCGCCTCGCCCGCGCGCTTCCGCAGGATCCCGACCTCCTGCTCCGCGGTCCGCTCGCCGTGGCGCAGCTCCTCCAGCCGCTCGTGCTGCTCCAGGGCGAGCTCGCTCTCGCGCGACTCCTCCTCCTCGACCCGCGCGAGCTCCCCCTCGAGCTGCGCCCGCTCCGCGCGCAGCTCCTCGACGGTCCGCTCCAGATCGGCCTGCTCCTTTGCCGCGGCCGCGCGCCGCTCCTCCAGGTGCCGCAGCCGGTCGCGCGCCCGCGCGATCTCCGCCTCGTGCGTGCGGACCTCGTTGTCCGCGGCGAACGCCTCGTTCTGCGCCCGCTCCGCCCGCTCCTCGCACGCGTGCGCCTCGAGCCGGATCACCTCGAGCTCCGCCTCTCGGGCCGACAGCGCGGCCTTCGCCGCCTGCTCCTGCTCGCCGTGCTCGCCCCGCGCGGCCTCCTCGCGCTGCCGGAGCACCGTGATCTCGAGCAGCTTGTGCGACGCCTCGTGCAGCGTGACGTCCTCGAGCTCCCGCTTGTAGCCCACGTACCGCTCGGCCTTCGCGGCCTGCCGCTTCAGCGACGCGAGGCTCCGCTGGATCTCGGAGACGATGTCGCCCACGCGCAGCAGGTTCTGCCGCGTCTGCTCCATCTTCTGCTCGGCCTGCTTCTTCCGGGCCCTGTACTTCGTGATGCCCGCGGCCTCCTCGATGAGCAGCCGCCGGTCCTCGGGCCGCGCCGACACGATCAGGCCGATCTTGCCCTGCTCGACGATCGAGTAGGCCTTGGTCCCGACGCCCGTGCCGAGGAAGAGATCGGTCACGTCCTTGAGCCGGACCTGGGTCCGGTTGATCAGGTACTCGCTCGTCCCGTCGCGGAACAGCCGGCGCGTCACGGCGATCTCGGCGTAGTCGCGGTACTCGAGCGGGAGCTGCGAGGCCGCGCCCGGATCGCTGTTGTCGAAGATCAGCGTCACCTCGGCCATGCCGTGCGGGCTCCGGCTCTCCGAGCCGTTGAAGATGACGTCGGACATCGCCCGGCCGCGCAGGTGCTTCGCGCTCTGCTCGCCGATCGCCCACCTGATCGCGTCGACGATGTTCGACTTGCCGCAGCCGTTCGGCCCGACGATGCCGATGACGTCGGTGTCGAAGTGGATCACCGTGCGGTCGACGAACGATTTGAAGCCGCTGATCTCGAGCTTGCGAATGCGCATGAGGCGTTCCAGGTCCCGCCACGAGGGCAGGACAACGTATCGTCACTGCATGCCACGTACTGCCATGCCTGGTCTCCCTCCTCGTGTACGTTCGTCGGGACCGGGCGGCAAGGCGAAACCCCGCGATCGCGGCGGCGGAGCGGATCGTGAGCGCGGCTCCTTGGCGCGCCCGGAACTACGCGGATGTAAAGGGCACGCGGCGTTCTGGCAGCCACCTTGACAGGTGGCTAATGCGGCCATACCACTCGGGCTGTCCGAGGAGTAGACCATGCCTACCTACGAGTACGCCTGTGCGTCTTGTGCCCACGAGTGGGAGACCGAGCAGTCTATCAAGGAAGCGCCGCTGACCGAGTGTCCCCGGTGCCACAGCGCGACCGCGCGGCGGCAGATCTCGCGGGGGACCGGGTTCATCCTCAAGGGCGGCGGCTGGTACTCGGACCTCTACGCGTCGAGCAGCAACAAGCCTGCGGCGAAGGCCGAGGGCGACTCGGCGGGCAAGGGCTCCGATGGCGGCAAGCCGGGCGGAGACAGCGGCTCGTCCTCGGGCAGCAGCTCCTCGTCGAGCGGCAGCTCGTCCTCGAGCTCGTCCAGCGGATCGAGCGCTTCGGCCGCGGCATAGCCCCCTCATTGGCAGTCGGCCCCGCCCCGCCGACTCGGCCCTGCCGACCCGACTCGCATCTTCGCCGGGCGCGGTGCTAGGGTGGCCGGGATGGATGAGCGGAGGCGCATCGAGGAGCTCCGGGCGCTGCTCCTGGAGATCGACCACGAGATCCTGCGCGCCATCGAGCGGCGGACGCGCGTGGCGCAGGACCTCGCGAGGCTGAGGCCGGGCACTGCCCGCTTCGCCCCGTCCGCGGACGCGGCCCACCTCCAGGCCCTGGAGGGGGCCGCCACGCCGCCCCTCGCGGCCAGCGCGGTGCGGCCGATCTTCACCACGATCGATGCCGCGTGCCGGCCCTTCGAGGTGGCGCCGCGGGTCGTGTTCCTCGGCGCCGAGGGTGATTTCGGCTGGATCGCCGCGCGGGATCATTTCGGCGCGGGCGCCGAGCTCGTGCGGGCCGAGGGCCCCTCGGCCGCGATCGAGGAGGTCGCGCGCTCTCGGGCCGACTTCGCGGTCGTGCCGTACGAGTCCCTCAAGGAGGGGCCGATCTTCCCGACGATCCAGGCGATCGCGGGCGCGGACCTCAAGGTCGTCGGCGAGCGGGAGCTCGCGCAGGCGCTCGTGCTCGTGAGCCGCTCCGGCAACGTCGCCGAGGTGGAGAAGGTCTACGCCTCGCCGCAGGATCACGTCGCGTGCGTCAACTACCTGGAGATCCATCACCCGCGCGCGCTGGTGCTCGACGTCCGATCGCCGCAGATGGCGTGGGAGCTCGCGGCGGAGAACCATGGCAGCGCCGCGGTCGTCCCCCGCGGCTTCGTCGGCGCGCACGACCTCCGGGTCGCCCGCGAGAACGTCGGCGACGAGGGCGAGATCCGCATCCGCTACGCCGTGCTCTCGCGCCTGCCCGCGCCCCGCTCGGGCAACGACGCGACCGCGCTCCTCTTCAGCGCGCGCGATCGCCCGGGCGCCCTGCACGACATCCTCCAGCACTTCAAGGAGCGGAGCTGCAACCTCCGCCGCATCCACTCGCGCCCGATCCCGGGCGAGGGCTGGGAGTACGTCTTCTACGTCGAGGTCAGCGGCCACACGACCGATCGCGCGCTGGTCGCGGCCCTCGAGGGCGTGAAGCGCGAGACCAAGATGCTCAAGATCATCGGCTCGTTCCCGCTCGAGCGCCTCGATCCGGCGCCCGAGGAGCGCGCCTGAGCCCGCGGCCGATGAAGCGCGGCGGACGGCTCATCGGGGCGGCGGCGCGGGCGCGCCTGATCGCGGCGCTCGGGGCGCTCGGGGCGCTCGCCGTGCCCGTCGGCGCAGGGTGCGGCGGCGGCGACAGCCTCGTGCTGATCGGCGGTGAGAGGGTCGACTCGGCCCTGATCGACCGCGACCCGATCGCGCTCCTCCCGGGCGGGATCGTGATGCTCGGCTACCTCGACGCCGCGCAGATGTTCTCGACCGGCGTCGGCGCGGAGGTCGATCAGATCGTGAAGGGCCTCCTGCCGATCGGCCCCGAGTCGAACTTCGTGCCCTCGCGCGACGTGGCCAGGGTCTACGGCGGCCTGTACGCCATGCAGGGCGCGGACTTCTGCGCGATCCTCCAGGGGAATTTCGATCCCGACGCCATCCGCCGATCCGCGGACATGCGCGCCGTCACCGTCGCCGGCGCGCCGCTCGTCAAGAGCCGCTACGCCGGCAATGACCTCTACACCGCGGGGAACATCGGCTTCGTCGTGCTCACGCCGCACACGCTGCTCACCGGGAACGAGACGGGCATGCGGCGCGCGCTCGACCGGCTCCGCGGCGGCAAGCTCGAGCGCTCGATCCCGGCGTGGATGATCGACCTCGCCGGCACCCGGGGCGCGTCGTTCGCGCTGGCCGGCGACCTCGCGACGCAGGCGGCCGTGGCCTCGGCCTCGCAGCAGATCCCGTTCCTCGCGGGCCTCCAGTACGTGCGCGTGACCGGCAACTTCCAGCCGCCGGGGCTGAACCTCGCGGGGGCCTTCACGTACACCGATCCGCAGGCCGCCGCGAACGGCGCCGTCGCGCTCAGGAACCTCGAGGGGATCGCGCGGGTCGCGAATTTCCTGACCACGTGGGGCTTCGGCTCGGTGCCGCCGATGCAGGTCGCGCAGAGCCAGAACGACGTTGCCTTCACGCTGCCGATGAGCGACGGGACGGTCCGGAGCCTCCTGCGCATGGGCGCGGACACGATCCAGCGCCTGGCCGCGGCGCGCTGACGGTCAGCGGTCAGCGTGGGCGGCGGCCCGCGGCGGGCGGGCTCGCCCGCGCGGGATCGTCGGGCCAGGCGTGCTTGGGGTACCTGCGGCGGAGCTCCTTTGCGATCGCCGGGTAGTGCCGCGCCCAGAAGCCCGCGAGGTCGGTCGTGACCTGCACGGGGCGCCCGCTCGGCGCGCAGAGGTGCAGGACCACCGGCACCCGGCCGCGCGCCACCCTCGGGCCCTCGGCCATGCCGAAGAAGTCCTGCAGGCGCGAGGCGAGCGACGGCGCGGCGCCGGCCGCGTACTCGAGGCGCGCCCGCCGGCCGCCGGGGAGCACGATCGACTCCGGCGCGACCTCGTCGAGCGCGCGCGCCGCCGCCGGCCCCGCCGCCGCGATCACGGCGCCCTCGAGGTCGGCCTCGCGGAGCTCGGCGAAGCTCCGGCGCCCCTCGCAGAGCGCCTCGAGCGCTGCCTCGATCGCGGCCTCCCCCGCGTCGGGCAGCGCGAGCTCCGGGCAGCGTTCGCGCGCGAACGCGACCCGCGCGGACCACCGCTCGAGCCGGTCGCCCTTCACGAACGCGCGCCAGCCCTTCGCCTTCGCCCGCGCGAACAGCTCGCGCGCCGCCGCGGCGGCCGCCTCGGGATCGGCGGCGCCCGAGGGCCGGCTCTCCTCGAGCGTGATCGCCCCGTACGAGAGCCGGCGCACGACCTCCGCGCGTTCGCCGGCCTCGCTCCAGACCACCTCCGTCGCGTCGCGGATCGCGTCCGTGTACATCTCGAGCAGCCAGTCCGCCTCGATCGCGCTCGCCACGCGCACCGTCGCCCGCCCGCGCCCGCCCTCGCTCCGCTCCTCGACGTCCACCGCGACCACGAGGTCCGTGTCGTCGATCGCGCTCGCCTCGGACAGCGCCGCGGTGCCGCCCGCGGCGAGCACGATCTCCCGGCCCGCGCGGCCCGTCGCCGCCTCGGGCCGCCGGAGCCGCCCGACCCGATCCGGGTAGCCCGCGAGGATCACGATCCGCCGATCGCGGTCGAGCTCCTCCGATGTGCCGGGCGGCGCGCCCGCGCGGTGATCCGCGAGCCGATCGAGCTGCCGGCGCACGCGCTCCACGGCCGTCGCGCGAGGTGGATCAACACCGATCCACCTCAGCCGGTCCGGGTCGAAGCGCGCGGCGGCGGCCTCTTCGAAGGCCTCGAGCGCGGCGATGAGGTCCGAGCCGTGGCGCGCGCCGCCGCGGCGCTTTCCGGGCGGCCCTGCGGCGAGCGTCTGCTCGACGCTCGGGGCTCCGGGTCGCGCTCCACGTGATGGCGCGCCCTGCGCCCCGAGCCCTCGCTCTCCCACGAGCGCCGCGAGCGCGCACCCGTCGGCCGCGATCCCGCGCCGCTCGGCCTCGATGATCATGCGCGCCTGCCGCGGGTGCGCGGGGAACCGCAGCATCCGCCGCCCGATCGGCGTCAGCGCGCGCGCGGCGTCGATGGCGCCGAGCCGGACGAGCAGCGCCTCCGCGGCCGCGATCGCCGCGGCCGGCGGCGCATCGAGCCAGCCGAGCCCCTCGACGTCGCGCGCGTCCGCGGCGCAGAGCTCGAGCAGGGTCTCGGAGAGCTCCACCCGCCGGATCTCGGGCGCGTCGTGCTCCGGCCGCGCCGCGAGGTCGCCGCGCGTGTAGAGCCTGAGGCAGCGCCCCGGGCGCGTGCGGCCCGCGCGCCCGGCCCGCTGCGCCGCCGACGCCCTCGAGATCGGCGACACGCGCAGCGTCGGCAGGCCCGACCACGGCGCGTGCGCCGCGACGCGCGCGAGCCCGCTGTCGATCACCGCCGCCACGCCGTCGATCGTCACGGAGGTCTCCGCGACATTCGTCGAGAGGATCACCTTGCGCCTGTCCGCGGGCCGGATCGCGCGGTCCTGCTCCGCGGCCGAGAGCGAGCCGTGGAGCGGCACGAGCAGCAGGTCCGCGGCGCGCGCGACGGGCGCGCACGCCTCCATCGCGCGGCGGATCTCGAGCGAGCCCGGCAGGAAGACCAGCGCGTCGCCGTCGAGCCCCTCGGCGACGAGCCGCCGCGCCGCGGCCGCGACCTGCGCCTCGAGCCGCTCGTCGCCCGCGCGCTGGGCGAGGTGCTCGATCTCCACCTCGAACTGCCGCCCCTCGGCCCGCAGGACGGGCGCCGGCGCGCCGCCCTCACCGAGGAACGCCGCCACGGGCGCGGCCTCGATCGTCGCGGACATCGCGACGAGGCGGAGGTCCGGCCGCGGCCCGCGCTTGAGCCGCCGGAGCAGCGCGAGCGCCACGTCCCCCGCGAGGTGCCGCTCGTGGATCTCGTCGAGCACCACGACGGCCGCGCCGCGGAGCTCCGGATCGGCGAGCAGGCGCCGCGTCAGCACGCCCTCGGTCACGAACCGGATCCGCGTCGACGGCCCGCCCGCCTGCTCGAAGCGCATCGCGTAGCCCACGGACCGGCCCACCTCCTCGCCGAGCTCCTCGGCGACCCGGCGCGCCGCGAGCCGCGCGGCCAGCCGCCGCGGCTCGAGCACGAGGATCTCCCCCTGCGCGGCGAAGCCCGCGTCGAGCAGCGCGCGCGGTACACGCGTCGTCTTGCCCGCCCCGGGGGGGGCCTCGAGCACCACGCTCCCTGCGGCGCGGAGCGCGGCGCAGAGCTCGGGCAGGATCGGATCGATCGGCAGCGGCTGCATCGGCGGGGGGCGCGAGCGTAGCAAGCTCGCGGGCGCCGACCTGTGGTACGCGTCACCGGCGGCCGCTTGCCGCCTGCCTCTCAGCCTCGCCGAGCCCGCCTTGAGCCGATCGAACGACCTCACCCGCCTCACCGCGACCGCCCTCGCCGACCTGCTCGCCTCCCGCGACGTCAGCGCGGAGGAGGTCACCCGCGCCCACCTCGACCGCATCGACGCCGTCGACCCGAAGATCCGCGCCTTCACGCAGGTCCTCCGCCACGAGGCGATCGCCGCGGCCCGCCGCGCCGACGAGGAGCGCCGCCGCGGCGACGTCCGCGGCCGGCTGCACGGCCTGCCCGTCACCGTGAAGGAGTCGCTCGATTTCGCCGGCCAGGCATCCACGCTCGGCGCGCCCTCGCGCCGCGGCCACATCGCCGCGAAGGACGCCGCCGTCACCGAGCTCCTCCGCCGCGCCGGCGCCGTGATCCTCGGCCGCACCAACGTCTCCCAGATCCTGCTCTTCCACGAGTGCTCGAACCCCGTCTTCGGCCGCACCGCGAACCCCTGGAGCCTCGATCACACGCCCGGCGGATCCTCGGGCGGCGAGGCCGCCGCGATCGCGGCCGGCATGTCCCCGCTCGGCATCGGCACCGACGTCGGCGGCAGCATCCGCGTGCCCGCGCATTTCTCCGGCGCGGCGGGCCTGAAGCCCACGCTCGATCGCTGGACCAACAGCGGCAGCAACAGCGCGCTCCTCGGCCAGGAGGCGGTCCGCTCCCAGCTCGGCCCGATGGCCCGCACCGCGCGCGACCTCGCGCTGCTCATGGCCGAGCTCGATCCCGCCGCGATGGCCGCCATGGACCCGCGCGTCCCGCCGCTGCCCGCGCCCGATCCTGCGCGCGTCGACGTCGCCGGCCTGCGCGTCGGCTACTACGCCGACGACGGCCTCCTGCCGCCGTCCGCCGCCGTCGCGCGCGCGGTCGCCAAGGCGGCCTCCGCGCTCCGCGCCGCCGGCGCCGACGTCGTCCCGTTCACGCCCCCTGGCATCCCTGACGCGATCTACGCCTACTTCGCCTCCCTCACCGCCGACGGCGGCGCCTCGGCCGCACTGGTGCTCGAGGGCGGCGAGGTCGATCCCTCGCTCCGCTCGCTGCGCGCCCTCGCCTCGCTCCCGCCGCCCGTGCGCCGCGCCGCCTCGCGCCTCGCGGCCGCCGGGGGCGAGCGCCGCCTCGCGCGCCTGCTCGAGATCACCGGCCCCAAGTCCGTCCTCGATTACTGGCGCCTCACGCACGAGCTCCGCCAGGCGCGCGCCTCGATCGTCGACGCCATGCGCGCCGAGCGCATCGACGCGCTGATCTGCCCCCCGCACGCGACGCCGGCCCTGCACCACGGCGCCTCGCGCGATTTCACGATCGCCGGCAGCCCCTCGATGCTGTGGAACCTCGCGCAGCTCCCCGCCGGCGTCGTGCCCGTCACGCGCGTGCGCCCCGAGGAGGCGCGCCGCGATCGCCCGCGCGATCGCCTCGAGAAGCGCGCCGCGGAGGTCGATCGCCGGAGCGCCGGCCTCCCCGTCGGCGCCCAGATCGTCGGCCGCCCCTTCGAGGAGCACGTCGTGCTCGCCGCGATGATCGCCGTCGAGGAGCGGCTCTCCCGCGAGCCCGACTTCCCCGCCACACCTCATATCGCCTTCTGAGCCCGCCGCCCCCGGACGTCCACCTGCCCCGCCATTCCTCTGCCGGCAGCCCGCGAGGCCCTCAACTCACATTCGCCGAGGCCGGCGGTGCACCGATCGGCTCGGGATTGCAAATGCGGAGATTCGAGCCGCCGGGGACGCCCGCGATTGCGGCGACGCGGATGAGCCCGTATCGATGGCTCCGCGCGCGTGAATCGATTCAATCACGGCGCCCGTTCGACGGCGACGAGGCGTCGCGCGCTCGTCTCGTGCTGCCGGCGCGAGGATCGACAGCAGCGGACGCCGATTGGCGCTGCCTGCTGCGCGGCTCCGATCGCCGTGATCACAAAAACCGAAAGGTCCGACGGGAACCGCCGGACCAGTCGGGGCGAGTGGATTCGAACCACCGACCCCTTGACCCCCAGTCAAGTGCGCTAACCAGGCTGCGCTACGCCCCGATCCACCTTGCGGCCGGGGGACCGGCGCAAGGCGAGCGCACCGTACTCGAAGCGCCGGCGATTGCAAGGGTGTTGCGAGGGGTGGGGGCGGGCTCGACCGGGCGGCCGCTCGCCGGAGCGGCTCAGGGCGTGGACAGGCGCCGCGGGCGCGTGCGATCGTGCGCGCCTTGATCGCGGGGGGTCCGCGCGCGGGCCCCCGATCCACTCGGCGGAGAGGTGTGCACCATGGCTGAGGTTCAGGAGGCTCGCGGGCTGGCCGGCATCCAGGCGCTGCTCGAGCAGATGCAGTCGTACAAGCAGGTGCTCGAGAACGAGCAGGCCGCGCAGCAGGCGGTGCAGGAGGAGCACGCGCGCGAGGAGCAGGAGGCCTCGCGGGAGCTCGAGGCGCTGGTCGAGGCCGCCTATCTGGTCGCCGCGGCGGACGGGCGGGTCTCGGAGGCCGAGCGGCACCGGCTGGTGGAGCGCGTCGGGCGCGTGACGGGCGGGCGCTTCAGCGCGGCGTACATCGAGGAGATCATGCAGGGGGCGGCCGAGCGGGTGCACGGCGAGGGCGCCGCGGCGCGGGCGGAGGAGATCGCGGCGGCCTTGCCGAGCGACGAGCTGCGGCGCGCGGCCCTGCTGGTCGCCTCGGCCGTGGCCTGGCTCGACGGGGGCGTGAAGGAGCGCGAGGGCCTCGCCCTGCAGGCGCTGGCGCGGGCGTTCGGGATCTCGACGCACGAGATGCAGCAGATCCTCGGCCAGGCGCACGGCTGAGCCGAACGGCGAGACCCCTTTCGCCGAATCGCATCGAGCGGCCCCCGCCGGAGATCGCATCAGGTGGGCACAAGGATGTGCCCGGACGAGATCACGATCTGGCTGGCTCGAGCGGTTTGAGGGGAGTGGGGCCCCGCCGGGCTCAGCCCGGCGGGGCGAGGGGGCGCGAGCCCCCTCGTGGAGCCAGAGACGCAAGCGCGGCGGCGAGGGCCTCCTCGGTCGGGGCGGCGATCGCGATGCCCGGGTCCGCCAGGGCCCAGGCGGCGACGTCGCCGGCGGCGCACGCGACCACGGGCACGCCGAGCGCGCGGGCCTCGCGGATCGCGGTCGGGGCGGCCTCGACCGCGGAGGGGTGGATCAGCGCGTCCGCCGCGGCGATCCACGCGAGGGCCTCGCGGCGCGGGAGCGCGCCGGTGAAGAGCACCGCGGCGGGGGAGGCGAGGCGCTCGAGCGCGGGTCGCTCGGGGCCGTCGCCGACGATGACGAGGCGCACGGGCGGGGATGCGGCGCGCGCGGCAAGGATCGCGAGATCGACGCGCTTCGTGGGGATGAGCCGGCAGGCCGCGACGGCCAGGCGCTCGCCGGGCGCGAGGTCGAGGGCGCGGCGGAGGGCGCGCGCCCGGTCCGCGACGTCCGGGAGGTCGATCGCGGGGGGCTCGACGCGCGCGGCGCTCGAGAGCGCCGCGGCGAGCGCGGGCGGGAGCGCCGCGGCGAGCGCGTCGAGCTGCGCGCGCGCGGCGAACACGAAATGGGCGCGGCGGCGCAGCAGCCAGGCGACGATCGCGGCGCGGGCCGCGCGCGGGGCGCCGAGGAGCAGGCGGACGTCGGCGCCGTGCGCGCGGACCTCCACCGCCGCGCGCGGCGAGGCGGCGAGCAGGAGG
>CAYQYG010000071.1:0-26097 GCA_964421485.1 uncultured Polyangiaceae bacterium | reverse complement strand
GTCCTTCCTCGCGCGCGGCGGCTCGCGCGCCGCCGGGGCGTCCCCGGGGCACGCGACGTACAGGCCGCTCACGTTCCGCCGCGGCCAGGTGCTGTCCGCCCGGTTCTCCGAGGGCGGACACGGCGTCCTGTACGGGGCGACCTGGGAGGGCGGCCCTCCGGAGCTCTTCGCCGCGCGCGCCGAGGGGCCAGGCGCCCGCTCGCTCGGCGTCTCGGCCGACGTGCTCTCCGTGTCCTCGCGAGGAGAGCTCGCGCTCCTGCTCGAGCCGCGCCCCTTCGACCCCGACCACAAGGCGGGCACGCTCGCGCGCATGCCCATCGGCGGCGGCGCGCCGCGCGCGGTGCTCGAGGAGGTCCAGGAGGCCGACTGGGGCCCGGGCGGCGCGGAGCTCGCCGTCGTCCGGAGGGTGGGCGGCCGCCATCGCCTCGAGTACCCCGCCGGCACGGTGCGCCACGAGACGGAGGGCTGGATCAGCTACGCCCGCGTCTCGCCCCGCGGCGATCGCATCGCATTCCTGTCCCACCCGAACCCCAAGGACGATCGCGGATCGGTCGTGGTGATCGGGGCGGGCCCCGAGCCGCGCGAGCTCTCCGGCGAATGGGCCAGCGCGGCCGGCCTCGCCTGGGATCCCGGAGGCGAGCGGATCTGGTTCACGGCCTCGAAGGCCGACGCCGCGAACGCGCTCTTCTCCGTCGATCTCGACGGCCGCGTGCGCCTCGAGGACCGCGCGCCCGGCCGCCTCCTCCTGCACGACGTCGCCGAGGGCGGCCGCGCGCTCGTCGATCATCAATCCATCCGCATGGGGCTCGTCTCCGGCGAGAAGGGCGGGGACGCCGAGCGCGAGCTCACCTGGTCCGACAACTCCTTCTTGACCGATATCTCTCCGGACGGCCGCCGGGTGATCTTCGCCGAGACCGGGGAGAGCGAGGGCCCGAGCTACGGCGCGTATCTCCGCGCGACCGACGGCGCGCCGCCGGTCCGCCTCGGCGACGGGCAGCCGCTCGCGATATCCCCGGACGGGGAATGGGTCCTCACGATGCGCTATGGCCCGCCCCTCGATCTCTCCCTCCTGCCGACGGCCGCAGGCCCGGCCCGGCCCCTCGCGATCGCCCCCGTGGCGGTGGTGCTGGCCGCGCGCTGGTTCCCCGACGGGAAGCGCCTCCTGCTGCGCGCCGGCGAGGCCGGGCGCGTGGCGCGCCTGTGGACCTACGAGATCGGCGCGGCGGCGCCGGTGCCCGTGACGCCCGAGGGCGTCGCCCCGGTGGTGGCCATTTCACCGGACGGCGCGCGCATGGCCGGGGTGGACGAGGGAGGCGCGCTCCGCGTGCTCTCCGACCGCGGCGACGACCTCGGGGCCGTGCCCGGGCGCTTCCGCGATCAGCTCGCCGTGGCGTGGGACCGGGGCGGCGACGCGGTCTACGTCCGGACGCGCGCGCTCCCGGTGCGCGTCTCCCGCGTGGAGCTCGCGACCGGCGCGGCGGCCCCCCACCTCACCCTGCCGCCGCGCACGGACCGGCCGGGGCTCGTGTCGCTCCTGACCATGGCGATGTCGGCGGACGGCCAGTCGTACGCCTATTGCTACTATGAAGTGCTCTCGCGCCTGTACCTGGTCGAGGGCCTGTCCGCCGCGCCCGGCGGGCCTGAATGAGGCGGAGGGCGCTCCCCCCGGGGCTCACTTCGCGAGGCAGGCGGCGAACTCGGCCTGGCAGGCGCTCTGCGCGTCGCCGGGGTGGAGGAACAGGCAGCGCAGCGCGTCGGACATCTCCTTCGATATCGCAGGATCCGAGGCGTTGATGCAGGTCGAGACGCCGTCGATGGCGTCGCCGCCGCCGCCGAGCTTCTGCTGCACGCAGCCGAACGTCTCGGCGCACGAGGCGGCCCCGTGGCCGACCCACTCGGCGCCGAGGTTGCCCGTCTCCTGGGGGCGGGCGGGGTCGGCCGCGCACCGCGAGGTCGCGCGGTCCGCGGGGTAATAGGCGCCGATCAGCATGCACATCTCGTCCGTCGACCGGGGGCCCTGGATGACCGGCTCCGGGCCGGGGTTCATGTAGTCGCAGTAGTAGTCGATCCAGGTCCCGGCGGAGAACGCGAGGCCGCCGTCGAAATGCTTCACGGGCACGTCCTGCCAGGTCTCGTTCGTGTAGAACGGCGCCGCGCCGAGCTGCATGGCCGCGTAGCCCGTCCCGCGCGCGTGCATGTGGGACTGCACGTTCATCAGCGTGATGTCCGTGCCGAGCCGGCACCGCATCCGCGCGCGGCCCTCGGACCGGGCCTCCACCTTGATGAACGCGTCGTACCAGAACAGGATGTCCCCCTCCGCGGTGACCCTGTCCTCCGGGATGGTCCAGAGGTTGATCCGCACCTCGGGCTCGATCTCCTCGCCCGACGCGTTGACGTAATGCGCGTTGACGAGCAGCACGCGGCCGGAGGCGACGGGGAGCGCCACGCCCTCGGGGAAATTCAGGAATGCGTCCCCGTCGGCGTTCTGGGAGCCGGAGATGAGCTTGGAGACCGTGAAGCCGGCGGTGGCGCCGTCGCTGCAATCGAACACGCCGTTCGCGTCGGCCTCGATGGGCGATCCGTCGTCCCGAGCGGTCGGGATGGCCGTGTACGCCGTCTCGAACAGGAGGACGTGGTGGCTGCCCGTGGTGAAGCGGACCTCGTCGCGGGTCACGAACATGCCCTCCGCGGGCGCCTGGACGAACTTGCAATGCTCGACCTCGGTCCCCGGATCGAGCCTGGTCGTCATCGCGAATTGAACGCCCTGCCCCGCCGGCGGCGGGGCGAGCAGCTCGCCCCCGGACGGCGCAGGCGCCGGATCCTCCGAGCCGCATGCGAGGAGGGCGGAAGCGAGGAGAGGCAGGACACAGAGCAGGATTCTATTTCGCATGGACCATGCGTGTAGAGCATCCGCCTGCGGAGTCAAGCGACGCGCGGGCCAGGGAAAGGGGCGCGGAGGAGCGGGCCGCGGAGCCATTCCCGCGCGGTCCTCGACGGGATCTCGAGACGTCTCCGGGTCAGCGGCCGCCGACGTACGCCGCGACCGCGGTGATGATCGCCGCCTCGCGCTCGGCGACGCCGTACGCCTGCTCGACCTGCTCGAGCAGCTCCCGCGGCAGCCGGACCTGGAGGCGCGGTCCATAATCGATGACGTCGAGCAGCGACGGCCGGGGGCCCGCGTGGAGCGCCCGCAGGAGGGCGCACCGGATATGGCAAGCGAGGGCCATCTCCGCGCGCTCTTGAAGCGCCGCCGCGAGCCGCTCGGGCAGGCCGACGAGGACGCGGACCTGGCCGTTCCGATCGGCGATCTCCGCGACGGGGGCGACCGTGCCCCTGGGGCGCCCGCGACGGCGCCCGCACGGAGATCCCGGGCAGGCGCTCACGCCCGCGCGGCCTCCACGGCCTCGGCCAGGGCGCCCGGGTGGACCGCGCGGAGCATCTGCCCCGCGATGTCGTTGACGACCCGCTGGACGCGCTCCGCGAGCGCCGCCGGCGCCGCGGCCACCGCGGCCTGGAGCTCGGCGAACCCCGCCTCGAGCAGCAGGCCGGCCTCCTCCTGGGAAGTGGCCTCGACGAGGAGGCGGGCGGCCTTGTTGGCGCGGGCGAGGTGGATGGCGGCCGGGCTGCTCACGGGCCGAAATATTGTGCCACTGGCACCAGAAGCAAGGGGGCCTGGAAAAAAAGTCGGGCCGGGGGATCCGGGAGGCCGGCGCGCCTCCGGTCCCCTCCAGGCCGCTCACAGCGTGAGCAGGAACGCGATCAGGTCCTCCAGCTCGCCGGGCGTGAGGTGCGACGTGGCGCCGTGCGTGTTGGGCATGCCGTCGGTCTCGTTGAAGCCGACCTCGCCGGGGGCGAGGGCGGGGTGCCCAGGCGTGGCCAGCGCCTCGCGCAGGCTCGGCGCGCGGCCGTCGTGGAAGAAGCGGCTCGCGCGGTCCCAGATCCCGCGGAGCTGGGGGGAGCCGAAGCGAACGCCGCTCTCGTCCTGCTCGGCGTCGGTGAAGGTCTGGAGGAAGCCCGCCGTGACGCGATCGGCGTCCGTTCCCGCCGGGTCGCGGCGGGGGCTGATCACCGGCGGGAAGCGGATCGAGACGCCGGCCGGGTTGAAGTCCTGGGTGACGGTGGTGAGCGGGAGCGGGTGGCAGGTGTTGCAGCCGACGGTCGGCGACTCGTAGAGGATCCTCCCCCGGCGCGCGGCCGGTGACTCGACCACGGCGTTCGGGTTGGGGAAGAAGCGCGGCCGCTGGAGCAGGAACAGCCCGAGCGCGCGGGTGATCCCGCCGAAATCGAGCGGGAGGCCCTCCCTTGCGACCGCGCCGTCCGGGCCCTCGATCTCCTGGTAGAGCGCGTCGCCGACGGTGCGATCCCGGCCGAAGAGCCCCCGCGCGGCCTCGAGGAAATGGGCGTTGCGCGTGAGGTGGGGGCTGCCGTAGCTGCGCGCGGCGCACTCGGGGGGCGGGTCGTGCGTGCAATCGAGGACGTGCCCGCAGCCGGGCTGGGACGGATCCGCCGTGCACGCGTCGAAGGAGGGGTAATTCGACCAGATCAGCGGATCGAGCTGCTCGCAGCAGAAGTTCTCCTTGCGATCGAACTCGTTGATGACGGGGAAGAAGTTCGTCTCCGTCATGGCGCTCTCCGCGAACCAGGGGCGCGTGTCGAACGCGCCGCGGTACGCGAAGACCATCCGCGTGCCCCACACGGGGCTCGTCTGGAGCGGCATGGCGATGGGCTTGGCGATGCTGCCGCCCTCGCGGTGGCAATGGACGCAGGTCTGATCGCCGTCGATGGTGAGCGGCGCGGTGACGAAGTTCACGGCCTCGCCGAGCTCGGCGTCGGTGGCGGGGAACTCGCCGCCGGAGACGTCGCCGACCAGGATCCGGCGCTCGGCGCCGGGCCCGGCCTCGAGGTCGAGGACGGTGACGTGCTCGCCGAGCCGCTCGGAGACGTACGCGCGGCGGCCGTCGGGCGTGATCACCACGTCGAGCGGGTTCATCCCGGTCCGGAAGAGGCCGCCCTTGGCCTCGCGCGGGGTGAGCGAGCCGTCCGCCGCGACGGTGAAGCGCTGGGCCTCGTTGGAGCCGGAGTAGACGACGAGCAGCGTGTCGCCCTGGATGGCCACCTGCTCCGGGAGCGCGCCCGCGACGATCCAGGTATCGCGCGGGGGGAGGAAATCGAGCCGCGACGCGGGCCAGGTGTCGGGCTTGGGCAGCGCGGCGCCCTTCTCGGGGTGATCCGGATCGACGTCGCGGAAGTCGTGGCAGCAGATCGTGTCGGACGTGTAATTCCAGATCCATTCGCCGTCCGCGTCGAGGACGGCGACCTCGTTCTGGAGGTCCTGGAACATGACGTTCGCGGTCCCGTCGCCGGGCAGGCCGTCGCCGTCGGTGTCGAAGCCGTCGTCCGGGGGGTGCTGGGATCCGCGGCCGGTGTGGGTGACGAAGAGCCAGGGGCCGGCGGCCTGCACGTCGCCGGGCGGCGAGTTGAGCGCGACGCGGCGGATCTCCCGGTCGGTCGCGGTGTCGAGGATCGAGAGCGAGAGGCCGGTCGGGCTCGCGACGTAGACGCGGCGGCCGTCCGGGGAGGCGACGAGGTCGCGCGGGTTCTGGCCGACGGGGATCCCGGCCGGCAGGTCCGCAGGGACGGCGCGGTAGTTGTCGCCGCGGACGCGGAATTCGTCCCCCACGTCGAGGTCCCAGCGGAGGACGCTGTCCTTCCAGCGGTTGGTGAGGTATGCGCGGCCGCCGTCGGGGAGGAAGGCGACGTCGATCGTGTAGAACGGGACGGGGATCTCCGAGACGACCTCGTCGGTGGTCGTGTCGATCACCGAGGCGAAATTCGAGAATCGATTCGTCACGACGAGGAAGCGGCCGCCGGGGTGCAGCTCGAGGCCGGTCGGGCTCGAGCCGACCCGGACGCGGCGGAGGACGCGCTCGGTCGCGGTGTCGACGACGGCGACGTCGCTGCCGGGCTCGTCCTCGATGCCCTGGAGCGCGACGTAGAGCCTGGCGCCGTCGCGCGAGAGGGCGAGCGCGGCCGGGTGGTCGCGGCGCGGCTGGGGGGCCCAGAGCGGATCGCCCGGGCCGAAGGGGTTCGGGCCGGGCTGGAGCGAGATCCGCTGGAACGGCGGCGCCGGCTCGGGCGCGCACGCGAACGCGAGCGCGAGGGCCGCGATCAGAGCCCGGCGTCGCCGCATGACGTGCCTCCGCTTGCGTCCTGGCATCCGCCGTTCACGAGCGTGACGGTCGCGGCGTCCGCCGCGGTGCAGCCCGCCGCGGTCGCCCGCGCGCGCACCGCGGCCGAGCGCCCGAGGAGCTCGGGCATGGCGATGTCATTGAAAAATATCTGGAGGTGATCGGCGTAGCGCGCGCCGTCGGCGCCGGGGACGAGCTCGGCGGCGGCGTCCTGGGTCATGGGCGCCTGGCCGTCGACCTCGACCTGGAAGCGGAACACCGCGGACGGCGCGTCGATCTGGCCGAGCCGCGCCGAGGAGTCGATGAACCGGAAGCCCTGGAAGCCGAGGACGACGCCGGCCTCGTCGCCGTCCGCGTAGGGGGTGAAGACGCCGTCGACGGGCCGGCCCCACGCGAGCTCGAAGCCGCAGGGGGGGCCGGCGTCGGGCTCGTCGGGGGGCGCGTCGTCGGTGCAGGCCGCGCCGGCGGACGCGGCGAGGAGCAGGAGGATCGGTGGGATGGGTCTCATGGTCAGAGCTCCCCCGCGATCCCGATCGCCGGGATCACGGCGCGCCTTCCGGTGAGGCGATCGTAATCGATGAATCGCTGCACGTAGAGCTCGATCTTCGCGGTCGCCCGCAGGTCGGAGAGGGGGCCGAGCGGGCCGAGGCCCACCTCGATCCGGGGGCCGGCGAGCAGCGAGTACGAGGGGGCGAGCATCTTGTCCGCGGTCCGGTAGCGCGGCAGCGCGCCGTCCGGCGCCGCGTAGCGGCGCTCATAGAAATCGGCGCGCGTCTGGCCGTAGAGGCGCAGCCCGGCGCCGAGGATCAGGCCGCCGCCGATCGAGGAGCGCTGGAGCTCGATCTCCTCGGTGTGGCTGACGATGCCCCAGGTGTCGGCGTAGACGCGGTACGAGGTCGCCGTGAACCATTGCGGCGTGATGGCGTGCCGCAGCCCGAGCGCGACGGCGTGCCGCGCGCGGTCGTCCGGCGCCCGCTCCGGGACGCCGACGGGCACGCCGGCCAGATCGACGGGCACGAACCGGTACGGGCTCGCCTGGTAGCCGTCGAGGATCTGGCCCTCGTAGGAGATCTGGCCGACCGTGCGCGGCCCGAAGACCCAGGCGAGCGCGAGGGTCACGCCGTGGGTGTCGAGCGATCGCCACGCCTCCCGCGCGTCGCCGCGCCGGCCGATCTCGTCGAACGCGAAGCGATAGCCCACCTGCGTGGTGAGGCGGCGGTCGATCCACTCCCGCTCGGCGGTGATCGCGACGCCCTGCGACTCGTAATCACCCTCGAAGCTCGGCAGGTAGCGGGCGCCGAGGCTCGTGGCCGCGGCGGGGCGCCACGTCGCGCCGACCCCGACGCCGTGCCGGGTCTCGGTGTAGCCGCGCGGCGAGGCCGCGGCGATCACGTCGGCGCTCGCCGCGGTGATGACGTCGGCGTCATAGCCGAGCTCCACCTCGAGCGCGTCGCCCACGGGCGCGCGCACCGAGAGCTGCGGCGAGATGACCGTGAGGCCGTCGTCCGTCGCGAGCACGCTGAGCCAGCCGGCGGCGCGGCCCTCGGGGGCGGCGGGCGCCGCCCAGAGCAGGGCGGCGGCCGCGGCGGCGGCGGCGGCGGCTACCTGCAGCCGCATCCGCCGCCTCGCTCGCCCGTCGCGCCCTGCGACGCCTCGCGCGCGCCGAGCATGTGCGCCCGCGCCCGCGCCTCCTCCGGCCGCGCGTCGGGCCGCATGCAGCGGTGCGCGAGCGTGGCCCGGTTCCACGCGGGCACCGGCCCGCAGCCCGCGCACGCGGCGGCGCACGCGGCGAGCGCCGCGCGGGCGACGAGCCCGCGAGCCCACGCCCTCACGGCTCCCCCGCGGCGATCCAGGCGAGCACGACGCGGTAGCCGTCGTCCGCGACGCCGTCGAAGACGGGGCCGCCGCCGTGGTAGAGCCCGCCCTCCGCGCCGAGCGGCTTGCGGACGAGGAGGGCGTCCTCCGGGCGCTCCGCCTCCGCGGCGAGCGCGCAGCTCGCGACGTAGTTGTGCCGGAGCTCGTCCGCCGTGAGCGGCTCGTCGAGGTGCACGCGGCGCGGATCGGCGCGCCAGCGCCGCGGCGCGTAGATCGAGAGCGGGCGCTCGGGCCGGCCGTGGCAGGTCGGGTTCGCGCAGCGCTCCGCGAGCACGGGCTGGACCTCCGCGCCGAACACGGCCTGGTCCAGCAAGGGCACGGGCGAGCTCCCCGGATCCGGCGCGCCGCAGCCGGCGATCGCCGCGCCCGCGATCGCGGCCGAGGCGGCGCGCCGCGCCCGCCTCACGGCGCCACCCCGCGGTAGACCGCGCCGAGCTCGATCCACCGGACGATCGTGAGGCGCTCCTCCTCGCCGAGCGGCGGATCCCCGGGGCAGGCCGCGCCGAGCGGCCGCGGGGCGTCGAGCTCGCGCCCGTAGATCCGCTCCACGAGGTAGCTCGATCGCGCGCTCGCGCCGGCCTCGTCCACGTAGCGGCGGCCGCCGCCGGACCCCGGCCCGACCGCGAGCAGGGCCTCGTAGGCCGAGTCGAAGGAGGCCGTCGGGTGCGCCTGGAGGTCGAGCCCGCCGGCCGCCGAGGGGCCGGCGTGGCAGCCCGCGCACGATCGTTCGAGGATCGGGAGCACGTCGCGCCGGAAATCGATCTCGATCGGCGCGCCGCCCACGGGCGTCGGCGGCAGCGGCCGGCGCGGATCGAGGCCCTCGTGCGTCGCGAGGGTCATCGAGGCGGCCGTGATCGCGTCGGGCACGGGCCCGCCGGAGTCGCCCGGCGCGCCGGAGAGCGAGCCGTGGCAGCCCGCGCAGAGCGTCGGGTACAGCTCCGGCGCGACCCCGCCCGGGAAGAGCTGGCCGGGCGCGACGTCGATCCAGCGGCGGTGCTGCGTGCCCCTGGCCATCCGGTCCGCGTCGAGGGTCTGCACGCGGAGCGGCGCGCCCGCCGGCACCTCCAGGAACAGCGATCCGCCCGCGAGCGGGACCTCCGCGAGGATCCGCGACCGCCCGCGCGCGCCGGCCGAGATCGGCCCCGCGGCGAGATCCGCCGGCGTGACGGGCGAGGCCTCGATCAGGCGCGCGTAGGCGAGATCGCCGCGCAGCGGCTTGGGGCCGAGCGGGCCGAGGCTCGACATGATGGCCTCGAGCGTCTCGACGTGGCGGTACGCGAGCCGCCCGGTCGCCGCGCCGGGCTCCCACGCGAGCTCGTGGGAGGGGTCGTCCTCGAGCGGCCGCGCGACGATCGGCTCCGCGTCGCGCTCCGCGATCCCGGCCTCGTCGAGGAGCGCCTCGCGCGCCACGACGCGGGGGCCGCCCGAGGCGGGATCCTCCTCGATCGTGAGGACGTGCACGCCGAGCTCGGGCGGGGCCGCGGGGTCGTCGATCGGGTCGGCGCCGAGCGTGACAAGGACGCGCCCGTCGGGCAGCGGCACGGGGCGCCGGGCCATCGAGAACGGCGCGGCCCCCGCAGGCGCGGGCGCGTCGAGCAGCGCGAAGGCGCGGCGGTACCCGCCCACCGAGGCCTCCGCCTCCGCGCCGGCCGGGATCTCCGGCCCGAGCTGGCGATCGAGCGCCGCGAGGCGCCCGCCGCGCCACAGCGCCCCGCGATCGAGCAGCGCCGCGACGAAGCGGCCGTCGGGCGTGGCCCGCGCGCCGTAGAGGACCTCGCCCGGCGCGGTCAGCCCGTGGTGGATGTGGAGCTCCGGATCACCGTGGTAGTGCTTGTTGTGGTCGAGCGGCGCGCGGAAGACGATGCCCCGGTCGCCGCCCTCCTCGGCCCGCAGCACCGTGAACGCGAGCGTGCCGTACGACTTCCCCACGCCGAAGAACACCGGCGCCGCCTCGGGCGCGGGATCGTGGGTGATGCGCTCCGGCTCGCCGCCGTCGGGGTGGACCGCCCAGATCTCCGCGTCGGGCGCGTCGCCCCGCTCGGTGAGGTGCCCGGCGCGCGTCGACACGAAGTACACGCGCCCGTCGGGGCCGTACGTCGGCTCCACGTTCGCCGCGCGCCCGCCGCCCGGGAGCGGCCCCGCGTCGTGCGTGAGCTGCCGCAGCCCGCCGCCGTCGACGCCGATCTCGTAGATGTTCTGCGCGTCGCCGGGGCCGCGGCGCATCGAGAACGCGATGCGCCGGCCGTCGTGGCTCACCGCGGGATCGCGCACGTCGGCCGGCCCGTCCGGGTGCGCCGCCGCCGTCAGGTTGCGCAGCGCCCCGCCCGGCACGGGCGGCTCGAGCACGAACAGGTCCGAGCCGGGCGCGAAGCAGTCGTGCGCGAACGGCGCCTCCGCCGCGAGCGGTCCGCGCACGAGCACGATCCCGCGCACCTCGGGGAGGCCCGGCCCGAGCGCCGCCTCCCGCTCCATGTCGGCCCACCCGACGATCGCCGCGACGGTCGGGTCGCTCGCCGGATCGTCGCCCGCGCCCTGATTGAAGAAGATCCCGTTGCCGCCCCGGTGCGCGATCCCGCCGCGCTCCAGGGGGAGGCCCTTGCGCACGAGCCGCGAGAGGCGCGGATCGCCGCCCAGGAACAGGTGCATCCGCGCCGCTGCGTAGTCGGCGCGCACGGCGTCGAACGGGAACACGAGGTCGCCGTCGATCTCCACCGGCGGCTGGAAGCTCGTGAACGGGGCCACGGGCCCGTGGCACGCCGCGTTCATGCACTGCAGCGCCGCGAGCCGGGGGAGCACGTCCTCCGCGAAGCGCCGCTCCGCCGGCGGCAGGTCCTCGATCCGCCCGCCCTCGCCCCCGCCGTCCTCGATCTCGATCCAGCCGCGGATGGCGCGGTAGCGCGGGTCGTCGCGGCCCGTGAAGGCGGCGCCGCCCAGGTGAGGCGTCCCCGCGGCGCCCCCGAGCGGCTTGCGGAGCAGCGTCGACAGCTCCGGCCGGCCGATCGTGTCGATGCGCGACTTCGTGATCGCGTACGCCTGATCGAGGTCGGCGATGCGCCCGTCGGCCGTCACCCGGATCTGGAGCTGCGTCCAGTCGATCACCTCCCCGCGCGCCTCGGCGTCCGGCGCGACGCCGTGGCAGACCGTGCCGGCGCAGCTCCCCTCCAGCACCGGCACCACGTCCGATTCGAAGCGCTCTCGCGCCGAGGGCTCGCCGCACCCCCCCGCGAGCCAGGGGGCGAGCGAGATCACCGCGACCGCGCCGCTCGGCGCGCGCCGCCGCCGGCGACGCGGCGGACCAGTCAGGTACTCGAGATAAGCATCCATCCACAAAGCCGCGAGGCGCGGAGCGCCCCTCGTCCAGACGACGCGCTCGCCTAGCAACTGGTATTCCCAGCACCCCATTCACGGGCGACATCCGCGGGATCCAGCGCAGCGGTTGCGGCCTCGCGGGACCAGCGGGCCCTGGGATCTCCGGCGGTGCACGCCATGCGCGTCGAGCGCACAAACTGCGCCCGGCGCCGCCCGCGTCACCGAGCTCGACGCGCCCGCATCTCCGCCCGGATCGCGGGCGCGTCGGCCGAAAGGTGCTCGCGCACGGCCGGGAAGACGATCGCCTCCTCGCCCGCGAGGTGCGCGTCGAGCAGCGCCGCGAGCCGCGCGGTGTCGGCCTGGAGCCCGGCCGCGAGCCGCGGCAGCGCTGTCGGCTCCTGGCCCAGCTCGGCCCAGCGCGGGCACAGGCCGGCGAGCGCCTCCTCGATCGGCCCGTGCTCCCGCGCCATGGCCGCCGCCGCGGCCAGCACCGGCGCGGGCGCCCGCGCCGAGGCGAGGCGCGGCAGGATCGAGAGGTCCTCGTCCTCGACGTGCAGCGGCAGGGCGACGCGGAAATAGCGCTCGACCGCCGCCGCGGCCTCCGCGATCTCCTCCGGGCCGGCGCCGCGGGGGGTCGAGAGGCGCGCGGCCGTCGCGCAGAAGGCGCGGATGCGCTCGTGGCAAGCGAGCAGCGGGGCGACGAGATCCTCGTCCGGGGTCCCGGCCGGGCCTCTGCCGATGCGCGCCAGCACGTCAGCGCCCCGCCGCGGCCGCCGCGGCCGCCGCGCCCTCCGCCGCGAGCGGCGCGCGCCACAGCCTCGGGAGGAGGAACGCGATCCAGACGAACGCGCCGAGGAGCCAGAGGGCGGCGCCGGCGCCCAGCCAGCCGAAGTAGTGCTGCGGCACCGCGATCGCGCTGATCCGCAGCGCCATCGCGACCGCGAACAGCGCGCCGAAGGCCAGCACGGGCCACGGCCGGCCCGATTGCCGCGCCTCGTCGCCGCTGTGCCCGAGCGTCACGTGCGTGGCCACCGCGAACGAGAGCAGCCCGAACCCGCCGATGAACAGGACGTGCAGCGCCTCCACCCGGTAATCGGGGAACGCAGCGGCCGCGAGCTGCCCGACCGGGATCGCCCAGGCGGCGAGCCAGAGCAGGCCCCGGTTCGCGCCGGGGCGCGAGGGCGTCCGCCACGCGCCCGAGCCGACGATGACGGCCGCCGCGACCACCCCCCGCAGCAGCGCGCCGGCCCGCGCGGCGCCGCCCCCCTCGAGCGCGAAGCTCGCCGCGATCGCCACGCCCGCGAGCGCATAGGCGATCGCGGCGGCCCACCGCCCCGGCCCGATGTCGGACGCCGCCTCGCCGCGCCCCGCGAGCGGCAGGAAGAACGCGCCGATCCCGAGGGTGAGGCAGACGAACACCGCCTCGAAGACCAGCCGCCGCCCGATCCAGAGCGCCCACGCCGGCACCGCGCCGGCGAGCCCCGCCGCGGTGAGCCCCGCCCCCACCACGCCGGCCACGAAGCCGACGGGCACCATCGCGAACGAGGCCGGCGGCCGCCTCCCCGCCGCGCGCCCGATGAAGCGACGGACCGCGAACTGCGCCAGCACGACCAGCGACGCCGCGTACGCCGCCTGCCCCGCGATCTCGGCCCCGAGGAGCGTCGCGATCGACGTCCCCGGCACGAGCAGCAGCAGCGCCCCCATCTCGGCCCAGCTCGCCTGCGCCGAGCGCGTCCGCTTCGGGATCGCGGTGAGCAGGAACCCCGACGCGAACGCGACCAGGAACGCCTGCGTCTGCGTGACGGCGTGGAAGCGGCCGAGGTACTCGCCGATGAGCCCGGTCGTGAAGAGCAGCCAGGGCGCGACCCCCAGCGCGCCGATGGCCGCGGCGAGCGGGAAAAAGAGGCGGAACGGCTCCTCCTGGACCCGGGGTAGAGCGCCGCGTGCGTTCATGCCGCGCGCCATGCACGAGCGGCGCCACCCCACGCCGGCCGGCGACCGCAGGCGACAGGCGCGCCCGCGGCGCAGCCGCTGCGCTCTGCGCGCAGGGCGCGCGCGTGTCCCTGATGAAATGGCGCAGAGACGTGCCCGTCCGACGCGTGACCGCGCGCGTGGTATCGTGTCGGTGGTGGAGCAGGCCAGAGAGCCCGACGAGGAGGCGCCGCTCGTCCTGGTCCAGGATCTCGTCAAGACCTACGGCGGCAAGCTCGTGCTCGACCGGGTCTCGCTCCACGTCGACCGCGGCGAGACGCTCGTGATCGTGGGCGGCTCCGGCGCGGGGAAATCCACGCTGATCCGGCAGATCGTCGGCCTGGAGAGGCCCGACTCGGGGCGCATCTTCATCGCCGGGACCGACATGCTCGCGCTGCGCGAGGTCGAGATGCTCAGGGTGCGGCGGCGGTTCGCGGTGGTCTTCCAGAACGACGCGCTGCTCGACTCGCTCTCGGTCTTCGAGAACGTGGCCTTCCCGCTCCGCGAGGAGCTCGGCCTGCAGGGCAAGGAGGTCGAGCGCCGGGTGATGGCGAAGCTCGAGGCGCTCTCGCTGGCCGACGCGAGGGACAAGCTGCCCGGCGAGCTGTCCGGGGGCATGGCCAAGCGCGTGGGCGTGGCCCGGGCGCTCGTCGTCGAGCCCGA
The DNA here is from genome assembly GCA_964421485.1 of uncultured Polyangiaceae bacterium. Lineage (GTDB taxonomy): Bacteria > Myxococcota_A > Polyangia > Polyangiales > Polyangiaceae > CAYQYG01. The sequence goes on along the minus strand of CAYQYG010000071.1, from coordinate 12,091 downwards.
GATGCTGGTCTACGACGAGCCGACCTCGGGGCTCGATCCCGTCTCGTCCCGGAAAGTGGACCTCCTGATCGAGGAGATGCGCGAGCGCTTCCTGGTGACCTCCATCGTGATCACCCACGACATGGCCACCGCGTTCGAGATCGCCGACCGGGTGATGCTGCTCGACCACGGGAGGTTCGTCTACGAGGGCCCGCCGGAGCGCCTCTTCGACACGACCGACCCGGCGGTGCGCACGTTCGTCGACGCGAGCGCGGTCGAGCCGCACAAGCTCGAGGCCCGGCGCGCGCGCCGGAAGAGCGTGGAGGAGATCCGCGAGGGCTGGAGAGCGGCCCACCCCGAGCCGCCTCCCGGCCGCTGAATCTCGCCTCTCGCGACGGCCGGATCCGGTGCTATGTTGCGGCACCGAGGAGGACCCATGAACCAGAGGTACGCGGGCTACGCGGCCCACCCGTCCCAGATCGCGGCCAGCGACGCGCGCGAGCGCTTCATCGTCCGCACCTACAACCATCTCTTCGGCGCCATCGTCCTGTTCGCCGCCATCGAGATCGGCCTGTTCATGAGCGGCGCCGCCCAGGTCATCGCCCGCGCGATGATGGGCACGAGCTGGCTGCTCGTGCTGGGCGGCTTCGTCGTCGTGAGCTGGATCGCCAGCGCTGCGGCCCACCGCGCCGAGTCGAAGGCCGCGCAGTACGCCGCCCTCGGCGGCTTCGTTCTCGCCGAGGCGATCGTCTTCGTCCCCCTGCTCTACATCGCCGAGCTGGTCGCCCCGGGCGCCATCCAGAGCGCGGCCCTCTGCACCATGGCGGGCTTCGCCGCCCTCACCGGGATCGCCTTCGCCACCCGCAAGGATTTCTCCTTCCTCGGCGGCCTGCTCCGCTGGGGCGGGATCTGCGCCCTGCTCGTGATCGCGGCCGGCCTGATCTTCGGCTTCCAGCTCGGGACCTTCTTCTCCGTGGCGATGGTGGGGCTCGCGGGCGCCGCCATCCTCTACGACACCTCGAAGGTGCTGCTGCACTTCCCCGAGGACCGCTACGTCGCCGCCGCCCTCGAGCTCTTCTCCTCGGTGGCGATGATGTTCTGGTACGTGCTGCGCATCTTCATCGGCAGCCGCCGCTGAATTCGCCGGGCCACGCCCGCTGCGCTCCTCCCCTCCACTCCTCCCCCTGCATCTGCACGCCCCTCCGGTTCGACAGTCCCGTCGATCTGGTTGACAGCCGCCCGGCCGGCGGGCTCTTGATCCGCGGGCATGTGGCCCGCGCTGCTCGTCTTCGTCGCCACGTACGGGCTCATCGCCGCGCGCCGGCTCTCCGCGCTCCCGATCGGCCGGCCGGCGGGCGCGCTCGTCGGCGCGTGCGCCATGGTCGCGCTCGGCGCGGTCATTCCCCCGCAGGGCCTCACCCCGGCCGAGGCGTTCGCGGCCATCGAGCCCAACACCATCGGGCTCCTGCTCGGCATGATGCTGCTCGCCGCGGCGCTCGACGACGCGGGCCTCTTCGAGCGCGGGGCCGCGTGGGTCCTCGCCCGCCGCCTCTCGCCGGTCGGGCTCCTCTACGCCGTCACGCTCGGCGCGGGGTTCGCTTCCGCGGCGCTCGTGAACGACTCCGTCTGCGTGATGCTCACGCCGCTCGTCGACCGGACCGCGCGGCGCGCCGGCCTCGATCGCGTCCCGTACCTGCTCGCGCTCGCCATGGGCTCCAACGCCGGCAGCGCGCTCACCCTCGCCGGCAACCCGCAGAACATGCTGGTCGCGCACCTCTCCGGCCTCTCCTACCGCGCTTACCTCGTCGAGGCCGGCCCGGCCGCGCTCCTCGGGCTCGCCGTCACCGCCCTGACCCTCCACCTCGTGCTGCGCGGGCGCCTCGCCCCGCTGGCCGCGCCCGCGGCGACCCCTTCCGATCCCGGGCCGCCGGCGTCGCGCCGCCCCGGCGGCGCCGCCCCGCTCCTCGCCTGCCTCGCCGCGGTCTCGGCCCTCTTCGTGCTCGGCGCGAGCCTCGCCTGGACCGCGCTCGGCGGCGCCACCGCGGCGATGCTCGTCCGCCGCCGCGACGCGCAGCGGCTCTTCGATCGCGTCGCCTGGAACGTGCTCGTGTTCTTCGGGGCGCTCTTCATCGTGGTCGCCGGGCTCCAGAAGACCGGCCTGCCCGACCAGCTCCTCCACGCCGCCGGCCCCCACCTGCCCTCCGGCCCGGCCGCGGGCGTCGCCGCGCTCGCCGCGGTCCTCGCCGCCGCCTGCCAGATCGTCTCCAACGTGCCGGTGATCCTCCTGCTCCAGCCCTGGATCCACGCGCAGCCCGATCCGCGCCTCGCGTGGATCACCACCGCATTGATCTCGACCCTCGCCGGCAACCTGACGCTCCTCGGCTCGGTCGCGAACATCATCGTGGTCGAGACCGCCGGCGCCCAGCGCGAGATCGGATTCCGGGCCTACCTCCGCGTGGGCCTCCCCGTGACGCTCGCCTCGTCGATTGCCGCCCTCGGCTGGCTCCTCCTCACCCGCTGAGCCCGCCCGGCGGCCCCTCGGTCTCCGGGAGCTGCGTTCCCTGCCCCGATCCGCTAGGCTCCCGCGCCATATGGCGCGCTTCCATGAGACCCTGATGGGCGTCTACTTCGACGATCTCGACGCGTTCCAGATCCTCCACAACGCCCGCTACCTGCTCCTGTTCGAGCGCACCATCGGCTCGTTCTGGAAGCACCTCGGCTGGGGCGGCGTGCTGGACGCGCAGAAGAACCCCGATCAGTTCCACCTCGTCCGGGCCAATACGGTCGAATACCTCCGCCCCGTGCAGGGCGTGGGCGACGTCCGGGTGCGGGTATGGGTCGAGAAGCTCGGCAGGACGAGCCTCACGTTCGGCTTCCGCGTGCTGCCCGTGGACGAGGACCAGGATCACGCCCGCGGGACCCGCGCCATCGTCCGCGTCGACCCGGCCACCATGCGGCCCGTCCCCTGGACCGACGCGTTCCGCGAGAAGCTCTCTCCTTATCGAGCGGACGTGTGATGGCCTCCACGCCCTCCCACCACGGCGTCCTCGGCGCGCTCGGCGTTCCGCTCGGGCTCGGCTTGCTCCGCCTGTCGACCGAGGGTCGCCCCTCCGAGGAGGACGCGATCGACGTCATCCGGTTCGCCCTGGACCAGGGCATCCGGCTGCTCGATACCGCGGACTCCTATGCGCTCCACGACGGCGATCTGCATTACGGCGAGCGCCTCGCCCGCAAGGCGATCGAGGGGTGGGAGGGTCCGCGCGACGAGGTGCGCGTCATCACCAAGGCCGGCCTTGCCCGGCCGAAGGGGCGCTGGGTCCCGAATGGCCGCCGCGACCATTTGCGCCGGATGGTGGACGGGAGCCTCGCGGCGCTCGGGGTCGAGCGGATCTTCATGCTCCTCCTCCACGGCAATGACCCCAGGACCCCGTTCGAGGAGAGCCTCGGGGCCCTGGCCGAGCTGCAGAAGGAGGGGAAGATCGAGCACCTCGGGCTCTGCAACACGACGATCGCGGAGGTCCGCCAGGCCGAGCGGCACTTCCCGGTGCGCGCCATCCAGAACGAGCTGAGCGTCATCGATCGCAAGAGCGGCGTCGAGGGGCTGGTGGCGCTGGCGCGGCGGATGGGCGTGCCGTTCCTCGCGCACCGGCCGCTCGGCGGCCACGCGAAGGTGGGCGGGCTGCTGAAGAACCGGGCGGTGAAGCCGATCGCGGCGCGGCACGGGATCACCCCCCACGAGGCGGCCCTGGCGGCGCTGCTCGATCTCGGCGCGCCGGTGATCCCGCTGTTCGGGGCGACCAGGCGGGCGAGCGTCGAATCCAGCCTGCGCGCGCTCCGCGTGCCCTTCGACGCGCGCGATCGAGCCGAGCTCGAGGGCCGGATCACGTTCGCGCCGACCCCCGAGGCGCTGGCCGCCACGGCGCCGCCATCGACGCCGGCCGGCCTGCGCAGGCTCACGGCCGGAGAGGGGCCGGGGGGCGAGCCCGAGGTGGTGGTGATGATGGGCATCCAGGGGGCTGGCAAGTCGTCCGAGGTCGCCCGCTACCTGGAGCGCGGTTATGCGCGCCTGAACCGCGACCAGCTCGGCGGTGATCTCGACGGCCTGGTCCCGAAGCTCGGGGAGCTCCTCTCGTCCGGGCAGCGGCGGGTGGTCCTGGACAACACGTACGCGACCCGCGTGTCGCGCTATGCGGTGATCCGGGTGGCGCACGCGCACGGCGTGCCGGTCCGGTGCCGGTTCCTGGCCACGCCGATCGACGAGGCCTATGCCAATGTCGTCCTGCGCATCCTCGATCGCTATGGCAGGCTGCTCGGCCCGGACGACCTGAAGGAGCTCGCCAGGGACGATCCGAACCTGCCTCCGCCGCAGGCGATGGCGCGCTGGGCGGCGAGCTTCGAGGCGCCCCACGAGGACGAGGGGTTCTCGGTGGTCGAGGAGGTCCCGTTCGTCCGGCGGGTCGATCCGCGGTTCACGAACAAGGGCCTGCTCCTCGACGTGGACGGCACGCTGCGCAGGACGAAGAGCGGCGAGCCCTTCCCGCGCGACCCCGACGACGTCGAGCTCCTGCCGCGCCGGCGCGAGGTCCTCCGGCGCTGGGTCGACGACGGATACGCGCTCTTCTTCGTCTCGAACCAGAGCGGCGTCGCGTCGGGGACGGTGACCAGAGAGGCCGCCGAGGCCGCGTTCGCGCGGACGATCGAGCTGCTCGGCCTGCCCGTGGCCGAGGTGGCCTACTGCCCGCACCCCGCCTTTCCCGTGGGCTGCTTCTGCCGGAAGCCGCTGCCCGGGCTCGGGGTCTCGCTGATCCAGCGGCACGAGCTCGCGCGGGAGCGCCTGATCATGGTCGGCGATATGGACAGCGACCAGGACTTCGCGCGAGCGCTCGCGGTGAGGTACGCCGCCGCGGAGGATTTCTTCGCGGCCGAGCCTTGAGGCGAGCGCCCGCCGGCGCGCTCGGTCCGGCACCCCGGCAGTCATTGCGGAAAAGTGCACGAGTCGAGGCTATCCCCGCGGGTGCGTGCGCCAGCCGATGAGGTAGGTCGTCTTGGCGCTGACCCGCGCGATGTCGATCTGGCCCGCCTCCCAGGCGAATCCGGGGACGCCGAGATCGCGCGTGAAGCCCTCGAGCTCCTCGACAGTGTACGTGCGCAGGTTGGAGACCAGGCCGTCGATGACGGCGGCGGCCGGGATGACGGGCAGGAGCGCGCCCCACACCACGTTCCGAGCGCGGATCGGCCGCAGCGCGAAGGCCGTGGCGGCCGCCGAGAACAGGGGCAGCGGGAGCAGGAGCGCCATGTGCAGCCACGTCCGGCCGGTCGATTCGAAGGCCGCGAAGCCGTCGGCGTTCTCGGCCGCGTCGCGGAGGATGGCGCGCACCTCGTCGGGCGGGAAGTGATGGAGCGCGCCGAAGATCGTCCGGACCCGCGGCGCGTCGGCCGGCACGCGGCGGGCGTCGACCGGGTGCGGGAAGTAGTCGATCACCCCCGGGCAGCGCGCCTTGACGCGCTCGATCTCCTCGTCGTTCGGGTAGAGATCGCTGAGCACGACGGCCGGCTTGAGCTCGTCCGCGAGCCGCTCCCGCAGCGCGAGGATGGGCTCCGCCGAGCCGGAGCAGAGGTCGATCACCGAGCGCGCTCCGGCCCGGCGCAGGACGCGCTCCAGGAGCGGGGCGGCGTTCTCGTACGCGCCCATCAGCGTCGACCCGCGGCCCAGGCCGCGCTGGAAGAGCCGGCGCCACGTCGCTGGAAACCAGGGCTGCTCGTGCAGCTCGATGAGGTGCATCCGGGGGATCGGCATGCTCCGATAGTACAGATCTTGTACAGATCTTCACGATCGGACCTCCGCGCCCGCCGGGCCCGATCGCGGTCAGCGGCCGGCGCCGGACGGGGCTGGACAGCCGCGATCCTCGTCGTCGAGGTGAACGATCGTGGAGGCCACGTGCGTGATGCCATCCCCGGTCGTGATGTAATAGGCGACCAGGATCGTGTCGTCGCTCGTCTGGACAGCGACGGGGTAGCCGACGTTGGACCGGAGCCCCTCCGCGTCGTCGCGCAGGATGAACGCCGGTCCGCTCGCGGCGCCGTCGCGGTCCAGGATCGCCGCGCGGATCCCCATGGGATCGCGCCTGTACCCGAACACGCAGAAGATCCGCCCGTCGCGCAGGGGCAGCAGATCGGCGGGATAACCCCGGAGGCTCGTCCTCCGGGGCGTGGTCCACGTCGCGCCGTCGTCCGTGGAGAGGGCGCTGTACAGGTCGCCGATCGAGTCGGGATCGGGCCGCATCATCGCCAGGATGGCGCCGTCCGGCAGCTCGACGAGGGCGGCCTCGCTGAACCCGACGGAGCCTCGCTGATCCGGCGCGAGCATGGGCCGGAATTGCCAGGTCCGGGCGTCGTCCGTGGAGCGGAGCAGGAAGACTTGATAGGGGTCGCCGGGCCGCAGCGCGCCATAGAGCGCGAGGAGCCGGACGCCCCGCCCGGTCCTGAGGTACGCGGCGTCGTGATAGCCCATGAGCAGCGCGTGGCCCGGCAGGTGGAGCTCGTCCCGAGCCCAGGTCCGGCCGCCGTCGGCGGTGGTCCGGACGTGGGCCCCGACGGCATAGTAATAGGCGCCGCTGTCCTGCTGGACCACGATCCCTCGGGCCCTCAGCGACTCGACCTCGGCCGCGGGGGCCCTGCGCCACCCGTTGGGCGCGGGGATGACGTGCCTCCCGTCGGCGGTCTCGAACGCGGGATTCAGGCGTGTCCGGTCGGGCGCGCGCCACGTCCTCCCTCCGTCCGTCGAGACGAGGACCTTGGACCCGCCGGTCGGGTCAATGTGGGAGGAAGAGACCTTCGTGACGAACCGGATCACCAGCGCCCCGTCCTGGTCCTCGAAGAGATCCGGGAAGGCGGCGTAGATCCCCCGCTGCTTGTAGATGACGGCGTGCTCGAGCTCGGGGGACATCGCGTCGATCGAGGATAGCGCGAGGCAGGAGAGCTGGCAGACCGCCAGCCACGCGGCAAAGATAGCGGCGACCGTCCCGCGCGCAACCGCAGAAATGGCCATGGAATGCCCCCCCCGGGTCGATCGCGGCGGCGGGCGCCGCGCGGACCGTGCCTCACGCTTCTCTTGCGGCGGCCGGCCGGCGAACGCAATGGGCGCGGCGGGGCGCGGGTGGACGCCGGCTCACCCCCGCGCCGCGAGGCGCCGCGACAGCATGCGCGAGATGGTCATGATCGGCGCCATCGTGTGGCTCGAGGCGCTGCTCGGGAACCCGGACGAATCGAAGACGTAGACGTCGCGCGTCCCGTAGACCTGCCCGTCGGGGCTCGCGCCTCCGTCCCTCGGGGACGGGGCGAAGCGCACCGTGCCCTGCTGGTGGGCGCTGATGAAAGGGGTCGTGGCGGGCAGGAACTCGAGCGCGTCGAGCGCGGCGAGGTCGCGCTCGGAGCGCACCAGCGCCGGCCGCGCGCAGGGGACGTGGACGGTCGTCGCGCCGGCCGCGAGGAAGGCGCGCGCCGCGGCCCTCGCCGCCTGGCGGTAGCGCCGCTCTTGCTCCTCGGGCATCACGTAATCGATGAAGAGCCTGCCGTTCGGGCCGACCCGCACCGAGCCATTCGGGGCGTCGGGGACGAGGAGCAGCGCCGCCGCCATGTTCGGATACCTGCGCATGAGCTCCTTGCCGGGGAGGCCCAGCACCGGCAGGAGCGACGCGACGATGCCCGGCGTCCCGCCGATCGACTCGACGCGGAAGCCCCAGAGGCCGTGCTCGGGGTTGTCGAGCTCCTCGAACTCGGTGATGGCGGCCGACTGCGGGATCCCGCGATAGAAGCGGATCTCGCGGTCGAACAGCGCGGTCACGGGGAGCTGCGGCTGGAGCATGAGGTGCCGGCCGACGTGCTCGTTCCCGATCCCCGAGCGGAGGAGGAGCTCTGCCGAGGCGATCGCGTTGGCCGCGAGCACGACGATGCGGGCCGTGATCGTGAATTCGCGCCGCTCGTGGTAGCCCCTGGGATCGAGCGCGCGCACCGTGAGGCGCTTCCGCTCCGCCGAGGCGCCCTCGACGCGGACGACCCGCGCGCGGATGAAGAAGCGCGCGCCCGCCTCGATCGCGCGCGGGATCGCCACGAACCGCGGGTTCTTCTTCGCGTTCGCCGGGCAGCCGAGCAGGCACGTGCCCGCGCCGGCGCAGCCGACGCGGTTGTGCAGCATGATCTCGTGCCGGAAGCCGAGGGCCCTCGCGCCCTCGAGCAGCGCCGCGTTGTTCGCGTTGATCTGATCGTCGCGCGGCGGGTTCGCCGACAGGTCCTCGAGCGCCGCGGCGCGGAACGGGGCGACCGCCTCGGGGCCGTAATCGGCGAGCCCGTGGCGCTCCTGCCAGTGCCGCAGCACGCCGTCGGGGATCGGGACGACGTCGCACGCGTTGATCACGCCGCCGCCGCCGAGCGCGCGCCCCTGCAGCACCGAGATGCTCATGTCCGTGGTCGCGCGGCCGCCGCGATCCATGTAGAGCTGGTCGTACATGGCGCCGTCGCGCCCGGTGAGCTGCGGGCCGGTGAAATCGCCGCCCTCCTCGATCACCAGCACCTCGCGCCCGGCGCGGGCGAGCTCCCACGCGGCCGTCGCGCCGCCCGAGCCCGAGCCGACGACGCAGACCTCGACCGAGAGCTCGTCCGGCGCCGCCTCCTGCGACAGATCGACGATCGAGCCGCTCACGGCGCGGACCCCGCCTTGAAGATCGGGCCCTCGTAGCCGATGTGCGGCCAGATCTCGGGGCGATCGTAGAAGACGAGGCTCATGAGCTTGCGGAAGGCGAGCGCGATCTGGCGGCGCAGGAGGTCCGCGCTCGCACCCCAGCGCTCGAAATGGGCGAGGCGCTCGGCCTCGCCGAGGTGGCTGAAGGTGCGGAGCTCCTTGTCGTAGAGGACGGGGCCATACTCGAGCCAGAGCAGCGCGGCCTTGAGGTCGCTCCGGTTGTGCTCGGGCTCGTCGGCGAGGAAATCGTCGAAGGCCCGCGCCATGTCCATCCCGGCGGCGCCCGGCGGGATCGCGCCGCCCTCGGGGAAGAGCGCGAGCGCGAGCGAGGCGAGCGTCCGGTACTCCTGATCCGAGAGGCAGCGGAGCCCCTCGACGCTCGGCGCCCACCCGCGCAGCGCGAGCGCGCCGCCGCCGGTCGCCGCGACGAGCGCGCCGGCCGCCGTGAGGGTGGCGCGGAGGAAGCGCCGGCGCGACAGAGGCGCGAAGCCCGAGAGTGCGCTCACGGGCGGATGATCGCCGCGACGCCGCCGTCCCGCAAGGAGCGTGCGAGGACGCCCGTGCGCCGGGGCACCGACGCGACGCGTCACACGCGTCGCCCAGGCGCCCGGCGCAGCCCCGCCGGGGGATCAATCCGCGGGGCGGACGTGGACGATCATGAACTGGTCGTCGGTGTTCTGGGATACGACCTCGATGATCGTGCCCGTGTGCGGGACCTTCACGCCCGCGTCGGGCTTGGTGGGAAACCAGTAGTCGTCGAGGTCATTGAACACCGGCACCGGCGGCGAGGGCGGGAGCTCCGTCCGCGGGGCGCCGCTGAACTTCAGCGAGAGCGGGTCCGTCCAGTCGAGCCCGAAGGTCGCGTCGAACACCTGCACGCGCGTCCGCCACGGGTGGCCGTCGCCGCGGAGGAACGGCTCGGGCCGGGCGTCGATCGGCAGGATCAGCCCCTCGCCGGGGTGCAGGCCGACGTTGTTGTCCTCCATCGAGGTGTCCCAGTAGCTGATGAGCAGCCCTTCCTGATAAGGGAAGTGCTCCACCATCTTCGGGTAGCCATCCGCGACGAAGGAATGGTTGTACGGCCCGGTCTCGAGCCCCTCGTCGAAGCCGCGGCGCTGCCGGTACTCCGCGACATAGTAGTGCTCGTGCAGGGAGATGTCGAAGCCGGGGCTCTGCTTGAACCCGCCGAGGGACCACCCGTTCGGGGCGAGCTCGGCCCCGTCCTCGAAGGTCGCCGCGCCGCCCGCGACGATCCGCAGCTCGTCCGCCATGAAGCCGAGGCCCTGGACGGCGCCGTCGGTCCAGTAGCGGAGCCGGAGCAGGATCGTCTGGCCCGCGTAGGGCGAGAGGTCGAACGAGATCGGCTGCCAGCCGCCCGAGCTCCCGGTGATGCCATTGCCGAGGTTCTGGCCGTTCGGGTTCGCGCTCGTCGTGACGCTGCCCGGCAGGTTCGTATAGGTCGCGCCGCCGTCGGTCGACACCGACACGTAAGCGTAGTCCCAGTCCTTCTCGATGTCCCAGAAGGCCTGGAGCTCGAGCGAGATCGCCCCGGCGCCCGGCAGCGCGACGGCGCGCAGCATGTCGTGGTCCAGGTGGTCGCCGATGCCGCTGTGCCAGGCGAAGCTGCCGCTCGCGGGCGGGGCGATCTCGTGGATGATCTCCTTGGGCGGCAGGACGGTGACCAGCCCCTGGGCGGCCCTGGTGGTGGCCTCGGCGGGGCCGAGCCGGTGGGCGGATGTCTGGCCGGCGTGGGCGATGTCGTAGTCGAGCCAGCCGAGCTGCAGCTTGTCCCAGGCGCTCATGTCGCCGGGGCGCGAGCCGAGGTCGATCGTGCCGTCGCCGAGGTAGGACCCGTGGGACATGAGGGTCCAGAAGGCCGAGGAGTTCTCGCCGGCGTACGTCGTGTCGTAATGGTCAGGCAGGCCGAGGTCGTGGCCGAACTCGTGCGCGAACACGCCGAGGCCGCCGTTCTCGGGCTGGATCGTGTAGTCGCCGACCCAGATGTCGATCGGGCCGAAGCGGGTGCCGCCGAGCGGGTTGTCCGCGGGGCCGCTCCCGCCGTGGCCGCCGCCCGAATAGAAGGCGTACCAGCGGTGGCTCCAGATGGCGTTCGACCCCTGGGCGCCGCCGCCCGTCTCCTCGCCCTGACCCGCGTGCACGATCTGGAAGTGGTCGATGTAGCCGTCGGGCTCGTCGAAATCGCCGTCGCTGTCGTGGTCGTATCGATCCCAGACGTCGAACGTGGCGAGGTACGCGGCGATCTCGTCGACCGTCCTGCCCGCGGCGATCTGGTCCTCGGTCCAGATGTTGATGGCGTCGCGGACGAGGTACCAGGTCGAGCTGCAGATGCTCCGCCCGCAGAGGTTGTGGCCGTAGCGGGCGGCGTTGTACGGGACCCTGACCCACTCGGTCACGCCCCCGTCGATGGTGTACCGGCCCGAGGACTGCGCCTGGTAGTAATTGACCATGGAGTCCGCGCCCGGCGCGGCCGAGAAGTAGAGGTCTTCGTAGTGGGCCTGCCCGAAATCCGGCCTCCAGATGGTCGTGTTGTCGACCGCTCGATCCGGCTCGGGGATCTGGTTGTGGAGCGGGCCCGGCTGGTCGCCGCCCGGGTTCAACGCCGGATCGCCGTAATACCAGTGCGCCTCATCCCCGAACTCGGCGAGGATCACGAAGACCCGATCGCTGCGGGTCTGCTCGAGCTCGACGAACTGACCGCCGGCGATCTGCTGGACCCTGCCGCTCCCGTGGCCGGCGAGCCTCTCCTTCATGGCGCGCTGCCTGCGCTCGGCCTGCCGCGCCCCGAGCGGGTGCTTGAGGCTGTCGCCCTGGCCGCCCTGCGAGCTCGCCAGGGCGCTCGCCGCGGGCTCCTCCCTCCCCGGTCCATCCATTCCGAGAGCAGCCGCCGGCGCGGCCGTCGCGATGAGACCCGCCGTGAGAGTGAACCAACGTCTTTTCATGATCGCCTCCAGGATATGATCCGCGGGCGGCGCGCTATGCGAGGCCGCCCCGCCGGGCGCCATCCGCTCAGCAGGATCCGTGCCCCGGCGCCGGCCCGCGCTCGCAGCCGATTTCGGGCCGGGCGTCCGCGGGGCGCATGGGCCCTGTGCCATGGCATTCCTGGATGCGCCACATTGGACCGAATTGCGTAAGGTCTGCTCAACGGCTGCAGTCGGGGATGCCCAGGGCGCGGACCCGGGGCGCGAGCCGCACCCGGGCGGCGGGATCGAGGCGATGTACGAGGACGAGGAGAACCTGTGCCCCGGGATGTCTGGAACACGACATCAACGCGCGCGAGGCGCCATGCTCTTGAGTTCGGCATCGAATACATGTAAGAGCGCTGGCTCCGGGGTCGCCGGCGGGCACCTTTTACCC
>CAYQYG010000070.1:6519-26207 GCA_964421485.1 uncultured Polyangiaceae bacterium | reverse complement strand
CCGCCTCGCGCTTCATCAGGCCGATGAGCTTCTCCCAGTCGCGCCGCTTCTCGTAGCTCTGGCGCAGGAAGTCGATCGCGACGGCGTGCTCGCCGTCGATCGCGAGGATCGCCTCGTAGCACTTCACCGCCTCGGCCGCGTTCGAGAACTTGGTCGTGTAGAGCTCGGCGGCCTTCGAGTAGTTCTCGATCTTCTCGTCGGGCTCGGGCACGAGCTCGGCGATCTCGATCAGCGTCTTGACGTACTCGTTGTAGCGCTTCGCCTGCTCCTGCTTGAGCGCCTTGGCCTTGAGCTCCTCGATCTTCTCGGCGACCTCCGCCCCTGGCGGCGGAGGCGTGGTCGGCCTGGCCTCCTCCAGCGGCGCCGCGGACGCGGCGGCCGCCGCGATGGCGGGCTCCGGCGGCGGCTCCGGCGGCGGCGCCGCCGCCGCAGCGGGAGCCTCCGCAGCGGCCGGCTCGGGCGCGGCCGCCGCGGGCGCCTCCGGGGCCTCCTCGATCGCCGCCGGCACCACCGTGGGCGCCTGACCGCCGGGAGCGGCGGCGCCGCCGCCCGCCCCGAGCTGCTCGCCGATCTGCGCCTCGAACGCGCGCAGGGTCGGGTGATCCGGCACGACCGCCGCCAGCCGCTCGAACCACGCGCGCGCCCGGATCAGGTTGCCGAGCTGGCGCCACGCGATCGCGCCCGTCTGCGCCATCATGAACGGCGAGGCGCCGTCCGCCGTCGCCGCGCGCTCCGCCAGCGACACGACGCGCTCCCAGTCCCCCTCCTTCGCGCCCCAGAGCTCGCGCAGGTACGCGAACGCGGCCTCGTTCGAGGGATCCTGCGTGAAGGACTCCTCGAGGAGCTTCGCGCCCATCTCCACGTTCTGGTGCCGCGTCGCCCAGCGCACGCCGAACTTGAACGCGGCCTCCGCGCGCGCGGTGCCCGTCCGCGCGTCGAGGATCCGGCGCTGCGTGTCCGCGATCACCTGCGTCCGCTCCGACTCGACGAGCAGCCCCTCGAACATCGCGGCGGCCTGCTTGTCCGACGGCGCCGCCTCGTACGCCCCCGTGAGCAGCCCCTCGAGCTGCACCGGATCGAAGCGCTTCGCGAGCCGCGCGCCGCGCAGGAGCAGCCGGCTGCGCTCGCCCATGTCGGCCGTCGCGTCCGACGCGGCGAGCAGCCCCTCGAGGCGCGCCTGCCACGACGCCCCGTCGACCTGCATGTCCTCGAGCCGCGCCCGCGCCTCCTCGCTCGCCCCGTTCGAGGCCCCGAGCGCGCGCGCGTACGTCGCCGTCGCCCGCTCGAAGTCGCCGGCGTCGCAGAGCACGTCGCCGAGCTCGAGCAGGAGCTCGGCCGCGAGCGGGCCCTCGGGCGCGTTCTTCAGCTCGAGCTCCAGGAGCTTCTGCACCATGTTGACCTTGCCGAGGTCCCAGTAGATCGCACGCGCCTCCTCCAGCGCCTCGAGGAGCGCCGGGTTCAGCTTGTAGGCGTCCTGGAAGTGCTTCAGCGCCTTGACGGCCTGCAGGAACTTCTGCTCGAGGAGCCGCCCGAGCTTCAGGTGGTACGCGGCCTTCCGCGTCGCGTCGCCTTCCGACGCGATCCCCTTCTCGAGCTCTTCGACGAGCCCGTGCCAGTCATGAGTCGACTCGAGATGGCTGAGACGCTGCGCAAGATCCATTGATGTTCGACCCTCGGTCCCGTCCTACGAACGCATTGAAGCGACCTGCACGCACCACACGGCGCGCGAAATCACGTGCCCTGGCCCCCGAGCCTCGCGATCAGCGTCTGAGCCGTCTCGCACTCGGTCTTGTAGCTCTGGGCCTTCGCCCCCTTGCAGGCGCGCGTCGAGAAGCCCTTCAGCATCTGGATCGCCTCCTGCTTGCGCGGGGGCTCGAGCTTCGCGTACGTGCTGCCGAGGCTCCAGAGGATCAGCACCGCCTCCGGCCCGTCCGGCGGAGCAACCGCCTTCGCCGCCTCGAGCTCCGCGACCATCTCGGCCGTGGAGTTGCGCTCCTGGTAGACCATCGCCAGGAGGTTGTGGACGCCGAAGAGGGCCTTGTCCCCGGGCTTCGCGAACGTCTTCGCCTCCTTGAGGATCTGCTCCGCCTCCTGGACGTATCCGAGGCGGATGTAGAGGTCCGCGAGCTGCGAGTAGTACCGGATCTCCGCGGGGTTGTGCTCGATCGCCTTCGTGTAGTTCTCGAGCGCCTTCTGCTCGTCGTCGGTCCAGAGGAAGACGTTGCCGAGCTGCGAGTAGCAGTCCGCGAAGTTCGGATCGTTCTCGACGCACTTCTGGTACGGCTCCTTCGCCTCCTCGTACGAGAGCGTCTTCTTCTTCGCCTGCTGCTCGAGCGCCCAGCCCCGCTCGAACCAGTAGTTCGCGAACTTCGGCGCGATCTGCGTCGCGCGGCTCAGGGTCGACGCGACCTTGTCCCACTCGTCCTTCTTCTTGTAGGCCATCGCCAGCTTGAAGAAGATCCGGTGGTTCGTGGGATCAAGCTTGGTCGCCTGCTCGTACTTGTTGGCGGCGCCGTCAGGGTTGACGCCGACCTCCTTGTCGGCCTGGTTCGCGAGGATGACGGCCTCCTGACGGTGCCGGCTGCAGCCCAGCTCCGCCACGCTCGTCGCCGCGATCACACCAGCCATCACGATTGCCCCAAGCTTCATCGACCTCACCTTTCGAATAGAGCGGGCCGCCCCGCTCCTGTCGTTGCCGGGAGCGATCGCGTCGCCCCTCCCGCTCCGCTCGCCTCGGCAGCTCGGTTCGGCATCATCTTCATCCTGGGAAGCGGCGGCGCCGCTCCCCCTGCTCCCGCCGAGCGGCTGCTCGACGGGCAGACCTCCCTCACGGCGTCATGCCGCGAGCGCACACGCCTCGATCCGAAGGCAAGCGTCACAAGCGTCACGGGAAAGCGCGCGGCGAACGTTGCGCGGCGTCGCGAGGATAGGCGGAGCCAACCGTGGAAGTCCAGGACTCAGATACGCACGCGCGCCGGCGTGGCGCGTCGCTCACCAGGCGCTCGGCCGCGCCGCCGCGGCGTCCTCGACGCCTGCCGCAAGGGGCCGCCCGATCGCTCCAGGGCGCGCGCCCTCCGCCCCAGACCCCAGTCAACATCTGGGGCTCCGGGTCGCGCGCCACGAGGCGCGCGCCCTCCGCCCCAGACCCCGTCCCCAGTCAAGTGCAAATGGAAAGCGCCCCGCGCTGGAGGAGCGCGGGGCGCCTGTCGAGCCGAGGCCTCGCGGCCCCGCCGCACGCGAGCATCAGCCGCCAGGGCTGAACATGATCGGGTACACGACCGTGACGATGCCGCCCTCGGGCTGCGGGAACGAGAGGCCGTAGAACGCGCGCACGACGCAGGAGACGACGCCGCCGTCGGGCATGTCCGAGCCGCCGTTGCCGACGTTGGAGACCGCGCCGTCGCGGCCGATGACGAAGCGCACCCCGACGCGGCCCTGGAGGTTCGGGTTGTTGCGGAGCCCGTTCTCGTAGCAGAGGCGGAAGCGGCCGAAGTTCTGCCGGACGATGCGCTGGATGACCTCGGGCGGGAGCCTCCCGCTCACGCTCGTGGCGCCCATTCTCACCTGCGGGGGCTTGGTGCGGTGCGAGCCGCCGAGGCGGCCGTGGCCGGAGCCGAAGCCCTGGCCGGTGCCGGTGCCGGCGCCGTGGCCAATGGTGCCGATGCTGCCGAGGCCGATGCCCTCGCCGCGCCCGCCGCCGCCCTCGCCGATGCCGGAGAGGCCGAGGCCGCCCGCGCCGAACGAGTCGCCGATCTGGTCGCCCCACATGTTGCCGCGCGCGCTCATCGGATCGTTGCC
The DNA here is from genome assembly GCA_964421485.1 of uncultured Polyangiaceae bacterium. Taxonomy (GTDB): domain Bacteria; phylum Myxococcota_A; class Polyangia; order Polyangiales; family Polyangiaceae; genus CAYQYG01. The sequence goes on along the minus strand of CAYQYG010000070.1, from coordinate 22,409 downwards.
GAGCGAGTCATCGCGGCCCCACGGCGCGGTCGGCGCGTTGGGATCGCCGCCGGCGCCCGAGTTGAGCAGGCCGATCATGCCGAACTCGGCCGCGTCGCGCAGCGCCGCCTGGCGCGCGATGTGGGGATCGGGGTTGTCCGCCGGGCCCTGCACGCCGTAGCGATTGCCGCTCGCCTTCGAGTTCGGGTTCCCCATGGAGCCCTCCTCGCCCTTGGCGCGCGTGCCGGTGCCGCCCTCCTTGTTGTCGGCGTTGTTCTCGGCGACCTGCTCGGTCTCCTTCTCCTCCATCTCCTTCTCGGCCGCGGCCTGAAGGTACTGCTGGATGAGGTACTGCTGATCCGCCGAGACGCCGTCCTCGTCGGTCGCGCCGAGCGGCGGCATGAAGAACGCCATCGCCGCGAGCAGGCCGAGGTGCACTGCCATCGAGAGCCCCGTGTAGAGCAGGCCCTGCGTGTCCACCTGGAGGTGGCCCGCGACGACACGGCCCGCGTTCACCGCGGAGACCTGGAAGGTGATCCCGTCGAGCTCGATCTTCGCCTTCGCGCCGCTCGGCAGCGCCATCTGGTACGCGCCCGAGAGCTCCGCGCAAGGCTGCGCGCGCCCGGTCTCGATCGCCTGCTGGACGGTGATCTTGGGCTGGCCAGCGATCTCGATCGTGCCCGTCGCACGAGGCAGCAGCACGACCGCCACCGACCCGCCGCGATCGGCGAGCACGATCGGCGCCCGCGTGGTGCCGAGCTTCTCCGAAGGGATGAAGTAGTCGCACCTGAAGTTCTTCCCCTCCTCCTCGCCGACGTAGAACGAGCGCGGCGGCGTGAGGTGCGAGACGTGAAGGACCGACGTGTCCCAGAGGATCATCACCTCGACGGACGCGGCCGGCACCTCGACCTCCTCGCTGGGGACGTCGGGCCCGCTCTTCACGAGCGTGTACGTGTACGATCCCTCGGGCGCGTCCGGCGGGACCTCGTCGACCGCGGGCGCCTGCTGCGCGAACGGGTTGTTGTAGGCGAAGGGATCCGCGCCGGCCGCGAACGGGTTCGACGGCGCGGCCGCGAACGGGTTCGATGGCGCGGCCGCGAACGGGTTCGACGGCGCGCCGATCGGTGCCGAGGGCGCCGCGGCGAACGGATTCGCCGGGACCGGCTTCGCGGGGCCCGCCGCCGCCGCGACCGCCACCGGATCGGCCCGCTCGAGCACGATCTTCGTCCCGCCGATCTGGAGCTGATCGCCTGGGCTGATCTTGCACTTGTTGACGCGCGCCCCGTTCACCATCGTGCCCGGCTCGTTGCCGAGATCGATCAGCGTGATGTCCTCGGGCGAGGCGACCTCGATGACGGCGTGCATGCGCGAGGCAAGCTCGTCGTCAACGCGAAGATGGCTCTTCGCGTCCTTGCCCACCTTGACGATGTCCTGCGTGACCGTCTCGCGACGGACCAGCGCGTCGTTCTGGTAGAGCGCAAATGTGAGCGCGACCTTCTGCTTGCCTTCCATCTCCGCCAGCCTTCCCTACTGCGCCCGCGCGGCGCAAGACCCCCGCTCCCCGGGGGAAAAGCCACGGGGCAGGCCAACGCCTGCCCCGCAAATCAAAGGTTCTCGACCGACTTGAGCATCTCCGGGACGAACGACGTCCGCGGGCGGATCAGGGTCGTGCGGACCGGACCGGGGCGCACACGGATGGTAGCGTCATTCGGGCCGAACCCTCCTGCGTTCAGGGGGTCATCGGAGAACTCGTAGCCGTAGCCCTCGTCCTTCTTGCCAGCCCCCTTGCCTTGAGCGAACGCCGAAGAGGCGATGACGCTCACGAGAACTGCAGCGACCATCCCAGTGCCCCAGCGGGTCAACCTTCCCATTACAGCCTCCTCGAAATAATTCGCTACAATTACAGTGTCATTGTACCGCCCAATGGGGCGGCCGGTCAACTGACATCGCGCGCTCCGAGGCGATCGAGGAACCCAACCCACGCCCGCCTCGACAGCACAAATCTGCCAGGGTTCCTTGCCCGGAGCCGGAAACGACGAGACCCCCTCGCCGGGGCAGCCCTGGCGCCGGCGCAGCGCGCTCGGCGTCCCAGAGCTACCCCATGGACGAGAGGGTCCATCCGGCGCGATCCGGGCTGCTACTTCCCCTCTTCGCCCGTGGCCCCCGCGGCGGCCTCCTGCTCCGCCTCCTTCTGCCTCAGCTCGGCCTCCGCCGCCTTCCGCTCCGCCTCGGTCTGCTTGTTGAAGGCGATGATCTGATCGATCTCGCCCATGCGGTCCTTCGAGCGCTTGACCGCCTCGCCGAACTCGGGCGTGGACCCGGCCTTCTGGATGAACTGGTTGAAGAGCGACTTCGCCGCGAGCAGCATCGGCTCCGCATCCTTGCCGCCGGACTTCGCCTTGTACTCCTGCGTGAGGATCGCCTCGTTGTAGTAGGTCTCCGCACGATCCGGCGCGATCTTCTTCGCAGCGTCGAGCTCGGCGCTCGCGGCGGCGACCATCTTGTCGAAGTTCGAATCGTCGATCTGCCCGCGCAGCGCGAGGGCGAGCCCGAGGCGAGCATCGTAGTCGTTCGGCCGCATCTTCAGCGCCGCCCGGTACGCATCCTCCGCCTGCTGGAACCCGCGGAACTGGAGGTTCACGGCGGCGAAGTTCATCTGCGCCTCGTAGAAGGTCGGATCGAGCTTCCTGGCCGAGTTGAACGCCTGCACCGCCGTGTTCAGGTTCGAGAGCTCGACCTGGATCATGCCCGCCGTGTTGTGAATCGGCGCATAGCTCGGGTTCTTGCGGATCGCCTGGGAGCAGACGAGCGCCGCGAGCTCGAGCGCCTGCGTGTCGATCTTCTTCTCCTTGGCACCACCCACCGCGACCTTCTTGCCCGACGCGCGGCCGGCCTTCTGCCTCGCCGTCTGCAGGTAGTAGATCGCGAGCTGGTTGAACGCCGGCATGAAGCCGTCATCAACCGCCAGCGCGCTCTGGATGTACCGCTTCGCGCGCTGGAAGTCGTTCGGCCCGTCGTTGTCGGCGACCTCGTTGCCGCGCTTCATGTAGAGCAATGCGAGGTGGACGAGCGCCTCGACGTTCTTGTACTGCGCGTCGACGATGGCCGCCTGCCGCATCTCGCCGATGGCCTTGTCGATGTTCTTCTCCCCGGACTCCGCGAAGTCGTAGAGGGCGACCTGGACGCGCGCAGGATGGAACTTGGGGTCCTTCTGCAGCGCCTCCTGGAAGTGCTTCTTCGCGTCCTGGTCCTTCTTGCAGCGCTGGTACGCCAGCCCCGCGTTGTAGATGGCCTCGGCGAAGGTCTTGTCGCCCTGGTCCTTGGCCGCCTGGAGGAAGAGCTCGGCCGTCGAGGAGCACGTGGCCTCGCTCCAGTCACCGGCCTTGTCGTGCTGGTTCATGCTGTCGAGGCCGGCCTTGAACTTGTTGGCCGCCTCGACCGAGACCGCATTCCCCTTGCTGTCCGTGATCGTCTTGCCGCTCGCGTCGACCGCCTTCGGCCCCGTGCCCGCGGACCCGCCACAACCGGCCGCCGTCACCAGAAGCGCCGTGGCCGCCGCCAATACGGTGATCCTCTTCATCTTACGCTCCCGTCACTTCTTCGGCTTGGCCGTGGCCCGGTCGATCGCCGAGCTCTCCTTGGAGGAACCAGGCGCGGGGGCAGCCCCAGCGTCCTTCTTGCCCTTGTCGCCGCCCGCATCCGCGCTCGGCTTGTCCGCCACCGCCGGCTGATCGCGGAAGGGCGTCCCGTCGAGGTTCAGCGGCGCCGGCCGGTCGCTCAGACCGGAGTTGACGCGCGTGGGCGAGCCGCGGAACTCGTCGATGAGGTGGTACTCAGCGCCGTAGTTCTTCGACAGCCACACCTCGCACGCGCGGGAGTACTCGTCGAAGTACTGGTACTTCACCGAGTAGTTCAGGCAGGTCTTGAAGGCGCCCTTCGCCTGCTGCTTCTGCGGCTCGCTCGCCTCGTCGAGCGACTGGTAGTACGTCCCGCGGAGCTCTTCCCACGTCAGGTCGAGGCCGGGGATCGGGCCGCTGCCCTTCCACTCCTTCGGGATCGGGGCCGCGCGGAACTCGGCGACGAACTTGCTCCACATCTGGCCGACGCGAGAGCCGGAAGCGATGACCCAGCGCGGCGGCGGCTCGGGCTCGAGGTTGACGACCTTGAGGTACTCCTTCTCGGTCTCCTCGATCGCGGCGCGCTTCTTCTTCACCCAGTCGCCGACCTTGGTCTTCACGTGCTTGAGCACGTCATCGCGGGTGCCGGCGCCCTTGTACTCGGGGAAGCGGATCTTCTCGACCTCTTTCCGCTTCTGCTCGGCGAAGTGGAAGTAAGCCTCGCCGACCGCGGTCAGCACCTTGCCGAGCCGGCGCATCTTCTCGCCGTCGTCGCCGCCGACCGCGTCGACCTTCTTGCGCGCCGCCGCCGGGTCCTTCCAGTAGCCGCGGACCTTGCCGTACTCGACGCTCGCCTGGGAGCCGCTGTTGAGCCGCGTGAACACGCGGCCGAGCATCGCGTGCGCCTGCACCTGCACGTCGAAGGTCGCGTTCCGATCGATCTGCGACATGGCGGCGCTGAGGCGCTTCCGGGCCTGCTCCCAGTCCTCCTTGTCGAGGTAGTGGGCTCCGATCGCGAACGCGATCTGAGCCGTCTGCGCCGGCTTCGCCTGCCCGTAGTTCTTGTTGAAGAGGTCGGCGTCCTTGATCGCCTGATCCTCCTGGCCGAGACCGAGCCGGAGCACGACCGCGTCCTGGAGCGCCTCGGGCGCCTTTTCCATCTTCGGGTTCTCGCGCGCGAACTTCTCGTACCAGTTCGCCGCCTCGTCGTAGACCGCGATCGCCTGGTAGTTACCGCCGATCTCGTAGATGGACTTCTTCGCGAGCTCGGTGTTGTGGAGGTTGTACTTCGGGTCGATCAGGATCCGGCGCGCCGCGATCGACTTGGCGATCAGACGGGCCGCCTGGAACGCCTTCGCCGCGTTGTAGAGGACCTCCTCCGCGCGATCACAGGCCGGCTGCTTGGCCTCGCAGGCGGCCTCGCCGTACTTCTTCCACATGTCCATGTAGGCGACGGCGGCCTTCTCGTAGCTCTTCAGCGCTTCCGGACCGCCCATCTTGTCCGCCGCCTCGACGAGCTTCTCCGCGCGGAGCCGCTCGATGTCGCGCTGGATGCGGATGAGGATCCCGCACTGCTCGGCGTTGTCCTTCTCCTTGCCGCCCTTGCAGTACAGCTCGATGAACCTGGGCACGTCCTCCGCCATGTCGTCGTAGCAGGACGGCCGGGGAGGATCCATGTTCGCGCCGAGCACGTTCAGCGACTCGAGGTAGAGCTGAGAGGCGTAGATGCCGACGTCCTTGTCCGCGTGGTTCAGCGCGACGTCGCGGAACGCGAGCGCCGCCTCCTCCCAGTGCTGCGCCTCGAAGTAGGTGCGGCCGCGCGCGTACTTGACCTCGACGTACTGCTCCTGAGCCTCCTTGTCCGTCGCGGAGGGCTTGATGTAGCAGACGTAGCGGTTGAAGGCGGTGATCATCCCCTTCTGGTTGTCGCTGAAGTTCTTGGGGAGGAACTTCGCCTTCTCGGCCGCCTTCTTGTCCTTGTCGCTCTTGCCGCTGGCCGACGAGGGCAGGTTCCCGCTGCCCTTCTTGTCGGAGCCGTCCTTGTGCGTCTCGAGGTAGATGTTCTGGTAGCAGAGCACCGACGCGTACGCGGCCTCGGCCGCCTGCGGCCCGTTCGGATCCTCGGCGACGACCGAATCGAAGGCGGGCCCGCACTTGGCCCAGTCCTTCTGGAAATACAGGAGGTCGGCCATCGCGTACTTGATCTTGAAGATGTTAGGCCAGTCCTCCTTGATGATGCGGGGGAACTCGAACTTCGCGAACTGCTCCTGCTTGAAGTTCGTGACGACCTTGTCGTAGAGCTGCGCGGCGAGCTGCATGGTCTTCTTGTCGCCCGTGCCGCGCACGCCGCCGGAGCCGACCGCCTCGAGGTGCCACGCCATCGCCGTCTCCGTCAGGAGGCCCGCGGTGATGTTGGAGCACTTGAGCTTGTGGTCGCCCGGGTGGCCCTCGCCCTGATACTTGTTGTGGACCTCGAGCTGCCGGCCGAGCTCGCCCATGATCATGTCCTTGTTGCCGGACTTCATGGCGAGCGTCGCCTCGGTGATGTGGCCCTGATAGACGCAGTACTTCGGGCCGCGATCCCGGTTCATCAGGTCCTGGTAGAGCTCGATACCCTCCTTGTAGTGGCCGGTGTCGAGGTAGTTCTGCCCGAGATCGTCGAGCATCTTGAACGTCTTCTCGGTGCCGCCGGGCGAGTCGCCGCTCAGCGGACGGAAGAAGTCATGGGCCTTCTTCGGATCACCCGAGAGCGCATAGACAGGGATCAGGTCGCGGCGCGCCGAGACGGCGAGCTGCGCGGCGTTCGGGAGCTGCGAGTACTGCTGGCCGTATTCGATCGTCTTCTTGAACTCGCTCATCGCGCGGGCGAAATCGCCCTTGTTCCAGTAGACGTACCCGAGCTTGTAGTGAGCGTAGCCCCAGACCTTGTTGTCCGGAGCAGGGTACTTGATGACCTCGAGATACGATTTCTCCGCGAGCTCCCACTTCGAAGGATCGCCCTGCGCCTCGTTGAAGAAGAGCTCGCCGAAGGCCAGGTAGGCATTCGGGATGAACTTCGACTGAGGCCAGTTCTGGATCAGCTCGAAGTAGACCTTGCGCGCCTGATCGAGCTGCTGGGCCTGCTCGTACTCGTACGCGAGGTAGTAGAGGACCTCGTCCGTGCAACCGGTGCTCTTCGCGGGGTCCGACGCGTTCGTGGACTGGCACCACTTCGGGTACTGCGACTTGAGCAGGGTGTAGTACTTGATCGCGGCCTGCCGGGCGGCGACCATGATCTTCTCGGCCTTCACCGCCTCGGCCTTGAGGCCCGCGACCGCCTTGGGGTTCTTCCGCTTGGCCTCGTCGGCCTTCATGCCGGACTCGGTCTTGTCGCGGAACGCCGCCGACTCGAGCTCGACGTAGCCCTCGGCGAGGCGCCGCATCAGCTTCGGCCGGTCCGGCGCGTTCTTCGGCGTCGACGCGAAGAGGCTCTCCAGGCCCTGGATCTCCGTGACGAGCAGGCTCCGCACCTTCGGCGCCAGGCGGTTCCGGCGCTCGTCGCGCTGGGCCGACGCCTGCGACTCCGTCGGGTTGGTCGGCTTCGTCTGATCGTCGCGCTTCTTCAGGTTGACACCTGTCGGAGCGGACTTGAAGCTCACCTGGGGCTTCTTCCCCATGCTCACCTGGAGCTTGCCGCCCGGGCAGGCAGCGATCGCGTCCTTCGCCGCCTGCGAGATGCACGCGTCGGCCGCCGATGCGGGGCTCGAGGCGATCGCGCACGCGGCGACCGCCACCGCCCCTGCGGCCGCGCGCAGCGCACGCAGGACTCCCAAGTTCGACTGCTTCATCTCCATCTCCGTCCCTTTGCCACGGACCACCGTGAGGAAGCGCTGCCGCCCCCCGGAGCGCCGCGGGGCCTCTCCATCACGACCTATTTGTTCGCGCACTTCGAGGTCACGACCTGCCGGTAGAAGCCGAGCTCGTCGCGCCAGTATTCGCCGTCGAACGGCCAGAGCACGTGCTCGTCGTCAGGCTGCACGACGCCGTACGTGAGCGCCTCCTCCTTCGAGAGCTGTCCGCTGACGACCTGCTGGTCGAGCTTGTTGCGCTCCGCCGCCGTGATGTCGATCAGGATCTTCGAAGCGTCGCGCAGGTGCTCGTTGAGCTCGTCGAGGTTCCGCTGGTAGCGCTCGCGGGCGAGCGTGCCGGCGTTCCGGATCGCCAGGTTCCGCGCGAAGTCAAGCGCGTCGGTGACGTCGCTGCCGACCGGCGAGTCGCGGAAGCTCGCCGGCGCCTTCTTGAAGCGGCCGTCCTCCTCGTCGAGCACGCGCACGTAGTCGAGGTTGCGGAGGAGCTGGCGATCCGAGAGCGCGTTCTCGACGATCGGCCGGATCGTCGGCGAGAGGTTCGCCTTGCCGGCGCGCACGTCCTTCAGGAACTGGAAGAACTGCTCCTCGCTGCCCTCGCCCTTGAAGCGGTTCAGGATGGCCTCGAGCTCCTTCTTGATGGGCTCGTACTTCTTCTTCATCCGCGCGACGATCGTGGTCGCGTCCTCGTACTGGCAGATCGTGAACGAGATGACCGCCTTGAGGATGTCCGCCTCGGGGTAGAACGAGTTCGGGAAGTACGGCGCCTCGATCGTGTGGATGTTGCCGAGCGCGTGCGGGTAGTCGCCGGCCATGAAGTACGCCCACGACTGCTCGAAGAGGCCGTCGAGCCAGTACTCGCTCGCGACGTCGACGCGGTTCCAGTACTTCACCGCGGCCGAGAGCTTCGCCGCGTCGATCGTCGGGACGTTGTTGTCGTCGAGCCGCACGGACGCGGAGTAGTAGGTCCGCGCCATCGAGAGGAACGCGAGGTCGCGCATGCGCTGCTCGTCCTCGACGCCCTCGACGCCCTCGTCGATCGCCTGGACGATCCGCTGGAAGGACTTGACAGCCGGGACCGACTTGCGGAGCTGCACGTACGAGATGCCGCTGAAGAACTGCGACTGGACGAAGTACTTGCTCTTCTTGTCGACGTGCTCGAAGAGGCTGATCGCCTCCTCGTAGTTCCGGTTCCGGTACTTGTAGCGGCCCAGCATGTAGTTGAGCTGCCAGTAGAGATCGCGCTGCTGCGGGTTGTTGAAGCGCGCGACCTGGTCGCCCTTGTACTTGCCGACGCGCTCGATGATGTCCGCCGGCTCCGGGAGCTGCGTGGCGAGCTTCGAGAGCCAGAGCAGCGTCTCGTTGAACTTGAGGTGGTTCGGCTTGTCGGCGATCTGGGAGAAGATCGCGTAGCTCGCCTGGTAGAACTGCAGCCGGTAGAGCGCGATCGCGAGGTGGTACTGCGCGATCTGCTTGTTGCCCTCGTCGTCGCCGGTGTCGCCGTCGACCACGCGCTTCAGGACGAGCGCGGCCTCGCTCCAGCGCTCCGCGTCGAAGAGGCGCTTGCCCTGCGCGGCCTCCTCGGTCATCTGCCCCGCGGTCACCGGCCCCTCCTCGGCGGCGTCCTCGTCGAGGTTGATCTCCTGCGGCTTCTCATCCTTCTTGTCGGACTTCTTGTCCGACTTCTCGGGGCCCGCCTTCTTCGCGGCCGCAGGTGCCCCCTTCGTCTGCGCTTGCCCCAGCGCCGGGGACAGCAGGAGGGCAGAAGCCACAAGGCAGATACTCGCCAGCCGGTTCCGCATCGTCAGTTCCTCGCTTTCGGCGACGTAAAGATCCTGGCCCCAGCAGCCCCTACTGCGCCCCCCGCACGTGCGGTTCGCGCGCCGTGAACCTCGGGGGCGCCTTCGTTCGGAGCAAAAAATCCAATGAGAATCAGCGGATACTTACGCGTGGCGGGGGATGGTAGTAACGTGCCGCTCGGCTTGTCAAGCCGTGCCGGCGCATCCCTGCCACATGCACCGCGTTTCGGACACGGGAGCGTTTCCGGCGCTTGGGGCTCCGCCGGCGCGGGACGGCGGCCGCGGCCACGGAGTCCTCCGGCGCGCCTGAATTTCCCCACCATCAACGGATCGGCCGAGCTGCGTGTCGAAGCTCTGGAGGACGCGGGGCACTTCCTCTTCCGTGTCAACCCGATTTCCATGTCGACTCGATCCGCACGCCTGCCGGCGCCTCCGTGATCGAGTGGACGCCCACCGCCGCGGCACGACGACGACGGGTGGAGCATCCGGGTGTTGACGGTGCGGCCGCGCTTCGATTAGCGTCCCCACGGCTGACATTGCGCCTTTGAATCCTCAGGGTTGCGCGTCCATCGCGTCTCGCCTGCGCGCCCGCTCGATGTGCGGGCGCGAACCGCCGCCGAAGGAGCACGTTCTGATGACCCGTTCGATTGTGTCCGGCCTTCTCGGTCTCCTCAGCGTGATCGTCGTCGGAAGCCTCCCCGTCGCCTGCGCAAGCGGCGGCGTGGGGGATCCATGCACCCCCGAGGACGAGTACGACGCGCGCTTCGCCGGCTTCAAGGTGACGGAGGAGAACATCGAGTCGCGCTCGTTCCAGTGCCAGACGCGCATCTGCCTGGTGAACCACTTCCAGGGGCGCGTGAGCTGCCCGCTCGGGCAGGGCCCGCGTCAGGCCTGCAACGGCCTGGACGACGCGACGACCTGCGGGCAGGGTCAGAAGTGCGTGGAGTCGGCGACGTTCGCCCCCGAGTGCGATCCGGACAGCGAGGGCAACGGGAGCGTGCAGTGCGGCGGCCGTACCTGCAACCGGGAGGGCCGGTACTGCGAGTGCGCGTCGGCGACCGATTGCCCGCTCGACGGCACCTGGTTCTGCAGCGCGGAGAGGCTGTGCAAGGCGTACGTCTGCCACGACGAGACGGACGGCTGCCAGCGGGCCGGCGTCGACGCCGCCGAGAACGAGGGGAAGGCCTGCTGCGTCCCCGGCACGGACACGCCCGTGGTCTCGTCGGTCTGCGGCCAGTGCGCCGGCAACTCGAACCGGGACGCGGACAAGGCCGTGTACTGCTCGTGCCGCTGCGGCGTCGCCGACGGCGAGCCGGACGATCCGGACTTCAACTTCTGCGAATGCCCCGACGGCTTCGAGTGCTCGGAGATCCGCAAGGACGTCGGCCTCGGCGACAAGCAGATCACCGGGAAGTACTGCATCAAGGCGGGCACGCAGTTCGTGAACGAGCAGGCCTGCGGCGTCGTCAACGGCTACTACGACTCCAAGCAGTGCAAGGGCAACGGCATCTAGGCCCGCCGTGATGGGACGCGCGCGGGCGAGACCAGGCGCGCGCACCGCTCGCCGCCCGGCGGGCGACGAACCGAACTCCGATCCCCACGTCAACGCCACCCCGGAGACCTCGCCGGCGGATCCTCGCAGGCCGGCGGGCAGCGCCGCCTTCCGCGCGGAGGTCGCCGCGCGCAAGGAGCGCGGCGCGCGCGCGGAGGCGGCGGTGGCCGCCTACCTCGCGGCGCAGGGGCTCGAGATCCTCGGCATGAACGTGCGGGTCGGGCGGCTGGAGATCGACGTCGTCGCGCGCGACGGCCCCGTGATCGCGATCGTCGAGGTGCGGACGCGCGGGGAGGGCTCGTACCTGCGCGGGCTCGACAGCATCGACGCGCGCAAGCGCATGCTCGTGCGCCGCGCCGGCGAGCGCCTCTGGCGCGCTCGGTTCTCCAGGGTGGCGGGCGTGGAGCGGATGCGGTTCGACGCGGCGGCGGTGACGTTCCTGCCGGACGGCGAGGCCGTCGTCGAGCACGTCAAGGCTGCGCTGTGAGCCTCGCCGTGAGCACCTCGAGGCGCGGCGCGCTACGCCTCGATCTGGTCGCGCAGCTCGCTGCGGAGCTTCTTGAGGAGCTCGACGCTGGCGGGTGAGGGCTCGCCCGGCGAGGCCTCGATCTTCGCGAGGATCTCGTCGACCCTCGCGATCTCCGCCTCCTGTCGCGCGCGGAGGTCGTCGACCATCTTCTCGAACGTCTCGAAGAAGTGCTTCAGCTCGTCGCCCCTGCGCAGGCGCTCGCGCACGACCAGCTTGCCCTCGCCGACCTGCCGGAGGAGCCGCTTCATCTTGAAGATCGGCCCCGCGATCTTGTGCGTGAAGACGATGCCGGCCGCGCCGACGCCGATCACCAGCGCGGCGAGGATCCCGACGAGCACGCGCAGCGTCGTCGCCTGCTGCTGCGCGATGTCGGCCGCCTGCTGCTCGAGGTCCCGCGCGCGCTGCTCCAGGCTCGCGGCGTCGCGCTCGAGCCGCTCCTGCTCCTGCTTGAGCTTGTCCTCGTCGCGCTGCGCGGCCTCGCCGAAGGTCTTCGCGAGCTCCGGGTCGTCCTTGTACTCCTTCGCGATGTTCATCGCGACGACCTGGCTGACGCGGCGGCTCTGGACGAGGACCTCCTGACCGCGCTTGACCGTCTCCTGGCCCTGGCGGACGGTGAGCTGCCCTTGCTGCACCGCCTGCTGGCTCTGCTGGAGCACCTTGTTGCTCGTGTTCCACAGGAGGAGGCCGAGCGCGACCGAGAGCACGGCGGCGATGCCGACCAGGAAGCCGGTGTACTTGAGCTGGAAGCGCGGATCGAGAAGGTAGTTCTTGGCGCTGCGCTGGTAGCGCGCCCTCGCCTCCGATGCGGAGGGCTGCTGCGCGGTGCTGGACGCGTCACTCATGGGATCCTCGAGGGTGCGAGGGCGCGCTGTCCCGCCCTCATCGGAGATGGAGACCAGCGTACGGGATGGCGCGGTGAACGTCCACGCGCGGAGTGCAGGCCGCAGGCACAGGCCCGCGGCGCTCGAGGCGATCGGATCACAGCGAAGCCACGACCTTGTGGAACGTCTCGACGGCGTTCTCGACGCACATCTTCATGAGGACGTTCTCGCTCTGCGTGTCCGTTGTCGGCGTGCCGCTCTGCGTGAGCTTCGGCGCGAACTCACCCTGGAGCGCCTTCGAGGGGTACGTCCACATGCTGACGCGCACGACCTGCGTGAGGTTGCCGCCCTGGTAGATCGGCTTCTCGACGGTCGCGATCAGATAGAAGCCCTTCAGCTTCTTGCCGTTCACGATCTTCGTCCCCTGCGCGACCGTCTCGCCCTTGGGCGCGACCGCGTAGCCGGTCTTCGAGAGGATCTTCGCCTGGAGGGCCGCGCGGATCATCGGCTCGATCTCTGCCTCGGGGCGCCCGCTCTTGTTCGAGATCTCGAGCGCGACGTAGTACTTCGTGTCCGGTCCCGGCGGGGGCGGCGCGGCCACGCCGCCGCCCTTGAGCGACGCGATCGATTTCTGGATCTGCGACTTGACCGAGGCGTCGCTCTCCTTCGACTCCGCCTTCTGCAGGCACGGGACGCCGGACGGCTTGTTGAGCTTCCCGAGCGCGGCGGCGGCGGCGACCTTCACCGCGACGTTGCTGTCGCCGAGCGCGTCGCAGAGCGGCTTGACCGCGGCCTCGTCGCCCGTGGCGCCGAGCGCGAGCGCCGCCTGGGTGCGCACGCGGTAGTCTTCATTCTTCTTGAGCTGTTCGACCAGCTTGCCGGTCCGCGCGTCGGCCCTCGCGACCGACGGGAGCAGGGCGAGCACCAGGGCCGCGAGCAGCACCACGAGCGCGTGGGAGAGGGCACGCATGCGAGGCTCAACGATACACGAGCGCGGCGCGCCGGTGATGCCTCGAACCACGCGACAGACCGGAAAAATCCATGCGCACACGCTCGCACTCTCTTGCATCCGCCTGCTCCATCGGTTCCAGCCCGATTTCCTCGATTCCGGTCAGGGCCGGTCGGTTCCCGCCGCGTTCGCCGCCGCCGCCGCCGCGGCCGCGGGCCCCGGGCCGCGCCGCAGAGGCCGGTTGGACGTGAGCCCCCGAGCGCGCTTCAACGCCTGTAGATGTGGGGGTCGAGACCACCCGGACGCTGGTTGACATCCGGGGCACGGATCGCGCTCCACGCGACGCGCCCTGCGCCCAGGCGCGGTTTGACACTCGGGGCTCCGGGTCGCGCTCCACGTGGCGCGCCCTGCGCCCCGAACCCCGGATCGCCTCCGCCCGGGTGGGCCGCACCTTCGGCGCTTCCCCGTCCGCGCCCGCATGGCGAATAATGCCGACCATGACGTCGAGGACACGAGCGGCGTCGCGCCGCCTCGCCGGCGCGCTCGTCGCGGCCGGCGCGCTCGTCGCCTCGGGGCGCGCCGCGGCGCAGCAGGCGGCGCCGGTCCGCATCCACGTGCGCGGGAGCGCACAGATCGAGGGGAGCGCGTGGGCGCGGCCGGACGGCTTCGCGGTGCGCGGCGTTCTCGTCGATGACGCGGGCGTGCCGATCGCGGACGCGCCTCTCTCCATGCAGATCGTGTCGGGGGAGGCGCCGCGCAAGGACCTGCCTCCGGCCGCGCGCTGCGCGCCGTCGCGCGAGCGCGTGCGCGTCACGCCGGAGGGCTATGCCTTCGAGACCGACGGGCGGGGCGGCTTCTGCGTCGAGGGGCGGGGCGCGCTCGAGCGCGGGGCGGCGCTGCGCGTGCGGTTCCCGGGCACGAAGAACTACGAGTCGGCGCAGGCGCGCATCGCCGTGGACGCGATGGAGTCGGGGCTGTCGCCGGTGGTCATCCGGTTCGATCCGGCGCTCGACGTGATCGATCTCGATCGCGAGGCGGCGACCGTCACCGTCGCGCTCCGGATCGAGCGGAGCGACGCCGGCCGGCCCGCCATCGGCCTCGCCGCGCAGCGCGAGGGGCTCACGGTGGCGCTCGACGACGAGCGCGGCGCGAGGCTCGGAGAGGCGACCACGGGCGGCGACGGGCGCGCGCGCTTCGAGGTGAAGACCGCGAGCCTCGCGGGGCCCGGTCAGGGGGAGCTCCGCGCGCGCTTCGACGGGAGCGCCGCGCTCGCGAAGGCGACGGCCGGGCAGCCCGTCGTGCGGCGCGCCCAGGTCACCCTCGCGCTCGCGCACCCGATCGAGCCCGCGGACGCGGAGGACGGCGTCGCGATCGACGTCGACGTCACCTCGGCGCGCGGCCCGGTCGACGGCGGCGTGGTGGAGGCGCTCCGCGCCGGTGAGAGCGTCGGCGCGGGCACGGTGTCGCAGGGGAGGGCCCGCGTCGTCGCGGCGTTCGCGGCGGAGAGGGAGGGGCGCGTCCCCGTCGCGCTGCGCTACGTGCCTGCGTCGCCGTGGTGGCGGCCCGGCCCCGAGCTCGCCGTCGAGGTGCCGGTGGCCGGCCCCGGCGTGTGGCGCCAGGTCGCGCTCGGCGCGCTCGTGCTCGCGATCGCGGGCTGGGTGCTCGGGGGCTGGCGTCGCGCGCCGAAGCCCGCGCTCGCCGACGCCGAGGTGAAGGCGGCGCCGCCCTCCGGGCGCGCCGGGGTGCGCGTGGTCGGCACGAGCGAGGGCGCGATCGGCTGGCGCGGCGTGGTCACCGACGCGCACGAGGGCACGCCCATCGCGGGCGCGGAGCTCTCGATCGTGGTCCCCGCCTTCGATGGGACGGGCGTGATCGCGCGCGCGACCACGGACGAGGCGGGCGCGTTCGCGCTCGACGCCGCGTACCGCAGCGACGCGAGGCTCGTCGTGCACGCGCCGATGCACAGCTCGTACGAGCAGGCGCTGCCCGGGCCGAGCACGCTCGGCGTGGCGCTCGTGACGCGCCGGCGCGCGATCCTCGATCGCCTCGTCCGCTGGTCGCGACGCCAGGGACCGCCGTTCGAGGGGCCGCCGGAGCCGACGCCCGGCCACGTGCGCCGCGTCGCAGGGCGCGTGCAGGATCGGGAGATCGAGCGGTGGGCTTCGGCCATCGAGCGCGCCGCGTTCGGCCCCGAGGCGGTCGACGAGCGCGTGGAGCGCGACGTGCGCGCCGCGGAGCCGAGGCCCGGGCCCCGAGGGGTGTCCGCGTGAGCGGGGCCCGCTCGCCGCGGGTCGGCCCAAGACGGGGCGCCCGCCCGCGCCGGGGCGCTGTGCGCCGCATCTCGCTCCCGACCGCTCGGGGAGCGCGATGCGCGCCGCGGGCCATTTCGATCGGTCGATTCATCAACCTGGCGGGCGCACGTTGACGTACCGGGTGCGTCCCATATAGTCGGCCCCCACGCCGGAGAACGCCCACCGTGGACACCAAGCTCATCATCATCGTCGCCGCCGTCGTGATCGGGGCCATCTTGTTCTACCTCTTCACGAGGAAGCGGCCCGTCTCCGAGATCGAGGCGCCCGAGGAGGAGCGGCGGAAGCTCCCCGAGAGGCCGGCCGCGGAGAAGAAGCCGACGCCGGAGAGGAAGCTCCCCGCGAAGCCGGCCGCCGAGAAGCCGGCGGAGAAGCCCGCCGCGGAGAAGCCCGCCGAGAAGCCGACCCCGCCGATGCCGGCCGAGAAGCCTGCTCCCGAGAAGCCGGCGGAGAAGCCCGTCGCGGAGAAGCCCGCCGAGAAGCCCGTCGC
>CAYQYG010000070.1:0-6419 GCA_964421485.1 uncultured Polyangiaceae bacterium | reverse complement strand
CGGCGGAGAAGCCCGTCGCGGAGAAGCCCGCCGAGAAGCCCGTCGCCGAGAAGCCCGTCGCCGAGAAACCGGCCACGCCGAAGCCGGCCCCGCCGAAGCCGGCGGTGGCCGCGCGGAAGCACGACGTCGAGGGGCTCCGCAAGGGGCTCACGAAGGTCCGCGAGGAGGAGGGCTTCTTCGGCCGGCTGAAGGCGCTGTTCACCGCCAAGAAGGAGATCGACCCCGGCCTCGTCGGCCAGATGGAGGAGGTGCTGCTCACCTCCGACGTCGGCGTGAAGACGACCGAGGTGCTGCTCAGCGAGATCCGCGCGGCGCTCGACAAGAAGGAGCTCGCGGACGCGGACCGGGTCTGGGACGCGCTCCGCGACGAGGCCAAGCGGATCCTGCGCGTCGGCGACGCGGGCGGCCTGAAGATCAGCGCGCGCCCCACGGTGGTGATGGTCGTCGGCGTGAACGGCGTCGGCAAGACCACAACGATCGGCAAGCTCGCGACGCAGCTCAAGGCCGAGGGCAAGACGGTGGTGCTCGCGGCCGGTGACACGTTCCGCGCCGCTGCGGTGCAGCAGCTGAACGTGTGGGGGAAGCGCGTCGGCTGCGAGGTCGTGCGGGGGAAGGACGGCGCGAACCCGGGCGCGGTGATCTTCGACGCGATCCAGCGGGCGAAGGACATCGGCGCGGACGTGGTGCTCGCGGACACCGCCGGGCGCTTGCACACGAAGGCCAACCTCATGGAGGAGCTGAAGAAGGTCGCGCGCACCATGAGCAAGGCCCTCGATGGAGCGCCGCACGAGACGCTGCTCGTGCTCGACGCCACCAACGGGCAGAACGCGATGCAGCAGGCCGCGCTCTTCAAGGAGGCGCTGCCGATCAGCGGCATCGTGCTCACCAAGCTCGACGGCACCGCGAAGGGCGGCGTCATCCTCGGCATCTGCGCCGAGCACCAGCTCCCGGTGCGCTACGTCGGCATCGGCGAGCGCGCCGAGGATCTGCGCGAGTTCGACGCCGACGAGTTCGTCGAGGCGATGCTCGGGCGCCCGGGCGCCGAGGACGTGAACGCCTGAAAGGCAAGCGGAAAATTGTCCTCATGTCCCAACGTCGGCGCGGGCCCCCGGTCCAACATCGGGCGCGGGCGCGCGGGAAGAAGGCGAGCGCAGGCGCCGGACAGCGCTCGCTCTGCCTTTCGCGCCCCCCCGAGGGACCCCGGAACGTCGTACGCCCCGGGCGCGACGCACGAGAACGTCGCGCGCGGAGGATTTGGTTGTTGATCCCCGGATTTTGCGCGTGATATAGTCCGTCCGGCTTGGCAGTCGGCCGAATTATTTAATGAATTCGCCTAGTTAGGAAGCTGTACTACCTGAGCGATCGATGCTCGCATCGCACGGACTTCGGAAGGGATGGCGATGAACCAGGCTCGCGTGGGGCTTTTCGTTGCGGCTGCGCTGTTCGCGGTGCCGCTGACGGCATCGGCTCAGCAACCCAAGGGCCAGCCGGCCAAGGGTGAGCAGCCGAAGGAGATCAACCTCGACGAGCCGGAGACCCCCGCCGAGCAGCCGGCCGACCAACCGGTCGAGACGCCGGAGGCGGGCGGAGAGGGCGGCGAGGAGGGGCTCGGCGACATCTGCAAGATCGATCCGGCGGCGTGCCCGACGATCGATATGAACAAGGCCGCGGCCCGCGATCTGAACCCGCAGATGTACGCGGTGCAGCAGATCTACGCGCTCCGGTACCACCGCTTCGAGGTGAACCCGTACTGGGGCATCACGATGAACGACCAGTTCGTCGCGCACCCCGGGCCGGGGCTCGCGGTCAACTGGTACATCACCAACGTCCTCGCGGTCGGCGTGAACGGGAACTTCTACGCCGGGCTGAACAGCGCGTCGGACTTCAACTTCCAGACGAGCCGCGCGGCCCGCGTCGGCGAGCCCGTCACCGAGTACCAGTGGAACGCGAACGCGAACTTCACCTACGTCCCCGCGTACGGCAAGTTCGCCGGCTTCAGCGACTTCATCTTCCACTATGACTTCTACGTCCTCGGTGGGGTCGGCGCGATCTCGACGCGGCCCATCGCGGTCATCGATCCCGACAACCGGACGTTCAACTTCGAGCCGAAGATCGCCTTCCACGTCGGCGGGGGCCTCAGGATCTTCTTCAACCGCTGGTTCGCGGCGATGCTCGAGGTCAGCGACTACATCTTCTTCGACAAGCTCGAAAACCCCGAGATCGCCAGCGGGATCGGGGCGGACGGGAAGCCCAACTCGCAGAACCCGGACACCTGGCTCAAGGACGGCACGAGCTTCACCAACAACGTCCAGGCGCAGGTCGGGTTCTCGGTCTTCCTTCCGTTTTCCTGGGAGTACCGGCTGCCGAAGTGAGGCGGGCGAGGAGACGCGCGGACGGGAGCGCAAAACGTAGGAATGATTCAGCCAACGACGGGGAAGGCATGATGCGTCGATTCGTCCAGAGCCTCTGCGGCGTGCTCGCGGGGCTGTCGGGAGTTGTACTTCTGATGTCGGCCTCTCCGGCGGAGGCGCAGGAGATCCAGCTCACGGGGCCGCTCGCGGGCGCGCCGGCCGTGCGCCGGCTCCGCCTCCACCGCGAGGGCCGCTTCGAGGTCGCCCCCGGGGTGTCCTTCACGCTGCTCGATGAGTATCAGCGCACGATCATGCCCGGGCTGCGCGCCACGTACCACTTCACGGACTGGCTCGGCGCCGGCGTCTGGGGTGGCTTCGGCTTCCAGTACACGACCGGGCTGACGGACGAGCTCCAGCAGAAGGCGATCGACGACCGCCAGTGCACGAGCCGGCCGTTCACGAAGGCCTGCCGGCTGACCGCGGTCAGCCTCACGCGCGGCAACCTGGCCGACGACCAGCTCGGCAAGATGCAGTGGGTCGCGGCGCCGCAGATCTCGTTCGTTCCCTTCCGCGGCAAGCTGGCGCTCTTCGCGTCGCTGTTCGTGGACACGGACGTGAACTTCTTCGTCGGTCCTGCGTTCGTCGGCGTGAAGGAGCGGAAGGAGTGCGGGACGAGCGGAAACGAGCCGTGCTCCGAGAGCTTCGAGCTGGAGAGCCGGGTCGCCATCGCGCCGACCTTCGGCCTCGGGCTGAACTTCTATCCGGCCCAGTTCCTCGGCTTCGGCGTGGAGTGGCGCGGCCTGCCGTACTCGTGGAACACGTCCGGCTTCGACAACCACGGGGCCGGGCCCAACGAGGCGTTCCCGGACAACGCGGTCGACGACAAGGACCGCGAGTTCCACTTCAACAGCATGCTGACCGTGAACGTCAGCGTTCAGTTCCCGCTCGACATCAAGAAGACGGACTGAGCTCCCCTCCCCCCTCGGACGTCGGACGGCGCGCGCGGCCCCGCGCGGTGCTATGAGAGCTCAGGGTGCGTGCGCCGTCAGGCGACCCGGAGCGCGAATGTCAAACCGACAAGAACCGATCGGCCAGGGCCGCAGGCATGCGGTCCCTGCTGTGTTGCGGAGGCCGCTCTGCGCCGTCGGCGGCGCGCCGCTGGAGGTAGGTAGCCTTGGGAATTTTTGATTTCTTGCGCAAGAGCAGCCCTCCGGCCGGAGCTGCTCCGGTCGACAAGAAGGTAGCCGGGCCGGCGAAGGTGGCCGGGGACAAGCGGGCCCAGACGTACGATCGGCTGGAGGCCATCCAGGTGCTCGCGGCGATGAAGACGCCGGAGGCGGCGGCCGCGCTGCTGAAGAGGTTCACGTTCTCCATCGATCCCTCGATCACGGATCAGGAAGAGAAGGAGCTCGCGTTCCAGGGCGTCGTGGACGCGGGCAAGGACGTCGTGCCCGCGGTGACCGAGTTCTGCCAGAAGGCGGAGACGCTCACCTGGCCGCTCAAGGTGCTGCGCGCGCTGCTCGACGACGACGCGTACGAGGCGGAGCTCATCGCGCTGCTCGAGCGCTTCGACACCGAGTACGCGCGCAACGTCGAGCCCAAGCAGCAGCTCATCGTCGCGCTCGGCGAGCTCAGGAGCGAGGACGTCCGCCTCGCGGTCGAGCCGTTCCTCGAGGACGTGAACGAGACCGTGCGCTTCCACGCGGTGCAGACGACGTTCGCGCAGGGGAAAGAGGAGAGCGTGCCGGCGCTCGTGAAGATGCTCGCCGCGGAGGAGTCGGTCCGCGTGAAGAACAAGGTGGCCGAGGGGCTGATGATGCGCGGCTGGACCGTGCCCGCCGAGCTCCGCGGCAGCGCCGAGGAGGCGCTGCGCGACACGAACGGCTTCGGGGTCGGGCCGGACGGCAAGATCGTGAAGGGCGCCGGCTACCGCTGACGCACGCTCGATCACGTCGCGCTCCACCTCGGCGACGTGCCGCTCATCACATCGACGATGTGCCGCTCACGCCCGCCGGTCGCGCCGCTCACGCGCGTCCGCGCTCACCGTGATCCCGTTGACAGCGTCGACGGGGGTGGATGAGTATCCTCGCATGCTTGGCGAGCCCGCGGTGGTGGCGCGGCGCGCGGCGCGCGCGCCGGCCGGCGCGAGAGGGATGCGAGCTTGATCGGCCGCGGCGGACCGAGGGCCGCGGCGGTCCTCGCCGGGCTGGCCTGCGGCGGGCTCGCGGCGCGCGGCGCGCTCGCGGCGGACTTCGAGGTCGAGTCGAGCACGGCCACGCAGGCTTACGAGGTCGCGAGCCCGTGGGGCGACACGATCCTCGAGCGGCGCAGGCTCATGCAGACGCTGGCGTTCGGGGTCTACAACCTGCAGGGCGCGTACACGCCGGGCGAGGCGCAGTACTCCGTCGTGGCGCGGCTGCGGCTCGACGCGGACTTCGGGCTGAGCTCGCACCTCGAGGGCAGTGAGGCGGGCGGCGAGACCAACTACGTGGCCGGGCGCGGCGCGCGGTTCGTGCCGGGGCTGGAGGAGGCGCCGGTCGATCTCATGTACGCGTACGTCGAGGGGAGGAACCTCGCGCGCGGGTGGCTCGGGTTCAAGCTCGGCCGGCAGTACGTGACCGACGTGCTCGGGTGGTGGTCGTTCGACGGCGGCCTCGTGCGCCTGACGACGCCGTACTTCGTGCAGGTGGAGATGTACGGCGGCTTCGAGCAACGCGGCGGGCTGCCGCTCTCGACGTCACGGTACGAGCGGCAGGGCGTCTGGAGGGGGAGCCACTCGGGCTTCGGGCCGGGCGACGATCAGCCGAGCGTCGTCGACTACCCCTCGTACCAGTACACGCAGCCGGCGCCGGCGTTCGGCTTCGCGGTGGAGAGCAACGGGCCGAGCTTCGTGCACGGGCGGTTCTCGTACAGGCGCGTGTACAACCTGGGGACGTCGATCACGCAGCAGTTCCCGGATCCGGGCGGCGGGTACCGGACGACCGACGGCATGCGGCTCTCGCAGGACCGGCTCGGGTACGCGCTGGAGGCGAACGAGTCGGACCTCGGCGGGCTCAAGGGCGGCTTCACGTACGACCTGTACAACCAGCTCATCGGCTCGTTCTACGGCGGGCTCGAGGCGTATCTCGGCGAGCGCGTGACCGCCGGCGCGGACGCGGACTACTTCGTCCCGACGTTCGACGGCGACTCGATCTGGAACTGGTTCACGCACGCGCCGGTGTCGACGCTCACGGGGCGCGTGGCCGTCGACGTCACGCGGGCGCTCGACGTGGCGGCGTCGGGCGGCGTGCGGGCCTGGAGCACGGACGGGGATCCCGACACGTTCAGCGCGGGCGAGTGCCGGGCCGCAGGGTTGCCGGAGGGCTGCGCCGGGGTCGCGGAGCTCGACCCGACGACCGAGGCGATCTCGCCGTACACGCGCGACGAGGCGAACCTGGCCTCGACGATGTCCATCGACGCGCTCGCGAACCTCGCGGGGCGCTGCCGGTTCCGGACCGGGGACGTCGGGCTGCGCGGGATGCTGCAGACAGGCGAGCGCGGTCGGCGCACGGGCGGGGATCTGTACGGCGAGAAGCGGCTCGACGGCGGGCGCTACGCGCTCGGGGCGCGCGCGTCGCTCTACGACTGGGCGGATCCGCTGCGCCCCGATCGGGACGCGACCTCGTTCGGCTACGTGCTCGGGGCGGGGTACAGGCCCGGGGAGATCGTCGATCTGAAGCTCGAGTGGGAGCACGACATGAACCGGCTCGTGGGCCAGCGCTTCCGCGTGGTCGCCCTCCTCAACCTGCGGGTGTCGAAGTGAGCGCCGCGCACGCGCGACTCGACCCTCTCCGGGGTAGCGCCCGCTGCCGGACGATGGGGCTCCGGGTCGCGCCCCCATGTGGAGCCGCCCTCCGCCCCAAACCCCGAGGGGCGCGCAGGGGGCACAGCCCCCTCATCGGCGGTCGGCCCTGCCGACTGCCCGGCTGGGTGGCCGTGGTCGCGTGCGTCGCGGCCGTGGGGCTCGCGTTCGCGGGCCCGCCCGCCTCGGCCCAGCCGGCCCCTGCGGCCCCGCAGGCGCCCGACGCG
>CAYQYG010000069.1:20754-26464 GCA_964421485.1 uncultured Polyangiaceae bacterium | reverse complement strand
TCCTACGCGGCCCCGCAACACTTCTTGTACTTCTTGCCCGAGCCGCAGGGGCATGCATCGTTCCGCCCGATCTTGGGCTTGGCCTCGGCCCGCGGCGGCGCGCCCGGCACGATGCGAGCGGCGATCTCCTTCATCGCCGCGCCCCGGCGCGCGAGGCGCGCGCGGTAGCTCGGGTGTCGCTTCTGAAACGCAGTCCAGACCTGCTCGAGCCGCTCGCGCCCGTTGCCTCGCGGCTCGAGCCGCGCTGCGCCGGACCGCTCGACGACCACGTGCCCCAGGGGCGGCCCGCCCCGCGGCATGACCGTCGCGACATCGACGATGACCTCGCCGCAGGTGCAGCCGGGCGCGACGCAGTACAGATCGAGCGCCTCGTACAGCCGGCCGTCGAGCTTGTAGAGGTCGGCGCGTACGCCGCCGAGCACATCGTCGTGGACGAGCACCTCCCCCGGCTTCCATCCGCGAACCACGATCTGCTCCGCGGCGAGCGCTCGCGCTTCCGGAGTGGGCTTGCCCTTGCCGCGGTACCAGAGCCGCCCGATCCCGTCGAGCACCTCGCCGTCCAGTCGTTCGACGACGGCGCGCACCTCCGGGCGCTCGGCGAGGACCAGCGGCGCATCGCCGCCGCATGGAGCCCGGATCCGGCCGGCGAGGCTTCTCGAACGCCGGCTCGGGCCTCGACACCCCCTCGCCCACCTGCGCCCGAATGGCCCTGCCCGCCTCGCGCCGCCGCTCCTGCCGGTATGCGATGAGCTTGCCCGCTTTCCTGGTGCATTCCGGATGAGCCGTATATTTTCCACTGCTCGTGAGCTATTTTTCGACAAAATTTCGGGGCGTTGCAGGCACTATTTCTGCGGCATTCCCGCCTCGCCGTGGTAACAGCGCCACCCGTGCCGCTCGTATTCATCCCGCCTCGAGGGGCCCTCTTGCTCTGGGGCGACGATCTTCAAACCGGGCTCGGTCGATCGCTGGCCCTGGTGGGGACACCGGCGGAGGCCGAGCTCATCGTGCCGCCGGGCAGGCGCGCGACCGTGGCGGGGCGGGCGCTCTCGCCGGTGGAGGCGATCTCGATCCTCGCCACGGCGCCGGCCGACAGCGTGGCCGAGCAGCCGCCGTCGATCGGCGCCTATTGCCTCGCGGGGAAGCTGGCGCTCGACCTGATCATCCGCGAGCGCGTGGCGCCGCGCGTCGTCCGGGAGGGCGGCGGGCCCGAGGCGCGATGGGCCGCGGCGCTCGCGGGGGCGGAGGATTCGGCCCGGGTCTCGGCGCTGGCGCGGGGAATGCCCCCCTCGGCGCACGCCGTCCCGGCAGGGGAGCGCGGCACGGACGTCCTCGCGCCGGAGGTCGTGCTGCGGGCATTCCTGGATGCCGCGGTGGATGCGCTCCTCCGGGCGGGGGCCCAGGGGACGCCGGCGGCAGGGCGGCCGCGGCGGGGCGCGGCGGCGCAGGTGCCATTGCCCTGGGAGCAGCGGTGGGTGGACGCGCTGCGCGCCGAGGGGGCCAGGTTCGAGCCCCAGGGGTTCGGCGAGCGGGGGCTGATCGAGGAGCTGGCGGCGTGGGTGGATCCGGCGCTGGGCGCGCGGGATCGGCTGCGCGCTTGCTTCCGGCTCGAGGTCCCCGAGGGGGAGGACGGGGCGTTCCGGGTGCGGTTCCTGCTGCAATCGCCGGACGATCCGAGCTTGCTCGTGGAGGCGCGCGACGTCTGGCGGGCGAAGGGGCGCAGCCTCGCGGCGCTCGGGCGCGCGTTCCGAGAGCCGCAGGAGTCGCTCCTCAAGGCGCTCGGGCTCGCTTCGAGGCTGTTCCCGCCGCTCGGGGAGAGCCTGGGCGAGGCGCGGCCGGAGGGGGTGCGCCTCGATCCGGGCGCGGCGTGGAGGTTCCTGTGCGAGGGCGCGCCGGCGCTGTCGCAGGGGGGGTTCGGGGTGATCGTTCCGCAGGAGCTGACGGCCGCAGGGCAGCGGCGGCTGCGGCTCCGGCTGCGCGTCGGCTCGCCGTCGCGGGCGAGGGTGGCCGGGGTCGTGCAGAGCGCGGCGCGCCTCGGGCTCGATGAGGCGCTCGAGTTCGGCTGGGAGGCGGCGCTCGGCGACGAGGCGCTGTCGGCGCGCGATCTCGCGGCGCTCGCACGGCTGAAGGCGCCGCTCGTGCGGTGGCGCGGGGAATGGGTGGCGGTGGATCCGGAGGAGCTCGCGGAGATCCGGCGGCGGATCGCCGGGGGCGGCGGCCGGATCACGGCGCGGGAGGCGCTGCGGGGGGCGCTCGCGGGCGAGGCGGATCGGGATGGATCACAGGTCGCAGTCTCCGCGGCGGGGGGCTTCGCGGAGATCCTCGAGCGATTGCGAGGGGCCGCGGGCGGCGGGCGCGCCGAGGGCGCGCCGAGGGCGCTCCGCGGGACGCTGAGGCCCTATCAGGAGCGCGGGGTCGCGTGGCTCCGGACCATGGCGGGGCTCGGGCTCGGGGGGTGCCTGGCCGACGATATGGGGCTGGGGAAGACGGTCCAGCTGCTCGCCTATCTCCTGGCGCGGCTCGAGGAGGCGCCGCGGGACGCGCGGCCGGCGCTGCTGGTGGCGCCGACGTCGGTGCTCGGCAACTGGGAGCGCGAGGCGGCCCGGTTCGCCCCCGATCTCGCGCTGGTGCGCCACTACGGCGCCGAGCGCGCGCGGCGGGCGGAGGAGATCCCGCGGCGGGCCGGGACGCTCGTGATCACGAGCTATGGTCTGCTGCGGCGGGACGCGGACGTCCTGGCCCAGGTGGAGTGGGGCGCCGTGGCGCTCGACGAGGCGCAGAACATCAAGAATTCGGCCTCGGCGACGGCGCGCGCGGCCCGCGCCCTCCGGAGCGAGCAGCGGTTCGCGCTCACCGGGACGCCCGTCGAGAACCGGCTCGCCGAGCTGTGGTCGATCCTCGAGTTCGCGAGCCCGGGGGTGCTCGGGCCGCTCGCGACGTTCCGGCGCGAGTACGCGATCCCCATCGAGCGCTATGGCACGCGCGAGGCGGCGGAGCGCCTGCGCCGGCTCGTGGGGCCCTTCGTGCTGCGGCGGGTGAAGAGCGATCCGGCCATCATCCAGGACCTGCCGGCCAAGCACGAGGCGAAGGTGTTCTGCACGCTCACGCGCGAGCAGGCGACGCTGTACCAGGCGGCGCTGGACGAGACCATGCGCCGCATCGAGGAGGCCGAGGGGATCGCGCGGCGCGGGCTCGTGCTCGCGCTGCTCACGGCCTTGAAGCAGATCTGCAACCACCCGGCGCAGTACCTCGGCGAGGCGGGGCCCCTGCCGCGCCGGTCGGGGAAGCTGGCGCGGCTGTCGGAGATGCTGGAGGAGGCGCTCGCCGCGGGGGACAAGGCGCTCGTGTTCACGCAGTACCGCGAGATGGGCGAGGCCCTCACGGCGCACCTCCGCGCGGCGCTCGGCGGCGAGCCGCTGTTCCTGCACGGCGGGACGCCGAAGCGCACGCGCGACAAGATGGTGCGCCGCTTCCAGGAAGAGCCGCGCGGGCCGCGGGTCTTCGTGCTCTCGCTCAAGGCCGGGGGCACGGGGCTCAACCTGACGGCAGCGAGCCACGTGTTTCATTATGACCGCTGGTGGAACCCGGCGGTCGAGGACCAGGCGACGGATCGGGCCTATCGTATCGGGCAGACGCGCGCGGTGCAGGTCCACAAGCTGATCTGCGCGGGGACGGTGGAGGAGAAGGTCGACCGCCTGCTCGAGGCGAAGCGCGATCTGGCGGCGAAGGTGGTGGGCGCCGGCGAGCAATGGATCACCGAGCTCGGCGACGAGGAGCTCCGATCGCTGGTGTCGCTGTCCCGCGACGCGGTGGTCGGGGCGGAGGACGACGAGGACGAGGAGAGCGCCGCGACGGCCCCCAGGGCGACGGCGCGATCCCAGGCCCGCGCCCGCGCGCGGCGCGAGGAGGAGGCGCGGAGATGAGGCGCTGGGGGTATTCGCACAGGTGGGTCGAGCCGCCGCCGAAGCTGCCGCCGCCCGCGCGCGGGATCAAGGTCAAGAAGACCGGGACGACGTGGTGGGGACAGCGCTGGATCGAGGCCCTGGAGCAGCGGGCCGGGTACTCCAACCGCCTGCCGCGGGGGCGCACCTATGCGCGGGCAGGCCGGGTGCACGATCTGGATGTGAAGGCCGGGGAGGTGACGGCGCACGTGACCGGATCGCGGCCGAGGCATTATGTGGTGACCATCCGGCTCGCGCCGTTCAAGCCGGCGACCTGGGCGGCCGCGATCGCCGCCATGGCGGAGAAGGCGCAGTTCAGCGCCGAGCTCCTGGGCGGCGCGATGCCGGCCGGGATCGACGAGGCCTTCCGCTCGGCCGGCACGAGCTTGTTCCCGGACCCCGGCGCGGATCTCCGGACCGCTTGCTCGTGCCCGGACTCGGCGAATCCCTGCAAGCACGTGGCCGCGACCCATTACGTGCTCGGCGAGGCGTTCGACAGGGATCCATTCCTGCTCTTCGAGCTGCGCGGTCGCACGCGCGACGAGGTGCTCGCTTCGCTGCACGCGGCGCGCGGAGGCGCCGCGCCCGAAGCGCCGGCCGGGCGCCGGGCGGGCAAGGACAAGGAAGAGAGGGCGCGCGAAGCCGCCGCGGTGAGCCTGCACGGGCTCTCCGCAGCGGACTATGATGCGTGGCGCGGTCCGCCGCCTTCGCTCTCGCTGAAGCTGGAGCGCCCGACATCGCCGGGTGCGCTGCTGCGCCAGCTGGGGACGCCCCCGAGGTGGTCGATGCAGGCGTCCCCCGCGGAGCTGCTCGAGCCGCTGGTGGAGGCCGCCGCCGCACGCGCTCTCGAGCTGGCCATGACGGTCGAGGAGGAAGGGACGGGAAGAGGGGCCGGAGGATCGGCTCGCCGGGGACCGGCAAGGGGTCGTCAGGGCTTCGACAGGAAGACCAGGTAGACGACGATTACGATCGCAATCACGCCCGCGATCAGGAGCGCGATGACCGGCGGGCGCTTCTTCTCGACTGGAATGGGGTGCTCAAGAGCCGCCTCCGATGCGTTCGAGAGGCGGCTCTCCTCCTGTCGGTGCGCCTCGATCTCGCGTTCGCGCGCGGGCACCGCCTGGATCGCCGCGGGCGCGGTCTCCTCGGCCTTGACCACCGCCACCGGCTCCGGCGCCGGCTCGGGCTGCGCGGGAGCCGCGGGCGCCTCGATCGGCGGCTCGGGCTTCACTTCGGGCGCAGCCTTGCTCTCGTCACGTGCCGGCGGAACCGGCGCCTCCGGCCCGGGGGTCCCCACGGCGATCACGGGCATGGGTACAATCCGGGAAGACGGCGGGGGAGCAGGCGCGGGCTCGGGTTTCGGTTCGGCGGCGGGTTTCGGTTCGGCGGGTCGGGCAGCCGGTGGCCGCTCCACGACCCTGGGTTTCGGCGGCGCGGCCGCGACCGGCACAGCCGGCGCAACCGGCTTCGATCGCGGCGCACCGTCCGCTGCCGCGGCGGCCGGCTTGGCTGTCGCGGGCTTCCGCTCCGACGGCTGCGGCGGCGCAGCCTTCGCTGCAGCGACGGCCGGCTTGGCCGGGGCCGCCTTCGGCTCCGACGGTTGCGGCGGCGCAGCCTTCGCTGCAGCGACGGCCGGCTTGGCTGTCGCGGGCTTCCGCTCCGACGGCTGCGGCGGCGCCGCCTTCGCTGCCGCGGCGGCTGGCTTGGCCGGGACGGCCTTCTGCTCCGACGGCTGCGGCGGCGCCACCTTCGCTGCCTCGACGGCCGGCTTG
>CAYQYG010000069.1:3308-20654 GCA_964421485.1 uncultured Polyangiaceae bacterium | reverse complement strand
CTTCTGCTCCGACGGCTGCGGCGGCGCCACCTTCGCTGCCTCGACGGCCGGCTTGGCCGGGGCCGGCTTCTGCTCCGACGGCTGCGGCGGCGCCACCTTCGCTGCCGCGACCGCGGGAGCCGGTTCGGGATCGGCTGGTTTCGCCTTGACGGGCTTCGCCTCGACATGCTGGGCAGCCCGCGCCGGCGGGGCGGCCGCCGGATCGGTGAGCGGGCCGCTCATCACCCATCGCGCGTACGCCGGCAGAGAGATCTTGCGGTCGCCGAGGGTCAGCTCGAACGGTTCCTGCGAGACCTTGCGCGCCTCGGCGTAGAGCGGGACGTCGACGCGATCGCCGGGCGCGCCGGCGAGCTTGTTCGCCGCGTCCTGGAGCAGGCCCGAGTACTTCTCGGAGCTCCCGACGAGCGCCCGGAGATCGCGCTCGAACGCCTCGAGGTCGAGCCCCTGCGTGCCGCTGCCGTCCGCGGCAAGGCGGGGAAGCGAGGCCGCGAGCTCGATGGCAAGCTCGGTGACCCGATCGTGCGAGAGCGCGCGCAGCAATCGGTCCACGAGGCCGTCCATCGCGCGCTCTATCGCCGCATTGTCAGCACGATCGCCGAGCATCGCGCCGACTGCCTCCACGAGATCTCCCTGGACCTGCACCCGTTCCTGGCCGCCACCCTCGGCGATGTAAAAGAAGCTGCTGGTCAAGCTGTCGATGCCCACCGTGTGCACACGCACGCCGGCCTCGACGAGCTTCGATACGAGCTTCGACGCGACCGCGATGAGCGGAGTCTTCTTGGCCGCCTCGAACGTGAGGGGCAAGCGCGCAGGGGGGACTTGCTCCTCGGGAAGCACCGCCTTCGTCCGGCGCCTGACGTCCTCGGTCAGCGCGTCGCGCGAGACCACGGACACCTCGCGCGACCACTTGAGGATCCCCCTGGGGCTCATCCAACCCGCAGCCGGTCCCACGTGGGCAACGAGACGCGCGCGGTCATCCTCGCCGACGTGGACGGCGCCGGGCAGCACAAACGAAGGGGTCGCCATGGGTGCGTCGCAGGTTATCATGGAAATCCCGGCCGGGATCTCGCGCGGTGGTCAGCTGCCCCAACCCGGCCAGGGCGTGGCCGCGGCGGCGCCGGCAAGCCGGCGGCGCCGCGGCCGACGTCGCACGGAGGCGAGACGGGGCCGGCGCGGCGCTCTCCCGCCCGCAGCCCCGCCAGAACGAGCAGGAGGCCGATCTCACCGGCCCACCTCGCCGGAAGGCCGCTCGTCGAAATCACCGGCCTCGGCGACGGGGATGAGCAATGTGGGTGACGCGCCGCCGGGTCCGGGAGATCAGCGCGAAGGCGGCCAGCGCGCCCTCGGTGTCAAAATGGTTGTTGGTGACAATCGCGATCGGACGTGCGGGCTCCGCCGTGCCGCGCTCGGGGCGGGCAGTGAGGGTATCACGGGGCGCGGGGCGGCGGGGGCCGGGAGGCGGGGTCAGCAGGGGTGCGGGCCGGCGGCGGCGCGGGCGCGGGCCTCGAGGGCGCGGCGGGTCTGCTCGCGGCGGCGCTCTTCCTCGAGCAGGGCGGCGCGGGCCCCGGCCATGAGAGAGGCGTCGGACATCATGCGGGCGACCTCGGCGCAGAGGACGCGGCTCTCGAGCAAGGCCCGGATGACGAGCAGGCCCTCGTCATTGCGAGGCTCGGTGCAGGCGAGGCGGGCCATCACGGCGAGCAGGGCTGGATCCTCCTCCTGGAGGAGCCAGGCCCAGGCCTCCTCCGTGAGGGCGAGGTCGCGGGACTCGGCGGCGGCGAGCAGGAGCCAGCGGGCAGCCTCGGGGTCGCGGCCGTCGAGGCAATCAGCCTCCCGGCCCGTGAGGCCCGGCGGCCAGAGCTCGGTCAGGGTGCACGCGAACAAGGTGAGCTCGGCGCGGCGAAGAGGGGTGAGGTCGTCCGCGGTCGAGAGGGCGGCGAGATCGCCGAGGTCCTGGAAGGGGCCGAGATCCGTGAGCGTGCGGTCGGCGCGCTCGACGATGGCGCAGAGCATTCGAATGGTGTGCTCGAGCATGGCATTGTCGGCCCGGGCCTTCGCGCAGAGCTCGGCCGCGCAGGCAGGGAAGGCGCGGAGGAGGGCCTCCTCGAATTCGACGGGGTCGACGTGGGCGCCGGGGTGCCAGCCGTGGATCACCATCGCGGCGACGAGCGCGCCCTCGAGGGGGGCGTCGGCGCGGACCATGATCGGGGCGCGGCGGGCGCGCTCGATGCGCTGAGCGAGCTCGGGGGGGACGAGGGCCCAGGCGTCGACCATGGCCGCGACGAGGTCGGCGGGGCAAAGCCGGGGGCCGGAGAGGTCGAGGCTGGCCACCTGGCAGAGGCGCTGGAGGCCGCGGCCAGACATGAGCCAGGCCTGGACGAACGCGGCAGGGCCGGGCCACCAGGGGTCGGTCAGCGCGGGGCGGCGAAGGCCGGCGCGCAGCCAGGCCTCGGCGCGGGCGTCGCCGATTTCATGGAAGGCCAGGGCGAGGCCGTGCGCGGGGCGGCCATGATATCGACGGACAAAGGCGTCGAGCAGCTCCTCGCCGTCCCAGCGGGCCGAGAGGCGGCGGAGGAGCGCAGGGGCGTCGAGCAGCACGGGCAGCGCGATCTCGCGGCCAAGGACCCGCTCGGCCCAGAGCTTCGCCTCGAGCACGTCCTCCTCGTCCATGTCTCCCCACACGAGCGCGGCGCCAGGGAAGCGGGTCTCAATGACCATCGCCGCCGCAAGCAGCGGGACATGATAGGGCTCGCCGTCCGTCCTGGCCGCGAACACGGGATAGCCGAGGTGGCCCACGGGGTCGCGGAAGAGGATGTCGTCGCAATCGTGCTCGCCCTCGCACCAGGGGGGCGGGACCGGAAGCTGCCGCGGCAGGCGGAAGGGCTCGGCGGCGCGCAGGGAGCGGCGATCGCCGGCGACGGTCCAGGCGAGGCGGCCCCGGGAGAGGCGCTCGATATGAGCGGTGTACACCGGGATCTTGCGGCCAAAGAGGACGCGACGCTCGAGCGCCAGGAGGCCCGAGGGGTGCGCCCGGAGGAGGCCCGCCGTGTCGTCATACACATGGGCCCAGGCCGCGGGATCGATCGCGCGGCGGTTCACGTCGAGATGAAGAGTGATACCCATCGAGACCTCCCGGCCGGCTCGCGCCGGCCTCGCTGCTCGCTGCGAGCGCGCCGGTCGAGCCAGGAAGGACCCGGCCGGCACGGGCGGCGCCGCGTCGGCGACTCGCCCGCGGATGAATTACGGAGAGGAGGAGCAGGTCGTCGGAGATCGAGGGGGTGATGATGAGCTGCGCGGGGAGACGCCGAGGACGTCGGGGGGGTCTCCGTGATTTCCGTGTTATCGTGTTTTCATGGGGGCCGGTGCCGGCGAATGCTCAGCGCGCCGCGCCGTGCGACGCGGAGCTCGCCGAGGGCGGCGTGGGGGGCGCGTCCTTGCCCGAGAAGAGGCGGCCGATGCCGAGGACGGCGAGCACCAGGGCCAGGATGGTGAGCGCGCTCGTGACGCCGACCAGGAAGAGGGTGGCGTCGCCTTTCTTGAGGCCGAAGCGCGGGGGAGGTCCCGGCGGCTGCGCCATCATCCGGGGGTCCTGCTGGGGCGCGGCGCCCGGCGCGGGGGGGGCGGGCGGATGGAATCTGGCGCGCGCGGCGGCGGGTGGCATCTGGGCCGTGCTCAGCTCGTCCGCGTCGTTCTGGGTGACCAGCGGGCCGCGGGAGGGGCCGGGCATCGCGGGCTGGGGATCCATCCGCACGGTCGATTCCAGCGGCGAGCGTTGCGCCTGCAATGCGCTCGACGACTCGAGCCGGGCGGCCTGCGGCATGGCGGCGGGGTGGCCAGGCGGGGGGCGCGAGCGATCCACGAGCGTGGTCGGGACGGGGCGGAACGGCCTGGAGGACGGGGGAGCATCGTCCAGCCGCTTGCCCGCGGCGATCGCGGCGGCGACAGCCGCAGGCACGACGGAGCCGCCGACCGCGAGCGTGGGGATGAGGTCCTCCTCGCGCTCGGCCGGGCGGCGCCTGGCGGCCGGCGGCGCGAGGTCGCAGGAGGACCCCGGGGGGCGCTGCCAGCGGTCGCCGGTGGCGCGCACGTCCTCGGCCGCGGCGAGGGGGAGGAGGAGGGCGGCGACCTCCTGCGCGGTCTGGATGCGGCGGTCGCGATCCCGCTCGAGGCAGCGCGCGACGATGGAGGCGAGGCGCGGGTCGACGTCGGGGACCAGGGCGGCGACAGGGGGGATAGGGGCGCTGACGATCTCGCTGACGACGGTGATGTTCTTGCTGGGGAACGGGCGCTCGCCGGTGAGCACCTCGAAGAGGACGACGCCGAGGGACCAGAGGTCGGTGCGGTGGTCGAGGGCGCGGTCGGCGCGGGCCTGCTCGGGGCTCATGTACGCGGGGGAGCCGACGATGTCGCCGGTGCGCGTCTGGGGGGGGCCGCCGCTCAGGAGCATCTTGCTGACGCCGAAATCGAGGACCTTGACGAGGTCCTTGCCGGTGTCCTGCTCGCGGTGGAGGAAGATGTTCGAGGGCTTGAGGTCACGGTGGACGACGCCGGCGGCATGGGCCGCGCCGAGGCCGCGGGCGACGTCGAGCGCGATGGCGGCGGCCAAGGGGCCGGCGAGGCGGCGCTCGCGCCTGAGGCGCTCGCCGAGGGTCTCGCCCTCGAGGAGCTGCATGGCGAGGAAGGGGTCGCCGTGCTCGGTCTCGCCGGCGTCGAGGATCTCGACGACGTTGCGGTGATTGACGCGGCCGCAGGCGCGGGCCTCGCGCAGGGCGCGCTCGCGCAGCTCGGCGTCGGCGCGGGCGATGACCTTGAGCGCGACCTCGCGCTCGGTCCGCTCGTTGAGGGCGGCCCAGACCTCGCCGCTGGCTCCCTCTCCGAGCAGGCGCCTCAGGCGGTACTTCCCGGCGATGAGCGCGCCCTGCCGCATGCGAGTGAGGCAAGGGTATACCGCGGACGCGGCGAGGGGAAATCCGCGGCGGCCCGCCGGGGAGACGGCCAGACGCCGCAATCCAGACATGGGGATCTCCTCGGGATCGCCGTCACCAGGGCGCGATCCGGCCACACCGGACGATCACGATGGGGTCATGATCGGCCCCTCCCCTCCCCGATCCGGATCGTCCCGCGCCCGGGCCCTCCTGACGGCGGCGGTGCCAAACCGAGGTCAGACGAGCTGCGCCCGCGCCGCCTTCGCCCGCTCGTCCCGCTCCTTGAGGTGCTCGAGGATGATCACCGCGGTCTCCTCGATCGCGCGGCCGGTCACGTCGACGACGGGCCACTCGGGGTGGGCCTTGAAGAGCTGGCTCGCGTAGTCGAGCTCCTGCCGGACGTGCTCGCGCATGGCGTAGTTGGTCTCGGCCGGCATGCCGAGCTGGCGGAGGCGCGCCTGCCGGATCTCGCAGAGCTGCTCCAGGCCGATCATGAGGCCGATGATCCGGTCCTGAGGGGCCTCGAGCAGCTCGAGCGGCGGCGGTACGCCGAGCACGAGCGGCAGGTTCGCGACGCGCAGGCCGCGCTGGGCGAGCAGCGTGGAGAGCGGCGTCTTCGAGGTGCGCGAGACGCCGAGCAGGATGAGGTCGGCCTTCTTGAAGTTGCGCGGCTCCTTGCCGTCGTCGCTCTTCACGGCGAACTCGACCGCCTCGATCCTCCGGAAATACTCCTCGCTCAGAGGCAGCATCGCGCTCGGGAGGTTGATGGGCTCGCGGTCGAGGAAGTTCGCGAGCCGGCCGATGAGCGAGCCGATGAGATCGACCGCCTCGACGTGCAGCTCGGTGGTGACGCCGTACACGAACTCCCGGAGCTCGGGGCTCACCACGGTGAAGACGACGAGCGCGCCCTCGCGGGCCGCGCGCTCCAGGATCGGGCGCGCCACCTCCTGGGTGCGCACGCGCGTGTGGAGGCGGATCTGCGCGCCCGCCTGCGGGAACTGCAGGAGCGCGGCGCGGACGACCTTCTCGGCGGTCTCGCCGGTGGAGTCGCTCAGGACGTCGATGTATCTCGGCTTCTCGTTCTGCGAGGCTTCCAAAGGGATCTCCCTGCTTCCGCGGCGCGCTCAGCCGAAGAGGCTCTTGAGCTTCTCCATGAAGGTCGCCTGCTGCGGCTGCACGCTCTCGCCGAGCTCGCGGGCGAGCTGGGCGATGAGGTCCTTCTGGGTCTGAGTGAGCTGCGTGGGGACCTCGACGGTCACCTCCACGAGCTGATCTCCGCGGCCGCCCACGACCCGCCGCGGGATCCCCTTGCCCCGGACGCGCAGCACGGCGCCGGGCTGGGTGCCCGGCGGGATGC
The DNA here is from genome assembly GCA_964421485.1 of uncultured Polyangiaceae bacterium. Classification (GTDB taxonomy): domain Bacteria; phylum Myxococcota_A; class Polyangia; order Polyangiales; family Polyangiaceae; genus CAYQYG01. The sequence goes on along the minus strand of CAYQYG010000069.1, from coordinate 14,372 downwards.
GGAGCTTGCCGCGCCCGTCGAGGGTCGGCACCTCGAGCTCGCCGCCGAGCGCGGCCTGCGCGAAGCTGATCGGCATCGCGCACACGATGTCGTCGCCGACGCGCCGGAAGAGCTCGTGCGGCATGACGCGGATGGTGAGCTCCAGATCGCCCGCCGCGCGATCGGCGCGCGGGGAGTTGCCGCCGCGCTCGACGAGGCGCGTGGCGCCGTTCTCGATGCCCGCGGGGATGCTCACCTCGATCGTGCGCTCGCGCGCGACGAGGCCCGCGCCGCGGCAGGTGCGGCACGGGTCCGTGACGATCTGCCCGGTGCCGCGGCAGCGGGAGCACGGCCGCTCGATCGCGATCGGCAGGACGCCCTGCTGCAGGCGGACGCGGCCGCGGCCGTTGCACTGGGCGCACCGGTCCGGCTTCGAGCCCGGGGCCGCGCCCGTCCCGCTGCAATCACCGCAGGGCTCGATCCGCTCGTACGTGACGTCCTTGGTGCAGCCGAACGCGGCCTCCTCGAAGGAGATCTTGACCTCCTTCTGGAGCGTGCCGCGATCGCCGACCTTGATGCCGAGCGCGCCCAGCAGATCTCCGAAGATGGCGTCCAAGTTCAGATCATTGATGTCGAACGGGGCGCCCTGGAACCCCCCGCCCGGACCGCCGCCCCCGCCGCCGAAGGCGACCGGGCCGAAGCGATCGAACGCCGCGCGCTTCTGCGGATCGCTCAGGATCTGATACGCGGCGTTGAGCTCCTTGAAGCGCTGCTGCGCGCCGTCGTCGCCGGGGTTCTTGTCCGGATGGTGCTGCGCGGCGAGCCGCCGGAACGCGCTCTTGATCTCTTCCTGCGTCGCCGACCTGCCGACGCCGAGTACATCGTACGGATCCCGCACACGAGCGGGATAGCATCGTTCGCGCTGGCGGAACAGCGTCCCGATGGGTGGCGGACCGGAGGGCCGCGACGTGCGCCGCGGCCCGCGGGGGTCGTGTCCCGCCCTCTCCCTCCTCTCTCCCTGACCCGCGCCCCGCCCACCCCGCGCGCGCCGTGCCCACCCCGCGCCTGGCCTGTCTGCCTAGCCGCGCGCGCGGCCGCCGAGCAGCGCATCCCAGCGGTGCACCGCGGGCGCGGGGCCGGAGCGCGCGAGATCGACGACGAGATCGGCCATCCGCTCGACGACCCAGGAGAAATGGGCATCCCCGAGAGAGGAGATATCGAAGTCGGGGGCGGAGTTCATGAAGTCGATGGCGTACGGGACGCCGTCCGCCACGGCGAGCTCGACGGTGTTCATGTCGTAGCCGAGGGCGCGGCAGAGGCGCCGGCTCTCGTCGGCGACGCGCGCCTCGAGCTCCGGCGACAGCGGGGGCATCGTGCGGGCGGCGCCGACGTAGCGCTCGAAATGCGACAGGCGCGGGTCCCAGAGCGCGGGCAGGACGTGCTCCTTGCCGATCACGACGCAGCGGACGTACTGCGTCCACCGGATCGCCTGCTGGGCGATCATGGTGAGCCTGCCGGTCCGGTCGTAGACGGCGAAGAGCTCGTCGAGCGTCTCGACCTTGTGCACGTCGCGCCAGCCGCCGCCCCAGTGCGGCTTCACGAACATCGGGAAGCCGAGCTCGTCGACGAGGCGCTGCCAGTCGAGCGGGTAGCGCAGGTTCCGCAGCGTCTCCGACGAGACGTCGTCGCCGTAAGACTTCGACGGGAGCACGTACGTCCGCGGCACGGCGACGCCCAGCCGGGACGCGAGCGCGGTGTTGAAGAGCTTGTCGTCGGCGATGCGCCAGAACGGGTTGTTGATGACGTGAGCGCCGGCGAGCGCGGCGAGCTTGAGCACGGGCTGATAGCAGGTGACCTCGTGGGAGATGCGGTCGACCAGCACGTCATAGGGCGGGGGCCGGTCGATCGAGGTCACGTCGACGACGGCGTACTCGGCGACGACGCCGGCGCCCCGCCGCGCGACCGCGGCGATCAGGGCGTCCGGGAACGTGCGCTCCCGGCCCACGAGGAGGCCGACGCGGCGGTTCATTCGCTCTCTCCTTCCTTCTTCCATTGCGCGAGCTCCCGCTTGAGGATCTTCCCGGTCGGGTTGCGCGGGAGCTCGTCGAGGAGCACGTAATCGCGCGGGACCTTCGGGCCCGCGAGGCGGGCGCGGCAATGCGCCCGGAGATCGTCGTCGGTCGCGGCGGCGCCCGGGCGCAGGACGACGAACGCGCGGACGCGCTCGCCCCACTCCTGATCCGGCACGCCGACGACCGCGGCGTCCGCCACGGCGGGGTGGTCGTGCAGGGCCGCCTCGACCTCGGCGGGGTACACGTTCACGCCGCCGGAGATGATCATGTCGCGCTTGCGGCCCTCGATGTGGTAGCAGCCGCGCCGGTCGCGCCGGGCCAGATCGCCGACCGAGAAGAACCCGTCCAGCATCGACTGCCGCGTGGCGTCGGGGTCATTGTGGTAGCCGTCGACGAGCTGGCTGCTCCGCGCGTAGAGCTCGCCGACGCCGCCGCCCTCGACCTCGCGGCCCTGCTCGTCGACGAGGCGGATCTCGGCGCCCGGGATCGCGCGGCCGATCGTGCCCGGCGAGGCGCGGAGGTCGTCGGGCCCGGCCACCGTGACGAGGCCGGTCTCGGTGGACCCGTAGAAGTTGTAGAGCTTGTCGCCGAGCACGTTCATCGCGCCGATCGCGAGCGCGGCCTGGAGCGGCGCGCCGCCGGAGAAGATCGCCCGCAGGGAGGACGTGTCGTAGGACCGGATGCGGTCCGCGCCGAGCTCGACGAGCCGGTGGATCATCGTGGGGACCAGCGCGGTCGTGGTGACGCGGTAGCGCTGCACGGCCTCGAGGAAGAGCTCGGGCCGGAACTCCGGGAGCACGACGACGCTGCCGCCGAGCAGGTACGAGAGCGAGATGAAGCCGAACGCGGTCGCGTGATAGAAGGGGCAGACCGCGAGGTGGACGTCGCCGACGCGCATCGGGGTCTCGCCGATGAACGCGAGCGCCGAGGGGATGGTGTCACGCGAGAACTTGCGGACCGCGCCCTTGGGCTTGCCGGTCGTGCCCGAGGTGTACATGACCACCGCGGCCTCGTCGCTGCGATCCGGCGCGGCCCCGCGCTCGCTGATGAGCTCCTCGAAGGTCGTGAAGCCCGGGACCTCGCCGCCGACGGCGATCATGCGCTCGCGCGGGATCCCGGGCATGAGCGGCGCGGCCTCGCGCACGACGCTCGCGACGTCGGCGTCGAAGAAGAGCGCGCGGGCGCCGGAGTGCCTCGCCAGGTACTCGAGCTCGCGCGGGGTCGATCGCCAGGAGGCGCTCACCGCGGCGCCGCCGATGCGGCCGATCGCCGGCTGGATCGCGATGAACTCCGGGCGGTTCTTGAGCACGACCAGCACGCTCGACCCAGCGCCCGCGCCGCGGCGGTCGAGGGCGAGCCCGATGCGGTCCATGAGGTCGTTGAGCTCGAAGAACGAGTAGGCGCGATCCTCGACGACGGGCGCGCGCGGGTCGCCGTGCGGCGGGAGGAGGCTCCTCGGGTGCAGGACGGCGATGCGGTGCGGGTCGTTCTCGGCGTGGAAGCGGAAGAGCAGCGACGGGCTGGCCTTGCCGCGCGGCAGCTCACGCAGGAGGACGCGCGCGCCGGGCCAGCGGAGCGACGCGGGCATGCCCGTCTGCACGGCCACGCGGCCGACCGTCCTGGCCTTCCAGAGGGATCGCTCTGCCTTCTGACGAGCGCCGAGGAGCGCGTCGCGGAGCTTCATGGGGCGACTTTACTCCCCAAGGCGCGGCGCATGGTAGTAAGGTGGGCGGCGTGCCGGACGCAGATCGACGGGTGGCCCCCCGCGCGGCCATCGAGCTGAGCGTCGAGTACAAGCGCCTCAACACGTTCTTCGCGGACTACACGCGGAACATCTCCAAGGGCGGCACGTTCATCCGCACCGAACGGCCGCTCGCCGTGGGCACGGAGTTCGTCTTCGCCCTGTCGATCCGCGGCCTGGACGAGCCGCTCCGCCTCCGCGGCCGCGTCAGGTGGACCGTCACGCCGGCCGAGGCGACCGGCGAGGCGCCCGCGGGCATGGGCATCGAGTTCCAGTACACCGATCACGCCGAGCGCGTCGCCACCGAGACGATCGTGGAGCGGCTCATGTCGAACGAGCTCGGCGAGGCGCTGACCGCGAAGCTCCTCGGAAAGAAGACCGACGAGGGGGTGCGCTGACGTCCGCTCGGCATCCGGGGCTCCGGGGCGCGCTCCACGTGGCGCGCCCTCCGCCCCGAGCCGCTGTCGACGCCGCCCGTGCACCTGCGCCGGCCCCGTGTACACTGCCCGCCTCGACCATGCACCGCAAATACCGCCTCGGCGCCCTCGCGGGGCGCCTCGCCGCGCTCGCGCTCGCGCTCTCGGCCGCCGCATGCACGCCGGCCAGCCCCGCCGGCCAGCGCCCCCCGCGCACCGTGGAAGGCCCGGTGGTCGCGGTGGACGTCCGCGACGAGGACTTCTCCGGCAGCCTCTTCACCATCCTGCGCGACGGCGCGCCGAGCGCGCAGCGGTCCGGCCTGCTCGTCGGCGTCGTCCGGCGGCAGCTCGCGCACGCGGCCTCGCGCTTCGCCGCCGGCCAGGCCCAGCGGGGCGGGGCCAGCGTCCAGGGCGCGCTGCTGCTCGTGCGCGCGGGCGAGGGGCGCGCCGAGATGATCGACGCCGCCGGCGAGCGCGCGCTCCAGGGCGCGCTCGACCGGCTGAGCCCGCGCGGCGACGAGGGGCGCGCCCAGGCGCTCATGGAGATGCGCGCCGCCGCGCTGCCCGCGGGCAGCCCCGGCCGCGCCGAGCTCGACGGCCACCTCGCCGCGATCGCCCGCTGGATGGCGGACACGCGCACCGGCGGCCCGATCGAGCGGCTCGGCGCCGAGCAGCGGGCGCTCGTCTCGCGCGCGCTCGTCGACAGCCGCCCCGAGGCGCTGGAGCGCGCCGCCGCGGCCGTCTCCGCGTGGATCGACCGCTCGATCGAGTTCAACATCCAGTTCCGCCAGAGCGGCATGCGCCCCGAGCGCGACGAGGCCATCGAGGCCGAGCGGGCGATCGAGACCGGCGGCGCGGTCCTCGCGGCGCTCTTCCTGCGCCACGGCGACGCGCGCGGCGCGCTCACGCACATCAACGCCTCGGGCGCCCGGCGGGTCGTGCCGCGCGGCCTCTACGACCGGATCAGCGCCGCGGCGGCGCGTGACGACGCGGCCGCGTGGCGCGCCCTCGCCGGGGCCTTCGCGTTCCACCAGAACAGCGAGGACGACGAGCGCGGCGCCGATACGGGGCTCGATCGGGACCTGTTCGACGCCGCGCTCTGGGGCAGCGCGCTCGAGGCCTACCGCCGCGATCCGACCGATCTCGAGAGCGCGGGGCTGCTCGGCCAGGTCCTGATCCGCCTCGGGATGAGCGAGGCCGCGCCGCTCGTGCTCGGCCCCGCGCTCGGCAAGCGCCCCAGCGCGCAGGCGCTGAGCGCCGCGCTCGGCCTCGCGCTCGGCGCGATGGCCGAGGACGCCGGCGCCGAGGATCTCGACGCGGCCCGGCGGACGTTCACCGCGGCCGCGCCGCTGATCGCGCTCGCCGACGCGCCGGACCAGCGCGGCCGGGTGAGCCCGTCGCCCGCGCGCGCCCGCTTCCTGATGGCCACGATCGAGCTGCGCGCCGGCAAGCTCGCCGCGGCGCTGCCGCTGCTCCGGAGCGCCGCGGACGCGGAGCCGTCGATCAACCTGCTGACGCTGCTCGCGATGACCGAGCGGCAGGGCGGCGACGTCCAGGCCGCGCTCGCGGCCGTGCGCCGCGCGCTCTCCGCGCCGGACGCCGCGATGCACCCCGCCGAGATCGCCGAGGCGCAGCTGCTCGGCTTCGAGCTCCATCGCGACGCCGGCGATCAGGCCGGGGCGAAGAGCTCGCTCGAGGCGGCGCTCGCGGCCTCGCTCGCCGCGCGCCAGCGCGCGCTGGGCCGCGGCCAGCAGGCGCACGCGGAGCGGGTGCTCTGCCGGGTGCTCGACGCGTATGGTGACACGAAGGGGGCCGCGCGCGCCGAGGAGCGGGCGCTCGCGCTCGCGTCGGAGGAGCGGCCCCTGATCGGCCGGGCGATGCTCGACGCGGTCGGCCGCGCCCTGATCCGCAGCGACCTCGCGGCCGCGCGCAAGGCGCTCCGGCGCGCGCTCGACGACAGCGCCGACGAGGACGATCTCGTCTACGGCGGCCTCTGGGTCGTGCTGCTCGAGCGCCAGCTCCGCGCCGCGCCGGACGGCACGGCCGAGCGGGCCCTCGGCGCCGCGACGAACCGGGCCTCGTGGACCGCCAAGCTCGCGGCCTGGGCGAGCGGCAAGCTCAGCGACGCCGATCTCGGCGCCCAGGCCCAGAGCGCCTCGCAGCACGTGGAGGCGCAGTTCTACACGGCGATGGCGAGGCGCGTGGCCGGCGACCCGGCCGCCGAGGAGCGCCTGCGCGCGGTGTCCCGGAGCCCCATCATCGACCTGCTCGAGGTCCACATCGCGCGCGAGCTGCTCGCCCCGCGCCTCCGGGCCGAGCTGCCCGCCCACGTCAAGCTCCCGTGAACGCCGCCGCGCCGGCGCGCGCACGGGCGCCGCACGCATCGAGGACCCCATCCCCATGGAGAGCTCCAGGCAGCCGCTCGATCGGCTGACGTCGTCGCACCGCCGCCTGCGGGGCGGCGGCGGGCGCGGCGGCGGTGCGTAACGTGTTGCGCGATTGCACAAATACGCATCGGACCGGCTAGCCACGGGCGGGCCAAACGGCCACAATCACCGCCGATGACGGAGACGAGGAAGCGGATCCTCGTCGTCGAGGATCAGGACGACGTCGCGAAGATGATCGCCCGCTTCCTCGGCGACGAATACGACGTGTCGGTCGCGAACAACGGCATCGACGGCCTCTCGCTCGCGATGCGGGACCCGCGGCCGGATCTCATCATCACCGACGTGATGATGCCCAAGCTCGACGGGGTCGCGATGGTGAAGCGGCTGCGCGAGAAGGACCCGTCGCGGCGCACGCCCGTCATCTTCCTCACGGCCAAGTCGGACCCGATGGACATCATCGCCGGCATCCAGGCCGGGGCGCGCCACTACATCACCAAGCCCTTCCAGTTCGACGAGCTGAAGAAGAAGGTCAAGAAGACGCTCGGCATCAAGTAGCCGCGCCGGTGCGCCGGCCCGCCTTCGCCTCGACGGCGGCGGGCTGGTCCCCGATCGCCGCGCGGGTGCCGTGGCGCGGCTCCACGCCGGCGCGCCGGACGCCGACGTGATCGTGCTCGACGACGGGTGAGCCGCCCGCCCGGCCGCAGACCGCGAGGGGTGGCGAGCGCGGCGGGACCATGGCGCACGGTGGCGCACGGACCGCGCAGGATCCGGCCGCCCCGCGAAGTCGCCACGCGGCACGGAGACTGCTAAAAAAGATCCTCATGCGCCGCCTTGGCTTCGCCCTCGCATTGACCTGCTCGATCGCGCTCGCCGCAGGCTGCGCCAGCCTCGACGCCGGCGCCGGCGACGAGGGCAACGGAGCGGGCGCGTCCAGCGGGAGCAGCGGAGCCACGGGCACGGGCGGCGCGGGCGGCGAGCAGGCGATGCCCGTCGCGTGCCCGACCGACAGCGCGCAATCGGCGACGTGCTACGGCGACGACATCGAGCGGCAGGCCGCGTTCGGCGTCGCGACCGACGCCGCCGGCGCGGCCGTCGTGACGGGCTCCTTCCGCGGCTCGCTCGATTTCGGCGGCGGCGTCTCGCTCTCGAGCGCGCTCGACGTGGAATCGATCTTCGTCGCCAAGCTCGACCCCGCCGGCGCCCCGGTCTGGGCCGTGCGCCTCGGCGGTGATCAGGGCGCGGGCTATGGCACGAGCGTCGCGTTCGATCCCTCCGGCGACATCCTGGTGACCGGCCAGTTCGGCGGTTCCGGCCCGTTCGGCGCCGAGCAGGTCGACACCATCGGCGATCGGGACGCCTTCGTCGCGCGGCTCTCCCCCGACGGCGAGGTGCGCTGGGTCCGCGAGTATGGCTCCCCCGTCGTCTTCGACGAGGGCACCGACACCGCGCACGCGGCCACGGCGTTCGCCGCGCGCGTGGCCGTGACCCCGGACGGCGGCGCCGTCGTGACCGGCGAGGCCGACGTCCGCCTCGATTTCGGCGACCCGAGCCTCCCGACCGGCGGCGAGGGCAACGTGTTCGCGCTCAAGCTCGACGAGGACGGCATCCCGCAATGGAGCCGGTGGTTCGGCGGCCAGGGCGCCGGCCTCGGCGAGGGTATCGCCGTCGACCCCACCGGCAACGTCTTCGTCAGCGGCCTGACCACCGGCGCGCTCGTCGCGAAGCTCTCACCGGAGGGCGCCCTCCTCTGGGAGAAGGTCTTCACCGCGAGCCTCGCCTCCGCCAATGCCGTCGCCGCCGACGCGAACGGCGATGTCATCGTCGCGGGCAGCTTCCTCGACGCGATCGATCTCGGCGGCCCCACGCGCTCGAGCGCCGGATCGTTCGACGTCTTCCTCGCGAGGCTCGACCCCGACGGCGCGCCGATCTGGACGACCTCGTTCGGCAGCGCCGACCTCGACGCCCCTCAGGACGTCGCCTTCACCCCCGCCGGCGACATCCTGCTCACCGGCCATTTCCGCGGCAGCGGCGTCGATTTCGGCGGCGGCCCGCTCGCGAACCGCGGCGACGCGGACCTGTTCGCCGTGAAGCTCACGGGCGCCGGCGGCCACACATTCAGCCGCGGCTATGGCGACGCGCTCACCCAGATCGGCCGCGGCGTCGCCTCCGATCCGCAGGGCAACGCGCTCGTCGTCGGCCTCATCGGCGCCGTCGACGCCTATCAGACCGACGTGCTCGTCGCCCGCTTCGGCCCCTGAGCGCTCCGGCCACGCGGGCGGCGGCCCCCGCGAGCCGCCGCCGCGCCGGCGCGCTCAGTCCTGGACCAGCGACACCCACTGATCCATGGCGCCGATGCTGCAGCCGAACTTCACGTGCCCCTCGCCGAGCTGCAGCTCATCGATGATCTGCGCGCACGAGCACCCGCCGGTGTCGTCGAGGGTGTAGCTCCGCCGCGGGCCCTTCCCGCTCGGCGGCGTGGTGTCGAAGACGCCGTCGCCGTCCACGTCGGCGAAGCGGTTCGTGTTGAGCCGCACGGTCGGGACCTGCTCGGGCAGCGCGGTCCCGGGGCAGAGGTCGACGTCTCCGCAGACGCCGTCGTCGTCGTCGTCGTCGTCCGGATCGTTCGCGCACGCGTCGCACGCGTCGCCGAGGCCGTCGCTGTCCGCGTCCGCCTGGTCCGGGTTCGCCAATCCGACGCAGCTGTCGAAATCGTCGCAGACCCCGTCGAGGTCACCGTCGGCGCAGTCGCAGACGTCACCGAGGCCGTCGCCGTCCGAGTCCGCCTGATCCGGGTTCGTGTACCAGAGGCAGTTGTCGACGTCGTCGCAGATCCCGTCGAAATCGTCGTCGATGCCCGCGCAATCGCAGGCGTCCCCGGCGCCGTCGAAATCCGAATCCGCCTGATCCGGGTTCATCGCTCCGGGGCAGTTGTCGTAATCGTCGCACATCCCGTCGGCGTCCGCGTCGGCGCACGGCTCGAGATCGAGCGCCTGCGGGAAGCAGGCAGGCCAGGGGCACTCGTGGTCCGAGGTGCACGTCGTCGTGACCGAGCACATGCTCGCCTGGACGTCGGCCACGTTGACCCTCTGCCAGTACAGGGCCGAGATGAAGGCCGAGCAGGAGACGGGCTGACAGCCGCTGATGTCGGGCGGCAGGTAGGTGCTGCTCTCGGTGAAGTCGTACGTGGTGCCGTCGACGATGATGCCGCCTATCACGTCCGGGTTCGCGTGGTACGTGCCCGCGTAGAACGTCGTGCTCCCGTCCGGCTCATTGCGCCAGCATATCTCCACGGTATGCGCGCTCGCCACGGCCGACACCAGGGAGGTCCCGAGGAGGACGACGAGGGCAATCGCATGACAGAGCCGCATGGGACCTCCGGATGGCCTGCCCATGACCTGGGGCCGGCGACATCATTACGATTGAACACCCGATCCATGTCAACATGTATATTCGCTGAAACATTATGGCAGGGGTGGAGCGCCGCGCCCGTTCGACGGCCGCGCCGGCCCGGGCCGGCGCCGAAAACATCGTTTCATTTCCATCATGTATGCGCCTGCTGGCCGCCCGCAATCGGCCGGTTGCCCACCTGAGGCGCAAATATGGGCCGGCGAAGGCGCCTGTGCGGCGGTATCCCACCATAATGAGGGCTCCTCCTGGCCGGCGGGCGCCCCGGACGCGTCGCGCCCTCCCGGGCTCAGCTCAGCGCTCGGTCGCGCCGGGCTCGTCCTCGAGCGGGAGCTCGAGGACGTCGTCGAGCAGATCGATGACGTCATCGTCGTCCAAGGCGCCGAGCAAGCTCGCGGCGCCGGCGGAGCGCTTGGCGTCCTCGACCGGATCGACCCAGGGCTGGGTGATGCGATCCGGTGTGATGATCGGGTGCGACGGCCTCGGGCCGGCGGCCTGCCGCGCCTCCTCGCGCGCGATGTCGAGCAGGCTCTCGCGGTCGATGCTCGAGAGCTCGACGCGGAGGATCTCGGGGCTGGATCCGTGGCGCGCGCTGGCGAGCGCGTCCCGCTCGATCGCGGCGAGCGATTCGCGCCCGAGGCTCGCCTGGCCGACGGTGATCACGGGCATCGACGGGCGCCCCCCCGCCGCCTCGCGCGCGATCGCCTCGAGGCTCTCGCGGCCCAGGGTCGCCTGGCCGACGGTGATCACGGGCATCGACGGGCGCTCCCCCGCCGCCTCGCGCGCGATCGCCTCGAGGCTCTCGCGGCCGAGCGTGGCCTCGCCGATGCGGACCTCCGGGAGCGATCCCCGCGGCGGGGGGCGAGTCGGGGCGTTCTTGATGACGGCTGGGCGCGCGAGGGACCGCGCCGGGGTGGTCGCGCCGCCCGCGAGGCCGATGAGGCCCGCCATGGCGCCCCTCTGGCGGAGCGGAGAGACGGGCGCGGCAGCGGACGCGGGCGCGGACCCAGGCGCGGCAGCGGACGCGGGCGCGGACCCAGGCGCGGCAGCGGACGCGGGCGCGG
>CAYQYG010000069.1:0-3208 GCA_964421485.1 uncultured Polyangiaceae bacterium | reverse complement strand
GCGGACCCAGGCGCGGCAGCGGACGCGGGCGGGCATGCCGGTGGATTGCGGCGCGATGAGGCGGGGGCCTGATCGCGGCGTGGTGATCGGCTCGAGGGCGGCGCGCCATGCTTCGCGCGCTTCGCGCCGGCGCTCCGATCGCCGTCCTCGGCAGTGTGGATCAGCTCGTCGAGCCCACGCAGCCCGGCCTCCAGCGCGGGGAGGATGCCGCTCCGCTCCGCCCACGTCGGGACGACGACGCAGAGGAGGGCCTGATCGGCCGCGACGCCGACGTATACGTCGACGGGCGCCGCGCCGCCGAACGGAACGAGCTCCTCGCGCGGCAGCTCCAGGTGCGCGATCGCGGGCGCGCCGGCGAGCGAGAGCGCCGCCTCCACGATCCGGCCGCGGCCCGACGACGGCATGTCGCGCGGCGCCCGCCGCGTCACGAGCCGCCCCTTGCGCGTCAGCACGAACGCGAAATCGGCGCCCGCCGCGCTGCATGTCCGATCGACGATGCCGTTGAAGTCAAGCACGAGCATATCCTACATAAGGCCGCCCTGTCCGTCACCGGGCGCGGCGGCGCCGCGCCGCGATTGTCGCCGCGGCCCCACGCGCTCCTGGGTTAGGATGCGCCCGCCCCCGCTCCCTTCACCACTCCACGAGGTGGCTCGCATGCGTCGCTGTCCTTCGATCGGCATCGGTCTCGCCGCGCTCGCGGCCCTCCCCTCGGCGGCGCTCGCAGCGCCGACGGTGACCGGCTCGACCTCCGAGCTCGGCATGTGGAACGCCGCGAGCGGCGCTCCGCTCCACGACGACGGCATAGCGCCCGACGCGGCGGCCGCCGATGGGATCTACACCGCCGCCGTCTCGTTCGCGGCGGCCGGCAACGTCGAGTACAAGATCTCGCGCAACGGCGTCGATCTCAACGACGGCGGCGTCGGCACGGCCACCGGCCAGAACCTCCGGATCGAGCTGGGAGGCGGGGCGCCGCCGTACGCCGTCACGTTCTACTACGACACGCGCGACCTCACCGCTGCCGGCTTCGAGCCCGCGACGGAGTCGTCCTCGAGCTCCTGGAGCGGCACGACGAAGGCCGACGGCACCCCGCAGGTCTGGGTCGCGGTCGGGGACTGGCAATCGATGGTCGGGGACACGAACTGGAACCCGATGTCATCCATCACCGCCGCGCGCGACGACGGCACGCTCGGCGACCTGCTGAGCGGCGACGGCGTGTACACCTATCGCTTCCTCGCCCCCGCCCCGATCTCGGGCGCGGTCTTCAAATTCGCGGCCCAGGGCCCGTGGTCCACGAAATTCGGCGCCGACGGCTGGAGCTACGACCCCGAGGACTCCTCGAACGGGCAGCTCACCGCGGCGGCCGGGAAGGTGGTGACGCTGGAGCTCGATGCGCTCCACGGCCACATGCGCGCGCGCGTCACGAGCCCGGCGAAGCTGCTCCTGTCCGAGATCGTCGTGACGCCGAACGCGGCGGAGCTCATCGAGATCTACAACGCCGGCGCCGCGCCCGTCGACCTGTCCGATTATTACCTCGCCGATTACAGCACCTATTACCTGCTCGTGGGCACGAACCCGGCGCCGCCGATCTCCAGCGATTTCGCGGTGCGCTTCCCCCCGGGCGCCGTGATCGGCCCGGGCGAGGTGCAGACGATCTCCATCGCGGGCGCCGAGTGCTTCCGGGTCGCATGCGGGAGCGCGGGCGCCTTCACGGGCTTCGCGGCGTACCCGACCTACGAGATCTACAACGCAGGCACGTTCGGCGCCGCGCAGCCGATCTCGGTGCCGGGTGTGCCCGACATGCGCCCCGCGTTCACGTCGTCGATCGGGACGTCGCGCGGGCTCACGAACGCCAACGAGCCGGTGGTGCTCTTTTACTGGGACGGCGTGAGCGATCTCGTGGAGGACGTCGACTACGTGTTCTACGGGGCGTCGGCGACCAACACGCCGGTGAACAAGACGGCGGTCTCCATCGACGGGCCGGACGCGGACGGCGCGGCGAGCACGTACCTCGACGACACGGCGGATGACGTCGCCTCCCACGCGGCGGTGTCGGCCGGCGGGGACACCTGCCGCGTGGACTTCACCGAGGGGGCCCAGACGCCGAGCGGCGGCAACGGCGTGACCGGCGCCAACGAGACGAGCGAGGTCTGGTCCGCGACGTGGGCCCCCTGCGCCGTCATGACGCCCGGCGCGATCGACTTCGACGCCGACGGCGTGCTCGCCGGCGACAACTGCCCGGACGTCGCGAACCCCGGCCAGGAGGACGCCGATGCCGACGGCCTCGGCGACGCGTGCGACAGCGACGACGACAGCGACGGCGTGGCCGACGCGACGGACAACTGTCCGCTCGTCGCGAACCCCGGCCAGCTCGACGCCGACGGCGACGGGCTCGGCGACGCCTGCGACGACGACGATGACAACGACGGCGTGCCCGACGCGACGGACAACTGCCCGCTCGTCTCGAACCCCCTGCAGACGGACCTCGACGGCAACGGCGTCGGCGACGCGTGCGACAACGACAACGACGGCGACGGGATCCCGAACGCCGCCGACAACTGCCCGCTCGTCTCGAACGCGAACCAGGCCGATGCCGACGGTGACGGGCTCGGCGACGCCTGCGACAACTGCGCCCTCGTCGTGAACCCGAACCAGGTCGACGCGGACGGCGACGCGGTGGGCGACGCCTGCGACAACTGCCCGGTGGATCCCAACGCGGACCAGGCCGACATGGACGCCGACGGCACCGGCGACGTGTGCGATCCCGACTTCGGCGACGCGGACCTCGACGGGATCCTCGATGCGGTCGACAACTGCCCGCTCGCCTCGAACGCGAACCAGGCCGATGCCGACGGCGACGGGCTCGGCGACGCCTGCGACAACTGCGCCCTCGTCGTGAACCCGGATCAGGCGGCCTCCGACGCCGACGGGCTCGGCGATGCCTGCGACAACTGCCCGGCGACGGACAACGCGGATCAGCTCGATACCGACGGCGACGCGCAGGGCGACGCCTGCGACGCGGACGACGACGACGACGGCGTGGGCGACGCGACGGACGGCTGCCCGACCGAGGCGGGCCCGCCCGAGAGCAACGGCTGCCCCGGCGGCGCGGGCGGCGCGGGCGGCAGCGGCGGCGAGGGCCAGGGCGGCACGAGCGCCGGCGGCGGCGGCGAGGGCCAGGGCGGCGAGACGTCGAGATCGGAAGAGCACA
>CAYQYG010000068.1:5425-26683 GCA_964421485.1 uncultured Polyangiaceae bacterium | reverse complement strand
GCCGCCGCGGGCGCCTCGCGCGCCGGCGCCGGGGCGGCCGGCTCCACCGGATCGGCCGTGATCTGCGCGGGCGGCGCCGGCGGAGGGAGCAGCGGCGCGGAGGGCGCCGCGTCCGCGCCGGCGACCTCGTCGCGGCCGAGGAGCAGCGCGGCCGTGAGCCCCGCCAGCGTGACGGCGAACGCCGCGGCCACGAGCAGGCCGAGCCGGAGCACGCGCCGATCCGGCGGCGCCGCGTCGAGCTCCGCCGCCCTCGGCGCGTCGAGCTCCGCCGCCCTCGGCGCGTCGAGCTCCGCAGCCCTCGGAGCCGCGCGGATCTCGGCGGGTCCGGGGCGGATCCCGCTCGCCTCGAGCGCGTCGACCGGCCCCGACGTGATCGCCGCGCCGCGGCCGAGGATCGGCTCGAGCGCCGAGGAGAGCTCGAGCGCCGAGGCGAAGCGCTGCGCCTTGTCGCGCCTCACGGCCCGCGCGAACCAGGCGTCGAAGCCCTCCGGCACCTCCGCGACGCTCGAGGGGACGGGCGGATCGCCCGAGCAGATCCGCACGAAGAGATCGCCGAGCGAGGCCCCGCTCCACGGCAGCCGGCCGCAGAGGCACTCGAACGTGATCACGCCGAGCTGCCAGAGGTCCGAGCGCGGATCGAGCGGCTGGCCGCGCACCTGCTCCGGGCTCATGTACGCCGGCGTGCCCATGACGAGCCCCGCCTGCGTCTCGACGATCGCCTCGCGATCGCCGGGGCGGATGACCTTCGCGATGCCGAAGTCGAGGACCTTGACGACCTCGCGCCCCTCGACGCGCGCGAAGAAGATGTTCGCGGGCTTGATGTCGCGGTGGAGGATCCCCCGCTCGTGGGCCCTGTCCATCGCGAGCGCGACCCCGCGCACGACCTTCATGAGCTCCGCGGGCGCGAGCGCGCGCTCCCGGGCGAGGCGCGCCGCGAGGCTCTCGCCCTCGAGCAGCTCCATCGCGATGTACGCGATCTCGCCGTTCGCGCCGTGATCGAGGATGCGCACGACGTGCGGGCTGACGAGGCCCGCCGCGGCGCGCGCCTCCTGGAGGAAGCGCCCCAGCGCCTCCTGCGGGTCCTGCTGCGCGGCGAGATCGACGAGCTTGACCGCGCACGGCGTGCCGAGCGTGACGTGCTCGGCGCGCCAGACCTCCCCCATCGCGCCCGCGCCGATGGGCGCCGTGAGCCGGTACCGGGCCCCGATCAGGGAGCCCGCCGCCCAGGGCGCGCCGCGCGCGGCGCCGGTCGACTGGAGGTGAGCGGCCACGACCTCCCACGTTAAACGATTTCGGGAGCGCCTGGATCGGGCTCCGCCGGCTCGACCAGCTCGACGAGCAGGCCGCCCGTCGCCCTGGGGTGAATGAACGCCACCTTGTGCCCGCGCGCGCCGGGCCGCGGCGCCTCGTCGATGAGCGGCACCCCGAGCGCCTTGAGCGCGGCGAGCGCGTCCTCGATGCCCTCGACCTGGACGGCGATGTGGTGCAGGCCGGGCCCGTGCTTCTCCAGGAAGCGCCCGAGCGCCTCGTTCCCCTTCGGCGAGATGAGCTCGATGCTGGTCTCGCCGACCGGCAGGAGCGCCGCCTCCGTCCGCTGCGAGGCGACGAGCTCGCGCTCGCGGACCGCCAGGCCGAGGACCTCCTCGTAGCGCGCGAGCGCCTCGTCCACGTCCGCCACGGCCACCGCCACGTGATCGATCTTCCTGATCCTGATCATCACCTGCCCCGCTACGACGCGCGCCGCCGCACGAGCAGCGTCCGCGTGATCTCCACGACCTTCTCCTTGACCTTCCCCTCCGTCTTGCCGAGCTCGGGCGTGAAGAGGTCGGCGCCCTGATCGCGATCCGTCTCGAGGGCGAGGAGGTGCCTCGCGGGGGAGTTCTTGAGGCCGACGACGCGCAGGGTCACGCTGCCCAGGGTCGGGCCGAGCTCCTGCTTCGCGAGCACCCGGGACGCGGCGAAGAGCGTGTCGCCGGCCAGCACGCCGCTCGGGTGCGCGCCGTCGTCGAGGCCGAGGTCCCAGACGGCGTTGCCCGCCGTGTCCCGGCTCGAGAGCGCGAGCACCCACGAGAGCACGAGGCCGCCGTGCACGACCCGCGTGCGCGCGAACGAGCCCGCCTGGCAGAAGCGCTCGTCGATGTGCAGGGGGTGCGAGTTGCGCGTGAGCGTCGCGAGCTGCATGTGCTCGGCCTCGCTCACGGTGCGGCCGACCTCGTGCGTGAAGACGTCGCCGACCTCGAAGTCCTCCCAGAACGTGGCGAAGGCGCCGCGGCGCGGCGCGGGGGGGAGCGCGTCGGGGATCTCGGCCGGGCGGCGGCGGTGTTGTGAAGACTCGTCCTCGATCTGCGCGACGTCGTGCGGCGGGTCGGCCGGGCGGCCGGCGAGGCGGCCCGCGCGCACGAGCGCCTTGCGCTCGAACGAGCACACCAGCGCGCCGCCCTGCGTGACGACCTGCGTGCGCACGTGCACGACGCCCTTGTCGCCGGTCGAGACGGGCTTCACGCCGATCACGCGCGAGCTCGCGCGGAGCGTGTCGCCCGGGTAGCAGGCGTTCGGGAAGCGCACGTCGATGTACGCGAGGTGCGCGACCGCCTGCTCGCTGACGTCGTGCACGCTGAACGAGATGCCGAGGTTCAGGAGGAGCAGCGGGCTGACCGGGCGGTCGCGGAGGCCCACGGCGCGGGCCGCGACGCGGCTCGCGTAGGTCGGGAGCGCGTCCTGGAACGAGGCCGCGAAGACCGCGAGCATGCCCTCGTCGACCGTGACGTCCCAGGGGTGCGCGTACACGGCGCCGGGGGTGAAGTCGTCGAGCCGGCGGCCATAGCGGTACGATCGGAGCATCGGGCGGCGCGAGCATGGCATCATCCCTCCGTGATGGCGAGCGGCGAGGGGAGGCTCGAGGCGAGGCGGGAGGCGGCGATCCGGGCCGCGCTGGACGAGGTGCGCGCCCGCTGCGCGGTGGACGACCGGCGCGCGAGCGACCCCGTGGCCTTCGTGCACCGCTACCGCGACCCGGCGGACCAGGAGCTCGTGGCGCTGATCGCGGCCTCGCTGGCGTTCGGCAACGTCAAGGCGCTGCGCGCGAAGATCGCCGACGCGCTCGACCGGCTCGGCCCCGACGTGGCCCGCGCGGCCGACGATCCGCGCGCCCTGCGGGCGAGGCTCCGGGGCTTCCGGCACCGCGTCTACCGCGCGGGCGATCTCGCGGGCCTGATCCTCGGGGCGCGGCGGGTGCAGCGCGAGAGGGGCTCGCTCGGGGCGGCGCTCGCCGAGGAGCTCGCGCGCGCCGGGGACCTGCGCCCGGCGCTCGCCGCCTGGGTGCGCGCGATCCGGCGCGCCGGCGGCCTCGATCGGCGCGGCGCGGGCGCGGCGCACATCCTCGCCGACCCCGAGAAGGGCAGCGCCGCGAAGCGCCTCATGCTGCTGCTCCGCTGGATGATCCGCCCCGCCGACGGCGTGGACCTGGGCCTCTGGCCGATCTCCCCCGCGGCCCTCCTGATCCCGGTCGACACGCACATCCAGAAGCTCGCCTACAACGTCGGCCTGACCGACCGGAAGGACGCCTCCTGGAGGACCGCCGAGGAGATCACCGCCGCGCTGCGCCGCTTCGACCCCGCCGATCCGGTCAAGTACGACTTCGCGCTCTGCCACCTCGGCATGCTCCAGCGCTGCCCATCGCGCCGAGATCCCATCCGGTGCGAGGGCTGCGGTGTGCAGCCCGTATGCAGGCACTGGAACGGCCAGAACGTGAGCCAGAAAGCGCCCATGCGCATTGCTCCGTCGAGGACGTCGGCCCGTTTCATTCAGAAGTGAAGAGCCATTTCACGCCGGTCGTTTCACTCCTGCAACCACCACCGGGCGACGCTTGCCAAGCGGGCGTAACTCCAACGACGGATCGTCGGCACAGCGCCTGCAACATCGTCGCGCGGCGCCGCTGCGGAGACCTTCCCCCCCCAGGTCCGCGTGGCGCCTTTTCATTTTGTCCTCGGCGTCTTGACATCACGCCGCAGGTTGCGCTTTCCGGGAGCTTCCGGCCCAGGTGGCCGGGGTTCCCGTCGCGAGCGCCCCGATGAGAGAAGAGCAGCGAGCGTGCCAGGCGCTCGCCGAGGCGGGTGGAACCTCCGCGCACGCGGGCCCGATCGACCGCCGCGGCGGGGTGCTCCCGGATTGACGCCTCCGGAGCGCGCGGGCTTATGCTCGCGCGACCGCTGCCGCCTCCGCCCTGCCCCCGCCCCTCACCTCGCCGGAGGCGCGCTCGATCCGACGTCCCCCCGAGGTCCACACCCGATGAAGAGAGCTCCGCTGCGCTCCTGGGCCGCCCTGCCGGGCATGATCCTCACGACCCTCCTCGCGGCGCTCCCGGCGTCCTGCGCCCAGAGCGTCGGCGACGACTGCGACGACGTCGACACCTCCACCGACCCCGCGAACTGCGGGGGCTGCGGCAACGCCTGCCCCGCCGGCAGCGCGTGCGAGGCCGGCGCGTGCGTCGCCGGGTGCGGCGCGGGCCTGACCAGCTGCGACGGGGGCTGCGTCGATCTGGAGACCGATCAGGGCCACTGCGGCGCCTGCGGCGCGGCCTGCCCCGACGGGACGGCGTGCGCCGCCGGCGCCTGCCAGGCGGGCTGCACCGGCGGCCTGACGCTCTGCGGCGGCCTCTGCGTCGACACGACGAGCGACGTCGAGCACTGCGGCGCCTGCGACGCGGCCTGCGAGCCCGGCGGCGCGTGCGTGTCGGGCGCCTGCCAGGCGTGCCCGGCGGGGCAGACGCAGTGCGGCGCCGCGTGCGTCGACACCCAGACCAGCCCGCAGCACTGCGGCGGCTGCGGCCTGAGCTGCGCCAGCGGCTCCCAGTGCGTGGCCGGCACGTGCCAGAGCCCCTGCGACCCGGGGCTGACCTACTGCAACGGCGCCTGCGTCGACACGCAGACCAGCCAGCAGCACTGCGGCTTCTGCAGCAACGCCTGCGCCGGCGGCCAGGCCTGCGTGGCCGGCGGCTGCGTCTGCCCGAGCGGCGGCGCCTGCGGGCTCTGCGGCGTGACCGACCTCGGCTCGACGGTCCCGCAGACCGTCAGCGGCGACACCACCGGCGCGGTCGACGCGTACTCGCCGCAGTGCACGGGCCCGGGCAGCGGCGAGGCCGCCTATTCGTTCACCGCGCCCGCCGACGGCACGTATATCTTCGACACCTCCGGCTCCGGCTACGACACCGTGCTCGCCGCGGTCGACCCGGCGTCCTGCGGCGAGCTCGCCTGCAACGACGACTTCCAGACCGTCCAGTCGAAGGTCTCGGTCCCGCTCGTCCAGGGCGAGAGCGTGGTCGTCGTGGTGGACGGCTTCTCCGGCGACGCGGGCCCCTTCACGCTCCACGTCGGCCAGGCCGCGCCGGCCGTCTGCCCCACGGCCGACATCGGATCGACGGTGCCGCAGACCGTGACCGGCACGACCATCAACGCCGGCGACGCGCTCATCATGAGCTGCGGCGCCGGCCCGAGCGGCGACGCGAGCTACACGTTCACCGCGCCCGCCGACGGCGCCTACTCGTTCGACACCTTCGGCTCGCTCTTCAACACCGTGATCCACGTGCTCGAGGGCGGCTGCGCCGGCGCCGAGATCGCCTGCAACGACGACGCGAGCTGGAACGGCGAGTCGAAGGTCACCGTCGACCTGCTCGCGGGCCAGACCGTGGTCATCGGCGTGGAGGGCTTGCTCGGCGCGGAGGGGGACTTCGTGCTCCATGTCAACACGGCGATCCCGCCGGTGTGCCCCGGCAACGACCTCGGCTCCACGGTGCCGCAGACCGTGAGCGGCACGACGGCGGCGCACGGCGACGCGATCACGCCGGGCTGCGGCTCCTTCCCGAGCGCCGACGACACCTGGACCTTCACGGCGCCCTCGGACGGCGTCTTCGTGCTCGACACCGCGGGCTCGGCGTTCAACACCGTCCTGTCGGTCCGCGACGGCTGCGCGGGCCTCGAGCTCGCCTGCAACGACGACCCGCCCTCGAGCCTCCAGGCCTCGCTGATGGTGCAGCTCACGCAGGGCCAGACCGTGGTCGTCTCCGTCGACGGCGCCGGCGGCGAGGAGGGCGCCTACACGCTGCTGGTCGACCAGTTCGTGCCCCCGCCGTGCCCGATCGCGGACCTCGGCGGCGCGGTCCCGCAGACGATCAACGGCGACACGACCGGCAAGTCGAACTACCTCGAGCCGACGTGCGGTACGATCGGCGGCCCGGACGTCGCCTACAGCTTCACCGCGCCCGCGGCAGGCATGTACACGTTCGACACCTTCGGGACCCTGTACGACACGATCCTCCACGTGCACGACGGGACGTGCCTCGGCCCCGAGCTCGCCTGCAACGACGACGCGCAGGGCACCCAGTCCCAGGTGACGGTCCAGCTCGCCGCCGGCCAGACGGTCATGATCGCCGTCGACGGCTTCGGCCCCGGGAACGAGGGGCCGTTCGTGCTCCACATCAACTGACGCCGGACCGGCTCTGCGCGCCGGCACCCCCTCCGCGCGCGGGCGGTCTCGAGCGGCGGCGCTGCCATTGGCGCCGTCGCTGGACGATTTGCGCGTCCGTGCGCGACATGAGTATGCGGCGGGAGTACGCTCCGCGGATGATCGAGAGGGGGATGCTGGCGGAGCCTGCCTGCGAGCCGGGCGAGGAGGGATCGCCGGCCGAGGCGCGCGAGGGCGAGGGCGCGCGCCGGTGCCCCATCGTCGGCATCGGCGCGTCCGCGGGCGGGCTGGAGGCGCTGACGGCGCTCTTCGAGCACATGCCGCCGCACCCGGGCGCCGCGTTCGTGGTCATCTCGCACCTGGATCCCCACCGCCCGAGCATGATGCCCGAGCTCCTGGACAGGGTGACCCCGATGCCCGTCCGGCAGGCGGCCGACGGCCTCGCGCTGGAGCCCGATCACCTGTACGTGATCGCGCCCGACACGATGCTCGCGCTCTCGGGGGGCGCGCTCAAGGTGACCTCGCCCGCCCATGCCGGGGCGATCGACACCTTCTTCCGCTCGCTCGCCGGCGAGATGGGAGAAGACGCCGTGGGCGTCGTGCTCTCGGGGACCGGCAGCGACGGCACGCTGGGCCTCAAGGCCATCAAGGAGCGCGGCGGCCTGACCATGGTCCAGGCCGTGGAGTCGGCGAAGTTCGACAGCATGCCGAGGAGCGCGATCGCCGTGGGCGTGGTCGATTGCGTCCTGCCCGTGGAGGAGCTCCCGGCGCGGCTGGCGGACCACCTCGCGGGCCTCCGCGGCGAACGGGGCCCGGCCGGACGGGCCCCGGAGGCCGAGGCCGAGGAGAAGGCGACGGCGGCCGAGCTGCAGCGGCTGTGCGCGATCCTCCAGCGCGCGACGGGCCACGATTTCAGCGGCTACAAGCCCACCACCGTGCTCCGCCGCGCGCGCCGGAGGGCCGCGAGCCTCCGGCTGGGCTCGCTCGCCGAGTACGTGGCGCGGCTCGAGGAGGCGCCGGCGGAGGCCGACCACCTCTTCCGCGACCTCCTGATCGGCGTGACGCAGTTCTTCCGCGACCCCGAGGCGTTCGATGCGCTCGCGCGGGAGGTCGTCCCCCGCCTCGCCGAGCGGGCGGGCGGCGACCCGATCCGCGTCTGGGTCCCGGGCTGCGCGACCGGGGAGGAGGCGTTCTCGATCGCGATGCTGATCCGCGAGGGCACCCCGCCCGACGCGCCGCCGCCCCAGATCTTCGGCACCGACATCGACGACGTCGCGCTGCAGACGGCGAGGCGGGCGACCTACCCCGCGGCGATCGCGGCCCACGTCTCCCCGGAGCGGCTCGGGCGGTTCTTCGTCAGGCAGGACGACCAGTACGTGGTCCGGAAGGAGATCCGGGACCTCTGCGTCTTCGCCGTGCACAACGTCATCACGGATCCGCCGTTCTCCAGGCTCGATCTGATCTCCTGCCGCAACGTCCTGATCTACATGGCGGCCGACGTGCAGCGCGCCGTGCTCGCCCTCTTCCACTACGGTCTCAAGGAGGGCGGCTATCTCTTCGTGGGGCCCTCGGAGGGCGCCGCGGTCTCGCCGGTGCTCTTCGCCGCGGTCGAGAAGAAGAGCGGCATCCTCCGGCGCCGGGAGGCGGAGCGCGCGGCCGCGGTGCCGCTCGGGCTGCCTCACCGCCCGCAGAAGGCGCCCGCCGCGGCCGTGAGGGAGGCGAGGCCGCGGCGGCAGGACGTCGCGAGCCTGCTCGAGGGCATCCTGCTCGCCCACTACACCCCGCCCGCCGTGGTCGTCGACCCGACCGGCGAGATCGTGTTCGTGTCCGGCCGGACCGGCCGGTACCTGGAGCTGTCGCCGGGCACGACCAGCGTCAACGTCGTCGAGATGGCGCGCGGGCAGGTGCGCGCCGACCTGCGCGCGGCGCTCCTCGCGGCGAAGGCGCAGCACGAGGAGCACATCCGCCGCGGCGTCATGATCCAGGCGGACGGGCACGCCGAGCGCGTCGACATCGTCGTGCGGCCGCTCCCGGACTTCGGGGGCCGCACCGACCTCTTCCTCGTCGTCTTCCGGGAGCTGGGCCCCGCGCTGGCCGCCGAGCAGGCGGGCGGAGCGGCGCTCGAGCCGCAGGCCGGCGACGTCACCTGGGCGCTCGAGCGCGAGCTCCGGAGCACGAGGGAGCACCTCCAGGCGACCATCTCGGAGCGCGAGGCCTCGAACGAGGCGCTCCGGTCCGCCAACGAGGAGCTGCAGTCGACCAACGAGGAGCTGCAGTCGGCCAACGAGGAGCTGCAGACCTCGAAGGAAGAGCTGCAGTCGGCCAACGAGGAGCTGCAGACCGTCAACGCGGAGCTCACGGCCAAGGTGGACGAGCTCGACCGGGCGAACTCGTACCTCCGGAGCCTCTTCGCGAGCACGCGGATCCCGACGATCTTCCTGGATCCGGAGCTCCGCGTGACGAGGTTCTCACCGCACGCGACCGAGGTGTTCCGGCTGATGCCGGGCGACGTGGGGCGCCCGATCACCGACATCACCGCGACGGTCGAGGGCGACGACCTCGCCGCCGCCGCGCGGCGGGTGCTGTCGACGCAGATCGCGGCCGAGGACCAGGTGCGGAGGACCGACGCCGACGTCTGGTACCTGCGGCAGATCCAGCCCTACCGCGCCCTCGACGACGCGATCGAGGGCCTGGCGATCACCTTCGTCGACGTCACCGAGCTGAAGCGCGCGCAGGCGCGCGCCGCGGACCTCGCGGCGATCGTCGAGTCCTCGCACGAGGCGATCGTGGGCATGACCCTCGGCGGCGCGATCACGAGCTGGAACCACGGGGCGGAGCAGCTGCTCGGGTACCCGCCCGGGGAGGCCGTCGGCCGCACCCTGGAGCTCGTGCTCTCGCCCGAGGCGCTGGCGTCGCTCGGGCCCGTGTACGATCGCGTGCGCGCGGGGCAGGTCGTCGAGCCGCCCAGCCCGGTCCGCCTCCGCCGCAAGGACGGCGCCGGGATCCTGGTCGACCTCAGCGTCTCCCCGGTGCTCGACGGCGGCGGCGCGCCGATCGGGATGTCCCTGATCGGGCGCGACGTCACCGAGCGCGAGCGGGTCACGCAGGCCCTCGTCCGGAGCGAGGAGCGCTTCCGCCGGATCAGCGAGAGCGGGGTCCTCGGCATCGGCTTCTTCGACGCCTCCGGGGCGCTCCAGGAGGCGAACGACGCGCTCCTCAGGATGCTCGGCTACAAGCGGCAGGAGCTCGGCGCCGGGATCGGGTGGAGCGCGCTGATCCCGCCGGACCAGCGCGCGAGGATCGCCGACGAGCTCCGCGCCGTCGGACGGCTGTCGCCGCGCGAGGTGCGGTTCCTGCGGCACGACGGGACGCGGTTCTGGGCGCTGCTCGCCGCCGCGCTCCTCGGGGAGGGCGGCGAGGGCGTCGCGCTCACGCTCGACATCAGCGAGCAGAAGCGGGCCGAGAGGGCGATCGACGCCGACCGCCGCAAGACCGAGTTCCTGGCGGTCCTGGCCCACGAGCTCCGGAACCCGCTCGCGCCCATCCGCAACGCCCTGGAGATCCTCCGGCACGCGGCCCCGGGGGACGCCGCCGACCAGCGCGCGAGGGAGATCATCGACCGCCAGGTCATGCACATGGCGCGGCTGATCGACGACCTGCTCGACGTGTCCCGCATCACGAGCGGCAAGATCCTCCTCCGGAGGAAGCTGGTCGACGTGGTCGCCCTCGCGCGCTCCGCGGTGGAGGACCACGCCGCCCAGGCGGCGGCCGCGGGCGTGGCGCTCGAGGCGGAGCTGCCCGGCGAGCCGCTCCGGGTCGTCGGCGATCCGACGCGGCTCTCGCAGAGCCTCGGGAACCTGCTCTCCAACGCGCTGAAGTTCACCGGCCCGGACGGGAGCGTCCGCGTGATCGTGGAGCGCGCGCCGGACAGCGACGCGGTCGTCGTCCGGGTCCGCGACACCGGGATCGGCATGGAGCCGGAGCTGCTCGCGAGGGCCTTCGAGCCCTTCGCGCAGGGGCAGGAGGAGCGCGAGCGCGGGAACGAGGGCCTCGGGCTCGGCCTGCCGCTCGTGAAGGCCCTGATCGAGCTGCACGGCGGGACCGCCGAGGCGAGGAGCGAGGGCCGCGGCCGCGGGAGCGAGGTCGTCCTCCAGCTCCCCCTCGCTCCGGCGCCGTCCTCGCCCGCCCGGGCGCCGGCTCCGGGGCCGAACCCTGCCGCTCCTCAGGCGAGCGCGCGCCGCCGCGTCCTCGTGATCGAGGACAGCGCGGACGCCGCCGAGAGCCTGCGGTCGCTGCTCGAGCTCTTCGGCCACGAGGCGACCACCGCAGAGAGCGGCGCGGAGGGCATCGGGAAGGCCACCGCGGAGCGGCCGGACGTGATCCTCTGCGACGTCAACCTGCCCGGCGGCGTGGACGGCTACGCCGTCGCGCGCGCGCTGCGCGCGGACCCGGCCACGAGCTCCACCTACCTGATCGCGATGACCGGCTACGGGAGCGACGAGGACAAGCGCCGCTCGCTCGAGGCCGGCTTCGACATGCACCTGACGAAGCCGGTCGATCCGGAGATCCTCCAGCGGGTCCTGGATCGCTCGGCGCGCGGGCAGGCGCGCGCCTGAACGACCGGCTCGAGGCGACCCAGGCCAGGGGGGCGCGCGCGAGCCCCTCGTCGGGACTTGAGCGGGAGGGCCACCCGTGCGACCCTCGCCCGCCCGCGGGAGCGGCCCGGCGGACGGGCGCCGGGAAGGGTGACTGGGTCGAACGGAATGGCCAAGGAACGCGTCTTCTCCCTCGATGCCGTGCGCACCGACGGGTGGTTCGAGCGCATCGGCGAGGGCATCGGGAGCTTCCAGGCCCTCTGCGACATCGTGGGCGAGGCCTTCTTCGCGTTCTCGATGATCACGGGCGCCCGGATCACGGCGCTCACCGTGGACCGCCGGAACCCCGACAACACCCTCGTCGACTTCGTGATCGCCCCGCCCGGCGAGGAGGACACGGACGGCGACATCCAGCGGCTCACGCTGGTCGACTTCCGCCACCGCCTCGTCGGCGCGCTGCTCACCGAGGACGCGACGCCCCCGCCGCCCGAGCGCGACACCGACCTGGAGGCGATCCAGCTCCACATCGGCGTCCGCTACCTCCTGCTCGCGCCGCTCTACGGCTACAGCCTCCGCAAGCTGCTCGTCGAGGGCAAGGCCTCGCGCGTGCTCCTCCTGCGCGACGGCGTCGAGGAGACCCACGAGCTCAACGAGCTCCGCGCCCGCATCCGCTCGCACGTGCGCGACGAGCTCGATCGCGCCTCGACCGGCTCCCGCTCCGCCATCGACCTCACCAAGGTCGCCGAGGCCGAGCTCGCGGCCCAGCGCGGCGACCACACGCGCGTCCTCCAGCTGCTCGGCGCGTGGCCCGCCCCGCTCGCCATCTTCCTCCGCACCCCCGAGGGGCAGATGCTCACCCCCGAGGCCCGCGGCCTGATCGCCAAGGGGCTCGGCCTGCTCGGCACCGCCTGCGTGAAGCTCGGCGAGGAGCACCAGGGCGAGGAGGTCATGCGCCTCGCCGTGCAGTACGCGCAGGATGGGGCGGCCGCGGCCGAGATCTTCCGCCGGCTCGGCGAGGCGATGCTCGAGGACGGCCGCTCGGGCGAGGCGCTCGGCCCGCTCAGGCGCGCGGCCAACCTCGGCGCGCCGCCGCGCCAGATCTGGCCGCTGCTCGCCCGCGCGTTCGTCCGCCGGAAGAAGTTCGTCGCGGCCCTCGCCTGCATCCGCGAGGCCCGCACGGCCGGCGTCGCCGACGCCGACATGGTCGCCGAGATCCGCGAGATCGAGGCGGCCCTCGGCACGGCCCTCACCGCCTGGCGCGGCCTGATCCTCGCCTCGAACCGCTCCTAGGCCGCGGCCCCGCTCCGCGCCGCATTGACACCCCCCCGGGGCGCCGCTAGATCGCGGCCCAAATTCCGCGGAGAATCGCGCCGTTTTCCGTGCTCCTCCCACGGCCCGGAGCGCCGCGCGACGCCAAACGACGCCAAACGACTCCGGAGCGCTCGCCCAAGATGGCCGCCTACGTCCCCCTCTTCCTGCTCTTCCTGATCGCCGCGATCCTCGCGCTCGCGCTGTTCGGGCTGAGCTCGTACCTCGGCCCCAAGAACCCCACGCCGGAGAAGATGATCCCGTACGAGTCGGGCAGCGACACGACCGGCGGGCGCTTCGTGAAGCCCAGCGTGAAGTTCTACATGACGGCGATCCTCTTCGTCGTCTTCGACATCGAGGCGGTGCTCATCTACCCGTGGACGCTGCAGTTCCGCGCCCTGGGCTGGTCGGGCCTCGCCATCATGGGCTCGTTCATCGCGCTGCTCGTCGTCGCCCTCGTGTACGTGTGGAAGAAGGGAGCCCTCGAATGGGAGAAATGAAGAGCGGCGGGGGTCCGGGGCGGAGGGCGCGCGACGTGGAGCGCGACCCGGAGCCCCGGATGTCGAGCAACATCACGACGCGGGTCCTCACGGGCTCGGAGCAGGGGTTCGCCACGACGCGCTTCGACGCGCTGCTCAACTGGGCGAAGAAGTACTCGCTGTTCCAGTACCCGTTCATCACGGCCTGCTGCGCCATGGAGTTCATGGCGATGGCGAGCCCCCGCTTCGACATGGCCCGCTTCGGCGCCGAGGCCCCGCGCTTCTCGCCGCGCCAGTCCGACCTGCTCTGGGTCGTCGGCACGATCAGCCAGCGCCAGGCCCCCGTCCTGAAGCGCATCTACGAGCAGATGGCCGATCCGAAGTGGGTGCTGGCCTTCGGCACGTGCGCCTCCTGCGGCGGCTTCTACGACAACTACACGACGCTCGCGGGCATCGACAAGGTCGTCCCCTGCGACATCTACGTGCCCGGCTGCCCCCCGCGGCCGGAGGCCGTGATCGACGGCCTGCTCCTCCTCCAGGACAAGATCGCGACGGGCGACCGCACGCCCGCGATCGTCAAGCCGCGCCAGGATCCGGCCGCCATGGGTGAGCGGCTGGTGCAGCTTACCCAGCTCGATCGCAAGCAGAGGGCCTGATCCGTGAGCAAGAAGATCCTCGAGCTCCTCGCGGAGCGCTTCCCGGACGCCCTGATCGAGACCCACTCCCAGCTCGGGGACGACACCGCCGTCGTCGCGCCCTCGGCCTGGCGCGAGGTCGCGCGCTTCCTCCGGGAAGACCCGCGGATCGGCATGAACATGTTCACCGACCTGACCGCGGTCGACTACCTCCCGCGCGGCGGCTCGCCCCGCTTCGAGGTCGTCTGCCACCTCCGCTCGCTCGAGAAGGGCCACCGCGTGCGGATCAAGGCGCGCGTCGGCGAGGAGGACGGGAGCGGCGCCGAGCTCGACTCGCTGGTCCCGATCTGGAAGGGCGCCGGCTGGTTCGAGCGCGAGACGTTCGACATGTTCGGGATCGTGTTCAAGGGACACCCTGACCTCCGCCGGATCCTCATGTACCCGGAGTTCGAGGGGCACCCGCTCCGCAAGGACTACGACGCGAGCAGGTGCCAGCCGCTCGTTCCGTACCGCGACGTGCCCGGCAAGCTGCCGCCGTTCGGGCCCGACGAGGGCATGAGCTTCGGCCGGCAAACCCACGATTTCCAGCGCAACGACCCGCTGCCCGCCGCCGCGGGCCACGGCGGGCGAGAGGGCGCCGCCGGGGAGCAGAGCTGAATGGAACCCTTGGATCAGGAGCTCGACGAGGGCGCGCTCGAGCTGCCGAGCGAGCCGATGCTGCTCAACATGGGGCCGTCGCATCCGGCGATGCACGGCACCGTCCGCGTCGTGCTGGAGCTCTCGGGCGAGCAGATCCTCAAGGCCGACGTGCAGATCGGCTACCTGCACCGGGGCTTCGAGAAGATGTGCGAGCGCGGCACCTGGACGCAGGTGTTCCCGTACGTCGACCGGTGCAACTACGTCTCGCCGATGCTCAACAACGTCGGCTTCGCGCTGGCGGTCGAGAAGATGCTCGGCGTCACGGTGCCGGAGCGCTGCCAGGTCTACCGCGTGGCGCTCGGCGAGCTCGCGCGCGTCTGCGACCACATGATCTGCAACGGCGCCATGGCCATGGAGCTCGGCGCGTTCACGCCGTTCCTCTATTACACGCGGGCCCGCGAGATCCTCTGGGACATCTTCGAGGAGGAGACGGGCGCGCGCGTGACCCACAGCTTCGGCCGCGTGGGCGGGATGGCGCGGCCGCCGACGCCGGACTTCAAGGACATGGTGCGGGCGGGCATGAAGCGCGTGCTCGCGATGGTCGCGGACTGCGAGAAGCTCCTGCTCAGGAACCGCATCTTCCTCGACCGCCTCGACGGCGTCGGCCGGATGTCGAAGGAGGACGCGCTCGCGCTCGGCTGGACCGGCGTCGTGCTGCGCTCGACGGGCGCGGCGTACGACGTGCGCCGGGCGCACCCGTACCTGGTCTACGATCGCATGGAGTTCGACGTGCCCGTCGGCTCGAGCGGCGACAACTACGACCGCTTCATGTGCCGCCAGGAGGAGATCCGGCAATCGGCGCGGATCATCGAGCAGGCGCTCGATCAGCTCCCCGACGAGGGCCCGATCTGCATCGACGACCCGCGCATCGTGCTGCCGCCGAAGCAGGACGTGTACACGACGATCGAGGCCACCATCCAGCACTTCAAGATCGTGATGGAGGGCATCAAGGTCCCGGCGGGCGAGTGCTACTCGTACACGGAGGCCGGCAACGGCGAGCTCGGCTTCTACCTGGTCTCGGACGGCAGCGGCACGCCCTACCGCGTGCGGATCCGGCCGCCGTGCTTCGCCTCGGTGCAGGGGCTGGAGCAGCTCATCACGGGGCGGATGATCCCCGACGTCATCCCCACCTTCGGCTCCCTCAACATGATCGGCGGGGAGTGCGACCATTGATCCGCAGCCTGCGCGGGGTCTGACCACGATGCCTACCATCAAGATCGACGGACGGGAGATCCCCTTCGAGGCCGGCGACACGGTCATCAAGGCGGCGCACCGCGCGGGGATCGACATCCCGCACTACTGCTGGCATCCGGGCCTCTCGGTCGCGGCGAACTGCCGGATGTGCCTGGTCGAGATCCCGCCGCCGCCCGGGCGGCCGGCGCTCTCGCTCGACATCCTGCGCTGGGATCCCGAGAAGCAGGACTACGTGCCGGCGCAGAAGCCGAAGCTCCTGCCGGCCTGCCAGATGACGTGCGCGCCGAACATGGAGGTGCTCTCCGACAGCAGCGCGCACGTCGCGGAGGCGCGCGCGGCGGTGCAGGAGCTCCTGCTCCTGAACCACCCGGTCGACTGCCCGATCTGCGATCAGGCGGGCGAGTGCCGGCTCCAGGACTACTGGCTGGAGCACCAGCGGACCGGCAAGCGGATGCGGCAGGAGCCCGTCCACAAGCCCAAGGCCGTCGTCTTCGGCCCGACCATCGTCTACGACGCGGAGCGCTGCATCCTCTGCACCCGCTGCATCCGCGTGAGCGCGGAGGTCGCGAAGGATCCGGTCCTCTCGGTCCGCGAGCGCGGCAACCTCGGCGAGATCGTCGTGTCCCCGGGCCGCCAGCTCGATCACGACTACACGCTGATGACCGAGCACGTCTGCCCGGTCGGCGCGCTGACCTCCAGCGACTTCCGCTTCAAGGCCCGCGTCTGGTTCCTCCGCAGCGCGCGCACCGTCTGCCAGGGCTGCGCGACGGGGTGCAACGCGTTCCTCGACTATGACCCGCGGAACAACACGCCGTACCGCCACCGGCCCCGCGAGAACATGGAGGTCAACAGGTACTGGATGTGCGACGAGGGCATGCTCTCGTACAAGCGCGCCGTCGAGCACCGCCTCCCCTCCGCGCTCGTCGGCGGCGACGACGCGGGCTTCGCGGACGCGCTGGTCGCGGCCCGGGAGCAGCTCCGGGGCCACGGCGACGACGCGTCGAAGGTGGCCATCGTGCTCTCGGCGCAGCACTCGACCGAGGACAACTTCGCGCTCTTCACGCTCGGCCGGACGTACATCGGCGCGACCGATTACTTCGTGTCGGGCAGGCCGCTCGGCATGGGCGACCAGATCCTGATGAGCCAGGACAAGAACCCGAACACCCGCGGGGTCATGAAGATCGCGGGCGAGGGGAGCGGCGAGCCCGCCCAGGCGGCGGCGCCCAGGCCGGTCGCGGAGCTGCTCGAGCGGATCGCGGCGGGCAAGTACGCGTACGTCATCGCGCTCGGCGCGGACCTCGAGGTCGACGCGGGCGAGGCGCAGCGGGCGCTGTCGCGGCTCAAGGGCGTCGTGACGATCGCGGCGCACGACGGGCCGCTCGTCAGGGCGGCGCACGTCGCGCTGCCGGCGTGCTCGTGGGCCGAGGCCGAGGGCACGTACGTCAACCGGCAGGGGCTCGCGCAGCGCAGCGAGCGGGCGCTCAAGCCGTGCGGCGACGCGCGGCCGGCGTGGGAGATCGTGGCGGCGCTGGGCAAGGAGCTCGGCTACGCGACCGGCTGGCGGACGCTGGCCGACCTCAGGCGGGCGATGCCGCCGGGCACCGCGGTGGGCGCGGGCGCGATCGCGCCGGAGCCCCCGGCCCCGGCCAAGGAGTCGGAGGCAACGGCATGACCGGCGTCGACCTCGTTCTCTCGATCATCAAGATCCTGATCGTCGTCATGTTCCTCCTGAACATGGCGGCGATCACCACGTGGCTTGACCGGCGGCAGGGCGCGATGGTGCAGGATCGCGTGGGTCCAAACCGCGCGGTCGTGCACCTGCCGCCTTCCGCGGTGCGCGTCATCCTGCTCCTGCCGCCCTCGCTGCTCGGCGCGATCGCGGCCTACATGGCGACGCGGCAGCTCAAGCCCTTCGAGGCGGCCGAGGCCATGATCGTCGGCTCGCAGCTCGCGATCTTCGTCGGCTGGCTGAGCCTCGTCGTGCTCTCGGGCCTGGTCCGCCGCGGCGGCGCGGTGAACCGCGCCGAGGGGGCGATCGGCGCGATCGACCCGCGGACCATCTTCTACACGGGCCTCGCCGTGCACATGGTCGGCCTCTTCGCGACGCGGCTCGTCCCGGCCGCCGCGGCGCACACGGGCGCGCGCGTGGCCCTCGGCGCGCTCGCGGCCGTGCTCTTCGCGAACGGCGTCTACGCGGCCTCCCGCGTGCCCGACGAGCCCGTCCCGGTGCGCCTCGCCGGCACGCTCCACGCCGGGGCCGACGCGATCAAGATGATCTTCAAGGAGGACTTCGTCCCCAGGAACGCGGACAGGCTCCTGCACGCGCTCGCGCCGATCGTCGCGGTCTTCGCCGCGCTGGTCACGTTCGCGGTCATCCCCTTCGGCGACAAGATCTGCTTCGGGGACAACGGCGACAAGGTCTTCGGCTTCGCCGACCTGCCGCTGATCCAGGACAGGATGGGCGCGGCGTTCCAGTGCGCCGGGCACACGGTGAGCCTCCAGATCGCCGACCTCAACGTCGGCATCCTGTACCTCTTCGGCATGGCGGGCACGGGCGTCATCGGCGCCGCGATCGCCGGGTGGGCGAGCGACAACAAGTACGCCCTGCTCGGCGGCCTCCGCGCCGCCAGCCAGATGGTCAGCTACGAGGTCGCGATGGGCCTGAGCCTCGTGGGCCTGTTCGTGATCTACGGCAGCGTCCGGCTGCACGACATGGTCGAGTGGCAGAGCGCGAACGCCTGGGGGATCTTCGTCCAGCCCGTCGCGTTCTTCCTGTTCCTGGCCGCGCTCACCGCCGAGACCAAGCGCGTCCCGTTCGACCAGCCCGAGGGCGAGAGCGAGATCGTCGCCGGCTACTTCGTCGAGTACTCGGGCATGAAGTTCGGCATGTTCTACACGGGCGAGTACATCGAGTTCGTCACCTCGAGCGCGCTGCTCGTGACGCTCTTCTTCGGCGGCTACTCGCTCCCCTTCCTGCACGACGACGGCATCCGCGTCGCGTTCGGCGACACGACGCTCTGGGCGTACCGGATGACGCACCTCTCGGTGACCGTGATCCAGGTGCTCGCGTTCTTCGGCAAGACGGTCCTGATGGTCTGGCTGCAGGTCTTCTTCCGCTGGACGCTGCCGCGGTTCCGCTACGACCAGGTCATGCGGCTCGGCTGGACCAAGCTGCTCCCGCTCGCGATCGCGAACATCATGATCACCGGCGTGCTCGTGCTCGCGATCGACTCGGCGCCCGCGGGGCTCCGGAGCGGGCTCGAGATCGCCGCGCAGGCCACGCAGGCGCTCGTCGCGCTGGGCAGCATCGGCGCGGTCATCGCGATCGTCGCCGGCCTGCTCGAGCCGGCCCCGCGCAAGCGCTTCCTCAAGTCGACGGCCGCGCGCTTCGCGGCCGCCGCGGGCGGCACCAAGGCGTCGCCCCAGCAGGCGTAGAGAGGTCCACCATGGCGAAGGCAGCCCCGACCAGCACCTGGACCAAGCCCCGCGGCAAGCCCGTCGAGGGCAAGGTCGTCCCGCGGCCGCAGCGCACGGCCGACGTGCAGGCGTACATCCCCGAGATCATGAAGGGCCTCTCGGTCACGATGCGCCACTTCTTCAAGAACACGAAGGAGATGGTGCTCGGCCAGAAGCCCGATCCGGTGCTCGAGAGCCTCGAGGAGGGGGTCACCACGATCAACTACCCCGAGGAGAAGCGCCCTTACCCCGAGCGGTTCCGCGGCCTGCACCGGCTCACGCTGCGCGAGGACGGCTCCCCGCGCTGCGTCGCCTGCCTCTGCTGCTCGACGGCCTGCCCCGCGCAGTGCATCAGCATCGACCCGGCCGAGTACCCGGAGGGCGATCCGCGGCGCGGCTACGAGCGCTTCCCCTCGTCGTTCGTCATCGACGAGCTGCGCTGCATCTTCTGCGGCTTCTGCGTCGAGGCGTGCCCCTGCGACGCGATCCGGATGGACACCGGCATGCACGCGACGCCCTACGACTCGCGCGAGCAGTTCATCTACCGCCGCGAGCTGCTCATGAGCTTCACCGGCCGCGACGGCTCGCGGATCACCGAGAACCCGCGCCACGAGCCCGGCGACGAGACCTACCCCGGCCTGACGCGCCACCAGCACGATCACTGAAGCGGGCGCGCCATGGCGACGACGTCCGGCCCCGCGGCCTACGAGGCGGTCATCGGCCTCGAGGTCCACGCCCAGCTCCTCACCCGCACCAAGGCCTTCTGCGGCTGCGCCACGAGCTTCGGCGACCCGCCGAACACGCACACCTGCCCGGTCTGCCTCGGCCTCCCCGGCGCGCTCCCCGTGCTCAACGCCGAGGCCGTGCGCATGGCCGCGAGCGCCGCGCTCGCGCTGGGCTGCACCCTCCAGCCGAGCAGCGTCTTCGCCCGCAAGAACTACTTCTACCCGGACCTCCCCAAGGGCTACCAGATCAGCCAGTACGACCTCCCGCTCGCGCTCGACGGCTCGCTCTTCATCGATCGGGGCTCCGGGTCGCTCACCGACATCCCGCGCGCCCTGCGCCCCGAACCCCTCGATCTCGAGGGAGGAGCGGGCAGGAGGCGCGTCGGCATCCGCCGCGTGCACATGGAGGAGGACGCCGGCAAGAACCTGCACGGCGTCGGCGGCGCCTCGGTGATCGACCTCAACCGCGCCGGCACGCCGCTCATCGAGATCGTCGGCGAGCCCGACCTCCGCTCGGGCGCCGAGGCCGCCGAGTACCTGAAGCGCCTCCGCGAGATCCTGATGTTCATCGGCGTGAACGACGGCAACCTCGAGCAGGGCAGCTTCCGCTGCGACGCCAACGTCTCGGTGCGCCCCGCCGGGGAGGAGCGGCTCGGCACGCGCACCGAGCTCAAGAACATCAACTCCTTCCGCTTCGTCGCCGAGGCCATCGACGTCGAGACGCGCCGCCAGATCGCGCTCATCGAGCGCGGCGACCGCGTGCGCCAGCAGACCCGCGGCTACAACGCCGAGAAGCGCGAGACCTACCTGCTCCGCGACAAGGAGAACGAGGCGGGCTACCGCTATTTCCCCGAGCCGGATCTGCCGCCCCTCGTGCTCGACGACGCGTTCCAGATCGAGGTGCGCGCGGCCCTGCCCGAGCTGCCGGAGGCGAAGCGCCGCCGCTTCGTCGAGGCCATGGGGCTCACCCCCTACGCCGCGTCGGTCGTGACCGGGCACCCGCGGATCGCGGCGTTCTTCGAGGAGGCGGCGATCCTGCACGGCGATCCGGTCAAGGTCGCGAACTTCGTGCAGGCCGAGGTGCTGCGGGACGTGCGCACCGCGGGCCTCACGGCGGCGTTCCCCGTGAGGCCCGCGCAGGTCGCGGCGATCCTCCGGCTCGTGGACGAGGGCACGATCAGCGGCAAGCAGGCCAAGGAGGTCCACGCGGCCGTGGCCGGCACCGATCGCGATCCTGCGGACGTCGTGCGCGAGCGCGGCATGGCCGTGATCACCGATCTCGCCGCCATCGAGAAGATCGCCGCCGAGGTGATCGCCGCGAATCCGAAGCAGGCCGAGGCCTACCGCGCGGGCAAGGCCGCGCTGCTCGGCTTCTTCGTGGGCCAGATCATGAAGCGCACCGGCGGCAGCGCGAGCCCCGCGATCGTGAACGACGTCCTCCGGCGCCTCCTTGCGTGAAGCGAGGTGACGATGGGGCTTCTCCGGAGCGCCTCCGTGAAATACGGTAGGGGCCGGCAGCGCGGAGCGCGGGAAGGAGAATCGACGATGAACCAGGGCGGCTACGGGGGTGGTGGCGGGGGCTGGGGTCCCCCGGGCGGCGGTCCCCCTGGCGGGGGTTATGGCCAGCCTCCGGGCGGCGGCTATGGCCCGCCGCCGGGTCAGCCCCCCGGTGGCGGTTATGGCCAGCCTCCGGGCCAGCCCCCGGGCG
>CAYQYG010000068.1:0-5325 GCA_964421485.1 uncultured Polyangiaceae bacterium | reverse complement strand
GCGGCTATGGCCAGCCTCCGGGCCAGCCCCCGGGCGGCGGCTATGGCCAGCCTCCGGGCCAGCCCCCGGGCGGCGGCTATGGCCAGCCTCCCGGCTACGGCCAGCAGCCCCCCGGCGGCGGCTTCGGCCCGCCGGGCATGGGCCCGCAGCCCCCTTACGGTGCGCCTCCCGGCGGCGGCGGCAGCTCCGGCGGCATGGACCGCTTCTTCAAGCCCGGGCTCCTCGGCGGCCTCATCGGCGGCGTGCTCTCGAGCATCCCGGTGCTCAACATGCTGAACCTCTGCTTCTGCCTGCTCGTGCTCGTCGGCGCCGCGGCGTCGGTCTCGTTTTACCTGAAGGATCACCCGAACGAGCGCCTCTCGGGCGGCGACGCCGCCACGTGCGGCGGCATCGCGGGCGCCGTCGCGGGCCTGATCGCGGGCATCCTCGGCGCCGTCCTCTCGTTCGCGATGGGCGCCGCGCTCTCCGGCCTCACGCGCAGCGTGCCCGGCATGGGGAGCCTCGCGTTCAGCGGCGTCACCACCTTCCTCATGATCCCCGTCTACGCCCTCGTCTACGGCGGCATGGGCGCGCTCGGCGGCTATGCGTCGATGCAGATCTTCTTCAAGGACCGCCTCGCCGGCTGATCGCGGGCCCGGCGCACGGGGCCCCGGGGCGCGCTCCCTCCTCTCGCGCGCCCTGCGCCCCGGACCCCGGCGGCGGCCCGCACCTCACGCGCCATGACCAGGCTGCTCGACGAGCTCCGGTTCCCGCTCCGGACGGCCGGCTTCGTCGGCCTCACCTTCGGCATGTACGGCATGCTCGAGGTCGACACCGCGCTCTCGCCTGCGGCCGCGCGCGAGGAGGTCCTCCACAAGTGGATGCGCCGCTACGGCCGCGCCCTGCTCGACCTCTACGGCGTCGAGGTCCGCGCGGGCGGGCCGTACGTCGGCGAGGGCGCCCAGCACCCCGAGCGCGACGCGCGCGGCCGGGGCCGGCTCTTCGTGATGAACCACCGCTCGGGGCTCGACATCCCGATCACGCTCGCCTTCTTCGAGGCCACGATCGTGAGCCGCGCCGACCTCGCCCGCTGGCCCGTCATCGGCATGGCGGCGCGCCGCGTCGGCACGCTCTTCGTCGACCGATCGAGCCGCCAGAGCGGCGCGGCCGTCACCCAGGCCATGACCGGCGCGCTCGAGCGCGGCCGCGGCGTCATGGTCTACCCCGAGGGCACCACCTTCGGCGACGACGAGGTCCGCCCCTTCCGCGCCGGCGCCTTCACCGCCGCCCGCCGCGCCGAGGCCGAGATCGTGCCCGTCGGCATCGCTTACGCCGCCGGCGACGCCTCCTACGCCGACGAGCCCTTCGCCGCCCACATGAAGCGCGTGAGCGGCGCCAGGAGGACGCGCGCGGCCATCGAGGTAGGTCAACCAATGTCCGTGTTCGACCGGGACGTCGACGCCCTGCGCGAGGCCGCGCGGGACGCCGTCCAGGCCCTCGTCCGGCGCGCCCGCGCCGCGCTCGATGCCGCCCCTTGACCCCGCCGCCGGGGGGCGCTTCGCCGTGACCCGCTGCGTCGATCCCCTCGCGGGGCGCCGCCGCCCTCCCGACTTGACGACCACCGTATGCAATCCCACGGCGGGTGGCGGCCCCCGCTGGCTTCCCCCGGAGCCCCCCGTTACCATGCGAGCCTCTTTTTGACGCCCGGGGTTCCGGGTCGCCTTCGGCGCCCTTCGCCCCGAACCCCTGTTTGACGCTCGGCGCTGGGTGTCGCGCTCCACGCGGCGCGCCCTCCGCCCCGGACCCCTCGCATCATGGCCATCGACGGCACGCCCTCCGACTCCGCCGATTCGAACCAGGCACACGAGCACGCCCGCGGCGCGGAGACGCACAAGGAGCTGATGTTCCTCGCCGACGCGAGCGAGCAGCTCACCGGATCCCTGGATCCGCAGACCATCCTCGAGCGCCTCGCGCGCCTCTCCGTCCCGTACCTCGCGGACTGGTGCACCGTCGATCTCGTCGAGCGCGCCGACGCGGGCGCGCGCGCCGCGCCGGGCGACGCCGGCCGCGCGCTCGCGTCGGCGCGCACCTCGTTCCGCCGCGTCACCGCGCGCCACGTCGAGCCCACCAAGGAGTGGCTCCTCCGCGACATCTCCCCCGAGGCCGAGGGTCGCCTCGGCATCGCGAGGGTGCTGCGCAGCGGCGAGTCGCAGATCGTGCCCGAGCTCGGCGGCGACGTTCCGGCCACGGACGAGCGGCACGCCGCGATCCTCCAGCAGCTCGGCACCCGCAGCGCCATGGCCGTCCCGCTCATGGCCCGCGGCCGCCGCCTCGGCGTGCTCTCGTTCGGCGTCTCCGAGTCGAGCCGCGTCTACTCCGTCGACGACCTCGTGCTCGCCGCCGAGCTCGCGCACCGCGCCGCGCTCGCGCTCGACAACGCGTACCTCTATCGCCAGGCCGAGGACGCGCGCAAGGAGGCCGAGCGCAGCGCCGATCGCGCCGCGTGGCTCTTCGCCGTCACCGCCGCCCTCTCGGACGCCATCACGCCCGCCGCGGTCCTCCGCGTGCTCGCCAGCGAGGTCGTCGCCGCCGCGGGCGCCGCGACCGGCATGGTCTCCGTCCGCTCCGGCGTCGGCGGCCAGCTCGAGACCGTGCGCTCCACCGGCTACCTCGACGCCCAGCTCGCGCCGTTCCGCGTCTTCGAGCTCGAGGCCGACCTCCCGATCGCGAAGGCCGTCCGCGAGAAGCAGCCCATCTTCCTCGAGTCCGAGGCCCGCTTCTTCGAGTACTGCCGCGAGTTCGCCGCGAGCTGCGCCGCCGTCGGCGAGCGCTCCTACGCGGCGATCCCGCTCTTCCTCGAGGGCCGCGTGCTCGGCGCCGTCGGCTTCGGCTTCGCCGACCCGCACGCGTTCCCCGAGGACGAGAAGGCCTTCCTGCTCGCCCTCGTGCAGCAGGGCGCGCAGGCCCTCGAGCGCGCGCGCCTCTCCGCGCTCCAGACCGAGGAGGCCATGCACCTCTCGCACGAGGTGCTGAAGCAGATGCCCGAGGCCATCCTCGTCACCGACCTCGAGGGCAACATCCGCCAGTGGCTCGGCGAGGCCGAGTCGATCTTCGGCTACCTCGCCGAGGAGATCATCGGCAAGAGGCTCTCCGCCCTCTGCCGCGAGGACGCCCGGCTCGACGTCATCCCGCGCATCCTCCAGCACATCGAGGCCTCGCGCACCTTCGTCGGCGAGCTCCCGTGCGAGCGCCGCGACGGCTCCGAGGTCCCGATCGAGGTCACTGCTTACGCCGTGCACGACTCCGAGGGCCACCCCCTCTTCCTCGTCGGCATCCTCCGCGACATCACCGACAGGAAGCGCGCCGAGGAGGAGCGCGCCCGCCTCATCCGCGCGCAGGCCGCGCGCGCCGAGGCCGAGGAGGCGGCCCGCCGCTTCTCCTTCCTGGCCGAGGCCTCGACCGCGCTCACCACCTCGCTCGACTTCTCGACCACGCTCGAGACCCTCGCCCGCCTCGCGGTCCCCACGCTCGGCGACTTCTGCGTGATCGACGTCCCCGAGGGCGACGGCACCCGCAAGGTCGCCGTCGCGCACGCCGACCAGGGCAAGGAGCCCTTGCTCCACGGCTTCTACCCCGGCGGCCTCACCTTCGAGGACGACCGCACCTCGCGCCGCGACGCCGAGGGCGGCCCGCGCTCCTCGCGCTCTGCCCGCGCCGCGCCCCAGACCCCTGTCGGCCGCGTCCTCCGCGCCGGCCGCTCCGAGCTCTACGCCGACCTCACCGAGGACATGCTGCTCAGCGCCTCGATGCGCCCCGAGGAGATCGAGGCCTGCCGCCGCCTCGCCCCCAGCTCGTACCTCGTCGTCGCGCTCCGCGCGCGCGGCCGCATCCTCGGCGCCCTCTCGCTCGGCATGGCCGAGTCGGCCCGCGCCTTCGAGCCCGCCGACGTCTCGCTCGCCGAGGAGGTCGCCTACCGCGCCGCGCTCGCGCTCGACAACGCCCGCCTCTACCACGAGCTCCAGGCCGCGAACCGCCTCAAGGACGAGTTCCTCGGCACGGTCTCCTACGAGCTCCGCACCCCCTTGAACGCCGTGCTCGGCTGGGCCCGCATGGTCCACTCCGGCTCGCTCGACACTGCCTCCGAGGAGCGCGCCGTCGCCGCGATCGAGCGCAACGCCGAGCTCCAGGCCACGCTCATCGACGAGCTGCTCGACGCCTCCCGCATCGTCACCGGCACGATGAAGATCGAGCGCCTCGCCGTCGAGCTCTCCCTCCCGATCCAGACCGCCGTCGACGCGATCCTCCC
This sequence comes from uncultured Polyangiaceae bacterium, assembly GCA_964421485.1. Taxonomy (GTDB): domain Bacteria; phylum Myxococcota_A; class Polyangia; order Polyangiales; family Polyangiaceae; genus CAYQYG01. The sequence continues at coordinate 1,040 of CAYQYG010000068.1, read as the reverse complement.
CTCCGCGGCCGGCAAGGGCGTCGCCATCCAGACCGCGCTCGATCCGACCGGCGTCTTCGTCGAGGGCGACCCCGCGCGCCTCCAGCAGGTCGTCTGGCACCTGCTTTCGAACGCGGTGAAGTTCAACAAGCCCGGGGGCATGGTCTCGGTCCGCCTGAGCCAGGACGAGCGCTGCGCCGAGATCGTGATCACCGACGACGGCGAGGGCATCGTCCCGGACCTGTTGCCCTACGTCTTCGACCGCTTCCGCCAGGGCGACAGCGCCGCCGGCCGCCGCCACGGCGGCCTCGGCCTCGGCCTCTCGATCGTCAAGAACCTCGTCGAGCTCCACAACGGCACGGTCGAGGTCGCGAGCGCCGGCCTGGATCGGGGCGCGACCTTCACGGTCCGCATCCCCCTCTCGACCGGCTCGGCCGCGACCGCCCTGACCAGCGCGGGCGTCCCCCCCGAGCCGAAGAACCTCTGGCCGCGCCTCACCGGCGTGCGCGTCCTGATCACCGACGACGACGAGGACACGCTCGAGATGCTCGCCGCCGTCCTGCGCCGCTGCGGCGCCGACGTGAAGACCGCGAGCTCCGCCGCGCAGGCCCTGAGCATCCTCCAGGACTGGGAGCCCGCCCTGCTCGTCTCCGACATCGGGATGCCCGGCGAGGACGGCTACTCGCTGATCCGCAAGGTGCGCGATCTGTTGCCCAAGAAGGTCGGCCGGACGCCGGCGCTGGCGCTGACCGCCTACGGCCGCACGGAGGATCGGGTCCGGGCGCTGGCGGCCGGGTTCCAGATGCACGTGCAGAAGCCGATCGAGCCGATGGAGCTGGCCGCGGCCGTGAAGAGCCTGGCGACCGGGCTCATGCCCTGGTCCAGAGACGATTGAGGGGACCGCGGCCGTGACCGCGGCCACGTCCGTCTCCGCGTCCGTGTCCGTGACCGGACCCGGACCCGGAAACGGCACCGGACCCGGACCCGGAAACGGCACCGGACAACCAGTGCCGCTCGCCAGAGGTTGCGCCGGGGTTTGGTGGATCCCGAGATCTGGGTGA
>CAYQYG010000067.1:24933-26928 GCA_964421485.1 uncultured Polyangiaceae bacterium | reverse complement strand
CTCGATTCAGCGAACGCGCGCCAGCACCCACCGGGCGATCCCCTCGGCACCGGGCCCACCGAAATGGATCCCGTCCGGCCGGATCGGGGCCCCGCCGCTCTTCAACCGGCACTCGCCGCCGGGGCATAGCTCCGCGGGCAGATCGACCACGCGGACCCCCTCGACGCCGCTCGCCGCCTCCCGGAGCGTCGCATTGAAGCAGTCCACGCGCTCCTTCGGCGCCGCCCCGGTCCACGTGCCGACCGGGTAGGGCGACAGCAGCAGCACGACGCGCCCGCCGTCCGGCCGCAGCGACGCGAGCTCCCGGCGGAGCTCCCCGCCGTAGGCCCGCCCCCAGCCGGGCTCGCAGGGCCGCTGCCATTTCCCGCCGACCTCCACCGGGGCGAAGAAGCCCCCGCCGAGGATCACGATCGTCACGTCCGGCCTGAGCTCCGCGGCGTCGCTCTTCCATCTCGCGGCGCAATCGCCCCCCTCGTGCGGCGTGTTCGTCAGCGAGCGCGTCGGCAGAGTGCCCTCCAGGATGCTGCAATCGCCGACGCCCCGCTCTGCGACCACCGAGCCCGAGCCCTCCTGCACCGCCCGGAGCCGCTCGCCGAGCGCGATCGCGACGGAGTCGCCCAGCACGAGCACGCGCAGCGTGCCGGCCGGGACGGCGCCCGCGGCGGGCAGCGCGCTGAGCGCGAGCGGCGGGGGCCCGGGCGGGGCGCCCGGCGGGGTCGGAGGCGCGGCGGCCTCGGGCGGGAGCGGGCGGGCCGCCGTGGAGCTCAGGAGCGCGAGGGCGACGGCAAAGATAGCGGCGGGGACGACGAGGAGGGGTCTGCCGACGGGCAGCCCGCGCTTCCGGATCGGCTGCTCGAGGAATCGATACGAGACGAGCGCGATGGCGACGGTCGCGGTGAGCCGGAGCGCGGTCAACCTCGGCCCCTCGACGCCGGTCCGCTCCGCGGTGAGCACGACGAAGAGCGGCCAGTGATAGAGATAGAGGCCATAGCTGATGAGGCCCGCCCCCGCGAGGGGCTTCCACGAGAGCGCGCGCGCGACGAGGCTCCGGCGGTCCTCGGCGGCGCACGCGATGAGGACGAGGACGGCGATCTCGGTGAGCCAGAAGCCGCCGCGATAGAGGAAGGGGCTCTTGCCGTCGAGCAGGATCCAGGCGGCGGTGAGCCCCGCCGCGGCGGCGAGGCCCGCGGCGTCGAGGCCGCGGACCGCGCGATCGGTGAGCGGTCCAGGGCGCAGCGACCGGGCGCAGGCGAGGGCGGCGCCGGCCAGGATGGCGGCGCCGCGGGTGTCGGTGCCGAGGTAAGCGCGCGAGGGGTTCTCGGGCCAGTAGACGAGCCACATGGCGGCGATCGAGGCCGCGCCGAGCAGGGCAGAGGCGCCGAGCAGGGCGCGCGCCGAGCCGCGGGCGAGCCGGAGGACCAGCAGCGCGATCAGCGGCCAGAGGACGTAGAACTGCTCCTCGATGGCGAGGCTCCAGGTGTGCTCGAGCGGCGAGGGCGCGGCGAAGAGCTCCCAGTAGCTGCGCCCGGCGACGATGGCGCGCCAGTTGGCGACATAACCGAGCGTGGCGAGGCCGTCTGCGCGGATGCGGGCGAGCTCTGCGGGATCTGCGAAGATCCTGGCGTACAGGGAGACGAGGACGAGCAGGGCGAGCGCTGCGGGGAAGAGGCGGCGCGCGCGCCGGATCCAGAAGGCGCGGAGGTCGATGGTGCCGGTCTTGCCGTGCTCGGCGAGCAGGAGCGAGGTGATGAGGAAGCCGGAGAGGACGAAGAAGAGGTCGACGCCGAGGTAGCCGCCCCGGAGGCGGTCGTCATGGAAGAGCAGGACGCCGATCACCGCCAGGCCGCGGAGCCCGTCGAGCGCGGGGAGGTGCTGGATGCCAATGCGTTGCGGGCTGGCCATGCGCCGGGGGAACCGTACTACAGCGTCTCCGTACAGAGGAACGGAAACGGGACAGGAAACGGAAGCGGAAACGGGAGCGGACCCGGAAACGGA
>CAYQYG010000067.1:0-24833 GCA_964421485.1 uncultured Polyangiaceae bacterium | reverse complement strand
GGGCCTGTCGTCCACTCACCCACGGCGAACCCCGTGGGCAGCGGGATGGTCAGCGAGAAGCGGCCATCCCGGGGCTCGGCCCAGGCCACGTACTCTATCCGCTTGCCTGCGGACTCGAGCGCGACGCGGGCGACCACGCGGCCGTCCGCGGGCCCGGTGAGCCGGGCGCCGGGGACGCGCTCGTAGACCCACAGGCGGGGGATCGGCGCGTCGAGGCCGCCCACGCGCTGCGCGCTGGCGAAGCGGGGGAGCAGGTGCGCGAGGTGCGGGACCCCGAGGTCGGGCGCGCCGGAGCCGCCCACGATGAGGGGCGCCAGGGGGACGCGCTGGAAGTAACGGCCATTGAAGAGCCCGCGCCCGTCCGCGGCGCGGACGAAGGGCGCCTCGCCCTCGGGCGAGGGGATCGCGAGGTACGAGCTCGCGCCTGCCACGACGAACCCGAGATCGCGGCGATCCATCAGCGCGAGCAGCTCGGCCTCGGTGCCTCGCCAGGCGCGCTCCACCTCGTCATAGGCCTCGCGGGACAGGTACGGACCGAAGCCCGACACGACCACGGGGCGCTGGCCGAGGTGCAGGATCGCGAAGCCCATGTCCCACGGGGCGAGCACGCCGGCGCCCTCGCCGGCCGGTGCGCGCGGCGCGTGATCGCGCAGGAAGAGCGCCGCCGCGGGCAGCGCCGCGACCGGCGGCGGCGGCCTCGGCGCGAGATAGACCCGCAGCGCGGGATCCAGGATCGCGAGCAGCGCCGCGCCGAGCGCGATCGCGCTCGCGATCGATGCGCGCGCGCCGGCGTCGATCCCCGGCCTCACGCGCGACCACGCCGCGGCCGCGAGGGTATCGAGCGCGAGCGCCGTCGCGACGGAGAGCAGCACGACGAGCTCCCGCCCGAAGCGCGACTGCGCGAGCGTCAGCCCCGCGATCGCGAGCGTGAACGCCGCGAAGCTGGCCCCGGGGCCGCGATCGCGCCGCACGGCCGCGACGATCGCGACGGGCAGCGTGACCGGCGCGAGCAGCCCGACCACGCCGAAATACGAGTAGACCCGGCCCCACGCGGCGGGATCGAGCGGGCTCATTCCGAGCAGCATCGGCCGCGTCTCGTCGATGGAGGCCATGTACGGATCCTCCTTCGCGAGCCACCCCGAGAGCCCCGAGAACACCTCGCCCCGCGCGCGCGGCAGCAGAATGGCCGTGATCGCGACGAGCGCGATCGCCCCTGCGGCGAACGCGCCGATCCGCCGGAGCGCCTCGCCCGGGCTCACCCGATCCGCGCCCGGCGCCGCGCGCACGAGGAGCGGCGTCGCCGTCGCCAGCGCGATCGCGGCCGCGGCCAGCGCGATCAGCGCGGGCTGCATGAATGACGGATACAGGTGGCTGAAGGCGCGCCCGTGCGCCGCGACCTGCGGCCGCGCCAGCAGCGCGAGCGCCGCCGCGGCCCCTGCGAACGCCGGCGCGCCCGACCCCACGAGCGCCCGCCGGAGGGCCGCCGGCCGCGGCTCCGCGATCGCCGCCCCGATCAGCACGATCGCCGCGACCGCCGCATAGAGCACGGACCCCGCGAACACGTGCACGGCCGCGATGAGCAGCCCCGCGCCCGCGACCTCGAACCCCACATCTCCGCGCCCCGCTGCCCCCTCGCGCGGCGCCCCCACCGCCGCGCCCCGCCGCGCCGCCCACCCGCAGAGCAGCGCGACCAGCAGCGCCTCCGCCACGTGGTGATCGATCCGCCCCACCCTCGACGTCGCCACCGCCTGCGGCAAGATCGAGAGCAGCCACCCCGCCCCCAGCGCGATCCAGTCCCGGCGCGGATGCCGCTCGAGCACCGTGCGGACCAGCCACATCGTCGCGAGCACGCACCCCGCCCCCAGCGCCACCGGCAGCAATGCAGCCACCCGCGCCCCCGCCGCGCTCGAGCTCGCCCCCGACGCCAGCACCGCCAGCGCCCCCAGCTGATCGAACCCGGGCGCCCACCCGCAATCCGCGCCGTGCGGCCAGTTGATGAGCGGGTCCCGGATCGGCGCATGCGGAAAATCGCCCGCCGTCATCAGGATCCGGCGGAGGTGGTAATAGCAGTCCTGCTCGACCGGAATGGTCTCGTTCCCGACGAAGACCTCCCCCACCCGCGACAGCCGCGCCCACAGCGCGACCGCCAGGATCATCGCCTGCGCCGCCCAGAGCGCCCGCCGCGGCGCGCCTCGCTGTGTCACAAGACCACCGAGGACGCGCTCCGCACGCACCGGAAGCCGCCGCTCGCGAACCGGGAGCGGGGCTCGAAGCTCGTGCGGGCGTAGGTCCGGAGCGACTGCGCGCCGTACATCCACGAGCCGCCGCGCATCACGACGCGCTCGCCGGGCAGGGTGTTCTTCGGGTTGTAGGGCGGACCGTCGGCGTAGAAATCCGGATCGTCGTAATCGGCGCACCACTCCCAGACGTTGCCGGCCAGATCGAGCACTCCATAAGGAGACGCGCCCTCGGGGTACGCGCCCACGGCCGAGGTGCCTCCCTCGCGGTTATCGAAGTTCGCGCGCCCGGGGCCGGGCTCGGAGCGGCCCCAGGGGTACTTGCGGCCGTCGCCGCCGCGCGCGGCCTTCTCCCACTCGGCCTCGGTCGGCAATCGCTTGCCCGCCCAGGCGGCGTAGGCGCGGGCGTCGTCCCAGGAGACGTACACGACGGGGTGCTCCTCCAGGCCCCGCGGGATCTCGCCGCGGCGGAGGTGGCTCAGGAAGCGGCCCTCGCTGTCGTCGGGCGCGTAGCCGGTGATGTCCAGGAAGGCCTTGAACTGGCGGTTCGTGACGGGCGTCCGGTCGATGTAGAAGGCGTCGACGTGCACGGCGCGGCGCTGCTGGCCCATCAGGAACGGGCCGCCCGGGACGAGGATCATCTCCTCCCCGCCCGGCGATCGAATGGAGGGCGGGAGCGGGCGCGAGGCGCTCGAGGGCGGCGGCGGCGGGGCGAAATCGCAGAGGGCCTCGTCGAGGCGGGCCCGGAACTCGGCGCAGGTGCGGGGGCGCGCGGCGGGGTCCTTGGCGAGCGCGTCCAGGATGAGGCGCTCGAGCGCCGGCGGGATGTCCGCGCGGAACCCCGAGGGCGGGGCGGGCGCGTCGGAGACGTGGGCCATCATGACGGCGAAATGGTTCGGGCTGTCGAACGGGACGCGGCCCGCGGCGACCTGATAGAGGGTGACGCCGATCGAATAGATGTCGGAGCGGGCGTCGGCCGTCTGGGGGTGCTTCACCTGCTCGGGCGACATGTAGCAGCAGGTGCCGAGGAACGCGCCGCTCAGCGTGTACGTCGTGCCCTCCAGGATCTTGGCGATGCCGAAATCGACGATCTTGGGGCGGAGGCCGGCCTCCCCCGCGGCCACGAGGATGTTGTCGGGCTTGAGATCGCGGTGCACGATGCCGCGGCGGTGGCCCTCTTCCATGGCGTCGAGCACGCCCCCCAGGAGGGCCCGGATCTCGTGGTAGGGCATTCGCCCGCGCCACCTCGCGAGGTGCTGGACGAGCGTGGGGCCGTCGACGAGCTCCATCACGATGGCGAGGATGTGGTCGCGCTCGACGAAGTCGTGCACGGCGACCACGTTGTCGTGGGTCCACGACCTCAGCACCTTGGCCTCGCGGGCGAAGCGGCGCCGGATCTCCGGGTTGCCCGAGAGGTTCGTGTGCAGGCACTTGACGGCGACCTGCCGGTCCAGGGCGCGGTCGTGCGCGCGGTACACGACGCCCATGCCGCCCTCGCCGAGGGTGTCCTGGATTCGATACACGGAGAGGTCCGTGCCCGGGAGGAGGCGCGCCGGCGGGAGCGGGGCGGTCGCCGGGAGCTCGGTGTCCGCCAGGGCTGCGCTGACCGCGCGCCCGCAGGCCGGGCAGAAATGTGCGTCCTCGGGAAGCTGGGCGCGGCAGCCGGAGCACCGTTCCTTGCTCATGGCGGGACGCGAGCATCGCACACCCCAATCCCAGACCGGTGCTGAATCTGCCGGTATCAGCACGTCCGTTCGCTCAAGAATTGGCGGCTGGCGATCTGCCCGCCGCGCGGATAAGAACCCGGGCCGCCATGGCGACGCCGCCCCCGAGCAGCCCACCCGCCCTCGCGCGCCCCGAGCGTCGAGCCGGGGTCCGTGTCCGGATCACGGGCGTGCGCCGCGTCTTCCCGGGCGGGGTCGCCGCCGTGGACGGCCTCGATCTCGACATCGCGGCGGGGTCCTTCGTCGCGCTGCTCGGCCCGTCCGGGTGCGGCAAGTCGACGCTGCTGCGGCTCATCGCCGGGCTCGATCGGCCCAGCGAGGGCACGATCGATCTCGAGCCGGAGGGGCCGGAGGGCGCGCGGGCCCGGGGCGGCCGCGCGCCGATCGCGTACGTGTTCCAGGACGCGCACCTCCTGCCCTGGCGGAGCGTGCTCGACAACGCGGCCCTGCCGCTCGAGCTCGCGGGGGTCGGCGGGCGTGAGCGGCGCGAGGCGGCGCGGGCCGCGCTCGAGCAGGTCGGGCTCGGCGACGCGGCCGGGCGGTACCCCGCCGAGCTCTCCGGCGGCATGCGGATGCGCGTCTCGCTCGCGCGGGCGCTCGTCACCCGGCCGCGGCTCCTCCTGCTCGACGAGCCCTTCGCGGCCCTCGACGAGCTCACGCGCGGGCGGCTCGACGACCAGCTCCGCGCCCTCTGGGCCGAGCTCTCCATGACCGTCGTCTTCGTCACCCACTCCATCACCGAGGCCGCGTACCTCGCGGAGCGCGCCGTGGTGCTCACGCCGCGGCCGGCGCGGATCGTCCTCGATCGCGCGCTCGATCTGCCCCGCGAGCGCGGCGGCGCCCTCCGCGCCGAGGCATCCTTCGCGCGCGAGGTCCGCGCGCTCCACGACGCCCTGGAGCGCGGCGAGGCGTGATGCGCAGCGCCGCGCCCCCGCTGATCGCGCTGGTCGTGCTGCTCTCGATCTGGGAGGGGCTCGCCCGCGGCCTCGGCGTGCCCGCGTACCTCCTGCCGCCGCCGTCGGCGATCGCCGCGGCGGGGGCGGCCGAGGCGGGGACCCTCGCCGCGGCGGCCGCGGTCACGGTGAGGGCCGCGCTCGCGGGGTTCGCGATGAGCGCGGCGGCCGGGATCCTCGCGGCGATCGTGCTCGCGTCGTCCCGGCCGCTCGAGCGCGCGCTCTACCCGTACACCGTGTTCCTCCAGACCGTGCCGATCGTCGCGATCGCGCCGCTGCTCGTGCTCTGGTTCGGGGCGGGGCTGCGGGCGGTCGCGATGAGCGCGTTCATCGTGTCGGTGTTCCCGGTCATCGCGAGCACGCTCGCGGGGCTGCGCGGCGTGGATCCCGCGCTGCGCGACCTCTTCCGCCTCTACGGCGCGCGGCGGCTCGCCACGCTCGTGAAGCTCGAGCTGCCGGCCGCGCTCCCGAGCATCGTGACCGGCCTGCGCGTGGCGTCCGGGCTCGCGGTGATCGGGGCGATCGTCGGCGAGTTCGTCGCCGGCTTCTCCGAGGGCGCCGCGGGCCTCGGCATCCTGGTCCTCTCGTCGTACCGGCAGCTCCGCACGGACCTGCTCTTCGCCGCCGTGCTCTGCGCGTCCGCGCTCGGCCTCGGCCTGTTCGGCGCGGTGAGCCTCGCCGGATCGCGGCTCCTGCGCAGGTGGCACCCCTCGGAGACCTCGCGCTGACGATCAGCTCGCCTTCTCGAGCACCTGCTCCTCGCGGGCGAGCTCGGCCTGGAGCTCCTCGATCCGCTTGCCGGTCGGCGGGCCCTGGAAGCGGCTCCGGACGCCGGCGAACCAGGCGACGACGAGCAGCGCGATCATGCCGGCCGTCACGTAGAGCGCCTTGTCGTTCGGGGGCTGGATGCCGATGAAGAACAGCGCCGCGACGAACAGGACCGCGATCACGCCGAGCGCGCGGAACGCGGGGATGCCCATGTTGAAGGGGCCCATCCTGTCCCACTTCTTGCCGATCACGAAGACGCCGACGGCGGTCGGCATCGCGTACGAGATGTAGAGGAAGATCACGCAGGCCGAGGTCAGCGTCACGTACGCCGGGGAGTAGACCGTCGCGGCGATCGCGAGGACCGCGGTGCACCAGATCGCGGGGACGGGGGTGCGGTGGCCCGCGTGCACCTGGCGGAGCAGCTTCGATCCGGGCAGGCCGCCGTCGCGCGCGAAGGCGAACATCATGCGCGAGGTCGAGGTCACGCACGCGAGGCCGCACAGGTAGTTCGAGACGGAGATGAGCACCTCGAGCACGATCTTGAGCGTCGGGGGCATGATGGTGTCCATCAGCCAGAAGAACGCGTTGCCGCCCTGCGCCGCGCCCTCCGCGACGCTCGGCATCGCGAGCACGAACGAGCAGACCATCACCCAGCCGAAGATGCCGGAGTACAGGACCGATCGCAGGATGCCCTTCGGCACGTTGTGCGCCGCGCCGATGGTCTCCTCCGAGGTGTGCGCCGAGGCGTCATAGCCGGTGATCGTGTACGCTGGCAGGAGCAGGCCGAGCAGGAAGAGCCCCACGAGGCTGCCCGATTGTGGCCACACGCCCGCGCCCGCGTCGCCGCTCATGTTCGTGAACGTGGTGAGGCGCCCGAGGTCGTGGCTCTCGCCGAACCACAGCATGCAGACCGTGAGCAGCGTGGAGACCGCGAAGATGAGGTAGCCGCTGAAGTCGGTGAGCAGCGACGTGAGGCGGATGCCGAAGTGGTTGAGCAGCGCCTGCGACGTGGTGATGAGCACCATGCCGATGATCTGCTCCTTCACGCCGAGCTTCGCCGGGTCGAAGCCGAAGATGGGCCCGAAGGTGGCCATCATGATCGTGTACGCGCCGATGTTCACGGCCGCGACGACGAAGACGAGCCCCGCGAGGTTGAGCCACGCCGCGCCCCACCCCCAGCCGCGGCCGCCGAGGATCGAGGCCCAGTGGTAGAGGCCGCCGGCCGTGGGATACGCCGAGGCGATCTGCGCCATGCACGCGGCGACGACGAGCGTCAGGAGGGTGCCGACCGCCCAGCCGACGCCCACGCCTCCGCCGCCCGTCGCCGAGAGCGCGAGGTGGAAGGAGGTGATGCCGCCCGCGAGGATGCAGATGATCGAGAACGAGATGGCGAAGTTCGAGAAGCCGCTCATGCGCCGGAGCAGCTCCTGCGCGTACCCCATGCCGTGGAGCTGCTTCACGTCCTCCTGGATGACCTGTTCGAGGTTCTGCCGTTCGCTCATGGTGCCTCCCTGATGCCCTGGCCGCGGCCGTCCGCCGTCACCGCTTGCCCTTCTTCTGCGCGGGATCCGATTGCGCGGATCTCGCCTTGCGGGTGATGCGGTCGGGGTCGCCGAGGAATTCGAAGTGCATCGTGTCCTCGAGCTCGTCGTGGCCCAGCCAGTCGAAGCCGAAGCGCTCGAACGCACGGATCCAGCACTTCGGCATTGCGGTGCGCTCGTAAGGGCTCTTGACCTTGAGCTTGCAGAGGGGGTTCTCCGGCCAGGGGTCCACGCAGCCGCAGCACGGGTTGCGGTCGGGGTCGATGTCGATCGCGACGCCGAAGAGGTGATTGGAGATCTCGGCGCCGCGGTAGGTGTTGGCGCCGCGGAAGCCGCCGAGGGCGCGCGGGGTGTAGCCCTGGGCGCCGCGGCACGTCTTCCGGACGCGCTTCTCGACGCAGGCGAGCGCGGGGGCGATCTTCTCGTGGACCGTGAGCGGCAGGCCCATGAACGTGACCGTCTTCGCCTGGGACAGGGCGCCGCGCGGGTTCCAGCTCCGGGTGCGGTCGTCGCCGACGTTGCCGTAATGCTCGGCGAGCCAGCGGGCGGCCTTCGCCTGCTTTGCGCCATCCATCACGCCCTTCGAGAAGAACGAGCGCCGCTGCAGGAATTTCTGCGGCTTCTGGACGCGGCAGCCGTGCTCGAACACGCCCTTCGGCTCGCGAGCCTCGGCCCCGGGCGGCGCGCCCGGGAGGCCGAGCGCGACGAGCGCGACCGCCGCGGCCACGAGGGCGCGCGGAGAGACGGGGCGCGCAGGGGTCGGCGGGGGCATCGACCATCCATAGACGAACGCGGCCGGCGCCGCTACGGCCGCAACGAGCGCCCCCCGCCCGTCGCCGCCCCCGCTCCGGGGTAGCGCCCCCCGAGGGGCGCGTGGGGGTTCGGGGGCGCAGCGCGGCTGGCCGCGCGGAGCCCCCGAGCGTGGAGCGCGCAGCCCCCTCATCGGCTGTCGGCCCTGCCGACCGCCGCCCCCCTCCTGCCGGCCGGCGGCGGGTAGGTCGTTCCCGCTGGATCCCGCCGGCGCCTGGCTCTAGGGTCGCCCGACCCCGTGAGACACCTTACGGGGCATCCTCCCAGGTCCTCAGCCACAAGGAGTGCTCATGCGCCTTCACTTCCACTATGCGGCGGCCGCCTCGATGGCCTGCCTCCTCCTCCTCGCCGCCGGGTGCGGCGACGACGAGCTCGTCAACAGCGCCACGACGGGGAGCGGGGCGAACGGGGCGGGCGGCGACGGCGGCGGCGGCGGCGGGATCCCCGCCGGCAACTTCGTCCGGATCCATTACCGCCTCCAGGGCGCCGGCGATCCGGCCACGTGGGGCGTGCACTTCTGGGGCGCGGGCTCGACGTCCCCGGAGTGGGGCCACCCGCAGCTCTTCACGCAGACCGACGATTTCGGCGCGTACACCGACGTGGAGATCACGGACACGGCCGACAGCCCCGACGCGTGGCTCGGCCTCATCCCCGTCCAGTGCGACGAGACGGGCAACTGCAAGAAGGACGTGGAGACCGGCGTGCGCTGGTTCGACCTGGAGAAGAACGCCGACAACCCCGGCATCGGGGAGTGCTGGATCACGCAGGGCCAGGCCGTGCAGACGGCGCGCCCGACCAGCACCGGGCCCGCGTACAAGATCAACCGCCCGAAGGACTTCATCGATCTCGGCGACGGCCGGGTGCGCATGATGTTCCGCGTCGCGCCCGGCTCGACCGGCAAGGTCGCCTATGGGGCCGCCTCCGGCGCGCTGACCCAGTCCGTCGAGTGGACCGAGGCCGACGACATCAACAAGGAGGGCCTGATCCTCGACGGGCTCACGCCCGGCGAGAAGGTCTATTACCAGATCAGCACGACGCTCTCGACGCCGGACGGGGACCTCACGGACCAGACGGCCGAGCTCGATCTCACGCCGATCCAGTTCTCGACGATCGCGTCGCCGACCGACTGGGCCACGTGGGGCTCGAGCGGCGTCATGTACCAGCTCATCGTCCGCACGTTCGCCGACGGCGGCTCGCCGCGCGACGTGGCCGACCCCGGCACGGAGAGCGGGATCGACCCGGCGACGAGGGACGGCATCGGCGATCTCGTCGGCCTGACGAACATGCTCCCGTACCTCCAGAGCCTGGGCGCCGACGCGATCTGGATGACGCCGGTGTTCAAGGCGAAGAGCTACCACGGCTACGACACGACCGATTTCTACGACATCGGCCCCGAGTACGGCACGCGGAAGGACTTCCAGGACCTCACCGCGGCCGCGCACGCGCTCGGCATCAAGATCATCCTCGATCTCGTGGAGAACCACGTGGCCGACGTGAACCCGTGGTTCGTGAGCGGCGTGGACCCCAAGGACCCCGAGCACGACACCTACCACGACTGGTTCGTGTGGTCGGACGAGTACTCGAACATGTTCACCGATCCGCACCCCTGGGACGGCTCGGCGGTGATCTGGGCCTGCAAGAACTACATGTGCTATCACCAGATCTTCGGCGCCGCGATGCCGGAGCTCAACTATCATAACCCGGTCGTCCGGGCGAAGATGAAGGACATCGCGAAGCACTGGATCGATCTCGGCGCCGACGGCTTCCGCCTCGACGCGTCGAAGCACATCGACCAGTTCGACGACATCAACGCGATCACGATCGACGTGCACGGGACGCACGTGTGGTGGAAGGAGTTCAACCACTACGTGAAGAAGGACGTGGTGCGCCCGGTGGGCTCGGCGACGGTGCTGCTCGCCGGCGAGAACCGCTGGGACGATCCGGCGGCGTCGAACCTGATGGTGCCCTACGCGGGCGATATGGACTCGCAGTTCGACTTCCCGTTCCGGAGCGTGCTCGGCAACTTCATCAATGGCGGCACGGGCGCGCAGGTCGATTTCGTGCAGTACCTGACGTCGCTGCGGCAGGCGGCCGGCTCGCAGGCGAGCGGGGGCAACCCGAACCACTTCTTCCAGCGGTTCCTGTCGAACCACGACCTCGAGCGGCCCGCGACGCAGTTCGAGGGGTCGGCGGGCGCGGATCTCCAGGCGGTGCTGAAGCAGGCGGCGACGATCGTGCTGACGGTCCCCGGGATGCCGGTCATCTATTACGGCGAGGAGGTCGGCAAGAGGGGGAAGCGCGACAAGTACACCGGCGACGAGGGCTGGGATCACGACGAGTTCATCCGCGAGCCGATGAGCTGGTTCCAGGACGTGACGTTCACGGGCGACCAGACGACGTCCTGGGACGTCGATTTCGACGCGACGAACACGGCGAACGCGGCGCTCAACCTGGGCGCGGGGATCTGCAAGGCGCCGAACCCGGACTATCCGTACATCAAGTACATGACGGAGAGCGATCCGCTGTCGTGGGAGGCGCAGAAGGACGATCCGGCGAGCCTGTACAGCCATTACAAGAAGCTGCTCGAGATCCGGAAGGCGCACCCGGCGCTGTCGGCGCAGGCGGCGCAGCTCAGCACGGTGCAGAACACGGCCGACGTCTACGAGTACACGGTGACGGACGGCAACGAGACGCTGACGGTGGTGCTGAACCGGATGAGCACGACGCAGACGATCACCCGGCCGGCGCCGGTGACCGACCTGCTCACGAGCACGCAGGCGTCGTCGTTCGACGTGCCGGCGCACGGGGCGCTGATCCTTCAGTGAGAGACGCGCCCGGGCTCGGCGCTGTGTCGGGCCCGGCGTGCTGACGGGCCCGGCGTGGGGTCGGGCCCTCGACCTCCTGCCCGATCAGCGCTCTTCTCGACGCGCGCCGGATCGTGCCGCCGCGGGGTGGCACGCGCGGCAGCCGCATTCCCCGAGCGTCCTCCGGCGCACGGAGGCATACCAGGCGTGTCCGGCGGCGCATCGCCACCAGGCGGCGCGCCTCATGAGGAACATGGTCTTCTCTGGCGTGAGCGCGCCGTTCTTCGTCGGGTGCCACTCCGCCGCGAGCGCGGGATAGCGCGCGGCGAGGCTGTTCGTCACCGAGGGCCTGTCGTTCCTGCAGAAGGGGCAATAACCGGCGCGGGGCACCGGCCGGTCGCCGCGGGGCCACGATTTCCACTCGTGGTCGGGCCCGTTCGGGCATTTCCACCAGAAATTGCGCGTCGCGTTCACGGTCACGTCGTGGGCCGTGAGGGGCGCGTTCTTCGTGGGGTGCCAGAGCGCGGCGAGCGCCGGCTTCCGGGCGCCGAGGGACCGCCTGCGCGGCGGGAGGCGGCAGAGGGGGCAGCCGGATTCCCTTCGCGTGCGGCTGCTGACCACCGCCTGCCAGACGTGCCGCGGGTTCTTCGAGCAGCGCCACCACACCTTGCGGTCGGAGCCCGGCGCCACGTCGCGCGGCGTGAGCGCGCCGTTCTTCGTCGGGTGCCACTCCGCCGCGACCGCGGGATAGGAGCTGGCGACGTTCCAGGCCCTGGCCGGCCGGCGGCCCAGGCAGAGCGGGCAGCCGGTCCCCTTGACGGCGCGCTCGTGGACCATGGATTGCCAGACGTGGCTGGGGTCCTTGCCGCAGCGCCAGAAGACGCGCCGGGACGACCCGCGCGTCACGCCGTCCGGGGTGAGGTTGCCGTTCCTGGTGGGGTGCCATTCCCGGGCGAGGTCGGGGGCCACGGCGGACAGGCAGTTGTCCGGGCTGACGCTCTTCCCCGCGCAGAACGGGCACCCGTGCCCCGCCACGCGCCGGTTGATGCGGGTTCGCCAGACGTGGTGAACGGATATCGCGCATTGCCAGTACGCCTCGGTGCTGGTGCCTGGCACGACGTCCCAGGGCGTCAGGGATCCATTCTTGGTCGGGTGCCATTCGACGGCGATCTCGGGGGCCACGGTGGCCAGGCAGTTGGTGATCGAGGCCCGCCAGTTGCCGCAGAAGGGGCATCCCTTGCAGCGGTGCTGGATGCTGGGGGGGCTCTCCCAGACGTGATCCGGCCCCGCGGGGCATCGCCACCGGAGCGGCCGCGTGCTGTGGAGCTTGACGGCGGCGGGATCGAGGTCGGGATGCCGGGCGCGGTCCAGGAGCCTCAGGAGATCCGGGGCGTCGGCGAGCATGCGGGTGCGCTTGGTGGACATCGCGCCCCCATCATGGTGCGGCCGCCGGGAGCTTGTCGATCTCGAGCGAGTGAAGACAGCCACACCACCTCATTCCAGCGTCGCCGCCGCAAGATTGCCCTGTCCGGCGCCTGGATTTCCTGTTAGTCGTGGATCGCCAGCGATCCCGCATGATCGCGGCGAGCAGGAGAGCTCCCATGCCTTACATCTGTCAGAATCCTGAGCTGTTCGAGGGCAAGAAGATCGGCAGCGGCCAGTGCGTCGCGTTCGTCCAGCAGTGCGCGGGCGCGCCGTCCACCTCCGTGTGGCAGCAGGGCGAGCTCGTGAAGAGCTCGTCGACGATCAGCAAGGGAACAGCGATCGCCACGTTCGAGAACGGGCACTACCCGAACCGCTCCTCGGGCAACCACGCCGCCATCTACGTCTCGCACGACGACCAGGGAATCACCGTCTGGGATCAGTGGTCCGGCCAGACCGTCCACCAGCGCAAGATCCGCTACAAGGGCGGCGAAGGGAGCGCCAGCAACGACGGCGACCAGTTCTACGTCATCGAGTAACGCCCGGCAGGGCCGCGGGCCATGAGGGGGCTATGCCCCCTCCGCTCCCGAGCGGCCGCTACCCGGAGCGCGGGGCTCTACCCCGGAGAGCAGGCTGATCATCTGGAGAAGCCGGAGCCGCCCCATGTGTAGCGGACGGCCCTGGCCCCGCCCCACGGCAGGAGCAGCGGCTCGAAGCCGCCCACCGGCGCCGTGTCCTGATTGAACGGATACGTCTTCTCGGTCCACTCGGTCGCCTTGCCGGGGGCGAGCTCGATCGCGACGCCCTTGCCGGCGGCCACGAACCTCACCTCGCCGGCCACCCTCTTCGCGCCCATCGAGCGGCTCACCTCCGCGGCGAACACGCGCTTCAGCCCGTCGCCCTGCGCCTGGAACACGAGGAGGACCTCGCGATCGACCGGGCCGCCGCCGGCCTCCCTCGGGGCCGTCGCGTGGATCACGCCCTTCACGAGGATCTCGGCCTTCCCGTCGCCGGTCAGGTCGCGCAGCGTGACGTCCTTGATGTCGGCGCCCGCGGCGAACTGAGTGAGCGTCAGGTACGTGTAGCCGGTGCCGCCCTTCCAGCCCTTGCCGAACACGACGATGTCGCGATCGTGGAGG
The DNA here is from genome assembly GCA_964421485.1 of uncultured Polyangiaceae bacterium. Classification (GTDB taxonomy): domain Bacteria; phylum Myxococcota_A; class Polyangia; order Polyangiales; family Polyangiaceae; genus CAYQYG01. Next base: position 11,435 of record CAYQYG010000067.1, on the reverse strand, counting down.
AGCACGCGCTCGACGTCGCGGCCGCCGCCGACGTCGGAGGCGAAGTCGAAGCGGGGCTTGCCGGAGGCGCCGCGATCGCGCGTGTACTGCGCGTGGACCTGCTCGGAGAGCTGGGCGGCCGAGGGCGGGGGAGGGGCCTTGGGGGCCGGGGCCTCCGGGGCGGGAGGGGGGGGCGTCGCGGCCTGGCCCTCCTCGGCCGCCTTCATGTAGACGCCGCCGGAGAGCTTGTAGAGCTGCGATTTGATGGTGCCCCAGGGCAGGAGCAGCGCGTCGAATGCGGTCTCCGTCGCCTCGGCGTAGTTGCCCGCATGAAAACCCTTCGCCTCGCCGGGGGTCACGCGGATCGCCTGCTTCGCGCCGTCGGTCACGAAGCTCACCTCGTTCACGACGGAGCCCTTCTCCGTGGAGAGCGCGATCTCGTGCTGGAAGATCGGCGTCGGCGTGTCGCCCCTGCCGAACTGGAGCACCTGCATCATCTCGCGGTAGCGGCCGCCGCGGCCGAAGCGCTTGCGCAGGATGATCTCCGCCTGGCCGTCGCCCGTCAGATCGCGCGCCTCGCACTGCGGGACCATGCCGGCCTTGGCGTCGGCCTCCATGTCGCTGAAGTAGAACTCCCGGCCCTTGCGGAAGCCCGGGCCGAGCACGAGCAGGAAGCGCTCGTAGACCAGCACCCGCTCCTTGAGCCGGTCGCCGGCGACGTCGGCCATCAGGTTGTACGAGGGCGCGCCCTTGATGCCCCGCGGCTTGATGAAGCTCTCGGAGAGGCTCTGCTCGGGCTCGGTCGCGAGCGAGGGGAGCGACGCGTAAGCAGAGGATTTCGCGGTGCCGGCGACGCCCTCGATCGAGGCCGAGGCGTCCGCGTCGCGCGCGAAGAGCGCGGCGCGGAGGCCGACGCGCACGGTCGCGGCCTCGGGGAACGCGGCCCACGGCACGCTGGCCTCGAGCGTGTAGCCGCCGTCCCGGGGCGCCTCGACGATCTTCGCGCCCTGCACGGCCTTGCCGCCGATCTTCACGCTGCCGGCCGATTTCCCGGGCTCGCCGGGGTAGAGCGCGATCTCGTGCACGGCGCCGCCCGGGAAGCCGATCGCGAGCGAGACGTGATCGGCGCCGGCGCGGACCTTGTCGTCGGTCACGTCGGCGGCGACGTACACCCGGGTCTCGTCGTAGGCGACGAGCCCGTCCGCCTGGAGATCGGGCTTGCCGATCTTGCCCTGCACGGCCTCGGAGAGGCGGACCATGGCGCCCGGCCACTCCTTGGGCACGCCGTCCATCCTGACCGTCCTGGCGTCGACGAGGCTGGCGCGGAGGGGCGTGGCGGCGGCCCGCGCGGGGGCCGCGGCGGACGCGAGGGCGAGCAGCAGGGCGGAGGCGGCGAGGTGGGGGCGGAGGGGTCGCATGAGGGCGGCGTTGGACGCCATTCTGCCCCCGAATGTTCTTCCGTTGATCGAGATTTTCTCAGGCTCGCGCGGGCTCTGCGGGGAGGATCCTGCGGTAGATGATCTTCGCGATCTCGACGACCGGCACGATCAGGAACGCGAGGCCGACCAGCAGCAGCCACTCGTCGGGCGACATGGCGAACGTCTGGAACACGGGCCTGAGGGCCGGGAAGAGCACGGCGACGAGGTGGATCGCCGCGCTGGCGAGCACCGCCACGAGCAGCGGGATGCTGACGAGGGGGCGCGCCGTGAAGAGCGAGCGGGTCGGGCTCCGGCAGCTCCACGCGTGGAAGAGCGGCGAGAGGGCGAGCAGCGAGAACGCGATCGCGCGCGTGTGGAGCAGCGACTCGCGGTCCTGCCCCGACATCGCGTAGAGCGCCACGGCGAGGACGCCCATCACGCCGCCCACGTAGAGGATCCCGAGGTAGTCGCGGCGGATGAGCAGGCCCTCGTCGCGGGCGCGCGGGGCCTCCTGCATGAGGTGCTGATCGGGCGGGTCCACGCCGAGCGCCAGCGCGGGCAGGCCGTTCGTCACGAGGTTGATCCAGAGGATCATGAGCGGCGTGAGCGGGGGCCAGGCGCCGAAGAACGACACGACGAACACGGCCACGAGCAGGCCCATGTTCGACGAGAGCAGGAAGAAGATGAACTTCTGGATGTTGCGGTAGATCGCGCGGCCCTCGCGCACCGCCTCGACGATGGTCGCGAAGTTGTCGTCGGCGAGCACGAGGTCCGCGGCCTGGCGGGCCACGTCGGTGCCGCCGAGGCCCATCGCCACGCCGATGTGCGCCTCGCGGAGCGCGGGCGCGTCGTTCACGCCGTCGCCGGTCATCGCGACCACGTGGCCCTTGGCCTTGAACGCGCGCACGAGGCGGAGCTTCTGCTCGGCGGTCGTGCGGGCGAAGACGCGCAGGTGCTCGATGCGGCGCCCGAGCTCGTCGTCGCTCATCGCGGCGAGCTCGGCGCCGCTCACCGCCTCGTCGCCCTCGTCCCAGAGCCCGATCTCGCGGGCGATCGCGGTCGCCGTGAGCCGGTGATCGCCGGTGATCATGACCGCCCGGATGCCGGCCTTCTTGCAGGTCGCGACGGCCTCCTTCACGCCGGCGCGGGGCGGGTCCATCATGCCGACCAGCCCGAGGAACGTCAGCTCGCGCTCGACGTCGTCCTGGTCGGTGGAGACGCGCACCCGCCGGCAGAGCGCCAGCACGCGCAGCGCCGACTCGCTCATCCGGTCGGCCTCCTCGAGGATCGCCCTGCGATCCTCGTCGGTGATCCCGCGGACGCCGCCCGCGTGCGAGACCTTGACGCAGAGCGGGAGCAGGACGTCGACGCTGCCCTTCACGTGCGCGATGTCGCGGCCCGACTTGTCGCGGGTGATGACCGTCATCCGCTTGCGATCGCTGTCGAACGGCAGCTCGTGCACGAACCTGTGCGACGGGGCCACCGACTCGCGCGGGAGCTTGCCCTTCGCGGCGAGCGTGAGCAGCGCGCCCTCGGTGGGATCGCCGACCACGCGGAAGCGGCCGGTGTCCTTGTCGGCGGCGAGCTCGGCGTTGTTGCAGAGCGCCGCGACGGAGAGCAGGTACGTGAGCGGCGCGGGCAGGTCGACGACCTCCTCGCCGCGCTCGTCGAGGATGCTCCCGGCCGGATCGTAGCCCTCGCCGGTGACCGAGTAGCGGAGGCCGCCGGCGTAGAGCCTGCGCACCGTCATCTCGTTCTGGGTCAGCGTGCCCGTCTTGTCGGACGCGATGATCGTCGCGGCGCCGAGCGTCTCGACGGCCGGGAGCTTGCGCACGATCGCGCCGCGCCGGGCCATCCGCTGCATGCCGAGCGCGAGCGTGATCGTGGTGATCGCCGGCAGGCCCTCGGGGATCGCGGCGACGGCGAGGCTCACGGCCTCGAGCAGGAGCTCGTGCCACTCGCGGCCGCCGCGCAGGAAGCCCCAGGCGAGCAGCACCGCCGAGAGCACGAGGCAGACGCGGAGGATCACGGCGCCGAAGCGATCGAGCCGCTCCTCGAGCGGCGTCTTCTGATCGCCGACCGCGCGGATCATCTCGCCGATCCGGCCGAGCTCGGTCGCGCCGCCCGTCGCGGTCACGACCGCGCGCGCCTTGCCGCGCACGACGCTCGTGCCGGTGAAGACCATCGTGCTGCGATCCGCGAGCGGGGCGTCGCGCGCGACCGGGGCGAGCGCGTCCTTCACGGACGCGGAGCTCTCGCCGGTCAGCGCGGCCTCCTCGGTGGCGAGGTCGATCGTCTGCACGAGCCGCGCGTCGGCGGCGATCGAGTCGCCGGCCTCGAGCTCGAGGATGTCGCCCGGGACCACGTCCTCGGCGGCGAGCACGAGCGCCTTGCCGGCGCGGCGCACGCGCGCGTTCGGCGCGCTGAGCTTCTGCAGCGCCTCCAGCGCGGCCTCGGCGCGGCGTTCCTGGTAATAGCCGAGGAACGCGTTCAGGACGACGATGAGCAGGATCGCGATCGCGTCGCCGAAGCGCTCCAGGATCGACGCCTCCTCCGCGCCGTGCCCCGCCTTCGCCGTGAAGCCGACGACCACCGCGATCACGGCCGCGGCGAGCAGCGTGAGCACGAGCGGGTTCGCGAACTGCTCGAGGATCTGGAGGATCGCGCTCTTCTTCGGCGCGTCCGGGAGCCGGTTCTTGCCGTGCTCCGCGAGGCGGCGCGCGGCCTCCTCCTCGGAGAGCCCGTCGGTCGAGCTGACGCCGACGCGCTCGAGGAAGGCGCCCACGTCCTCCGCGTGCACCGGGATGTCGCTGTGCTTCTCCGCCGCGCTGTCCTGCGCCGGGGCGCTCGCGATGCTTGCCACGAGTCGTCCTACAGTCCTTGAGGGCGCGAAAGTAGCGGCAAACGGTTCAATGTTCGCATCGTGAAACTCCTCGGGGTAGCGACCATCGGGAGCGTAGGGGGCGAAGCCCCCTCATGGGCTGGGGCCCTGCCCCCCTAGCGCTTCATCCGCGCCTGCTCGCGCTGCTCTTCGGCCTCGAGCTCGGCGATGGCCGCGGCGAGCTCGTCCTGCTCGGCCTGCGGCATGGCCGCCGGCGCGGACGTGCCGGCCACCCGGACCTGCACGGGCGGCGCGGCCTCCGCGGGCGGCGGCGCCGGCGGCGCGACGCCCATCTTGCGCTTGAGCGCGAGCAGATCCTCGTCGGCGCCCGCGGTGGCCTCGAGCTGCCCGAACTTGTGCGCCAGCGTGTCGCCCGAGTACTCCTCGGAGATCTCGCCCGCGGCCTCGGCCTCGGCCTCGATCTGATCGATCTTCGTCGCCATCCGCTCGAACGTGTCGAAGGCGGAGGCGTTGTTGAGACCGCTCATGGTCTCCTGGATCGCCTTCTGCGCCTCCGCCCGCTTCTTGCGCGCGATGAGCACGTTCTTCTTCCGCTTGGCCTCCTCGATCTTGTTGTTGAGGAGGCGCAGCGCCGTCTTGAGCTGCTCGACGGCCTGCTTCTGCTTCTGCCACTGGTCCTTGTAGGCGGCCGCGAGCGAGTCGTGCTCCTTCTTGCGGGCGAGCGCCTCCTTCGCGAGGTTGTCGTCGCCGGCCTTGATGGCGAGCATCGCGCGGCGCTCCCACTCCGCGGCGTTGGCGGCCTCCTGCTCGGCCTGCTTGGCGAGGCGCTTCTCGTCGGCGATCGAGACGGCGACCTGCTTCTTGGCCTCGATGAGCTGGTTCGCCATGTCGATGACGACCTGGTTCAGCATCTTCTCGGGGTCCTCCGAGCGGCTGATGAGGTCGTTCAGGTTCGACTTGATGAGGGTCGCAAGGCGCGCGAAAATTCCCATACAAACAGCTCCGATCCGTGTGGCTCAGCGCGTCGGCGCGTTCCTGCCGGGAGGGCCGGCACCCGAGGTGCTCAGCCCAGCGCGAGGTCGTGCAGCGCGGGGACGTGGCGGGCGAGGGCGAGATCGATGTCGCTCAGCGTGGCCTCCAGCTCGTTCGCGTCGAGGTTCTCGAGCGGCAGCGCGGCGGAGAGCACGATGGTCGAGTTCTCCAGGCCGTAAGAGGAGTGCATCAGGTCGGTCGCGTTGTACTCGAGCAGGCGGCGGAAGAGCCGGAGCATGTGCGCTTCGTCCGAGGGGACTGGGCCGATCGAGACGCGGATCGCCACGATGGGGGGGTCGACGCGGATCGCGATCGGAGGCCGGCCGGGGCCGCCCGACAGGACGAATGTGCCCGCGTCGCTCTCGAACCGGCGGTCGAGCTGCAGGAGGTAGGTTTCAACGTCTTCGGCGGTGCGGGGCATGGCGCGGCGAGCCTACAGAATCGGAGGCCGCCAAGCTAGTGCCGGACGAGCGAGGTGCGAGAATGGGTTTGCCCCCCAGGAGGGGCGGCGTTCCATATTTTTGTCGCCCGGCGGCCGGGCTCTGGTGGTACGGTCCCGATCCAGGTTACGTGGCGATCCACCCCGGCGATCTGCTTGCTGGCTATCGCGTGACGCGCCTCCTCGGCCGCGGCGGCATGGGCGAGGTCTGGGCCGCGAAGCGCGAGACGGACGCGCGCAGCGTCGCCATCAAGGTGCTGCTCGCGCGCGCCGCGGTGAAGCCCGATCTCGTCAAGCGCTTCGAGCGCGAGGCGAAGATCGCGTCGGCGATCAAGAGCCCCTACGTCTGCCAGCTCATCGAGGTGGGCACGTCCGCGGAGGGCGCGCACCTGCTCGTCTTCGAGCAGCTGGAGGGCGAGTCGCTCGCCGACCGGCTGAAGCGCGAGCAATACCTCCCGCTCAGCGAGGTCGGCCCGATCATCGACGACGTCCTCCAGGGCCTCGTCGCCGCGCACGCCGCGGGCGTCATCCACCGCGACCTCAAGCCTGGCAACATCTACCTCGAGCACGTCGGCGCGCCGGAGCGGCGCGAGCGCGCGAAGATCCTCGATTTCGGCATCTCGAAGCTCACGCGGCGCGAGGACGGCGAGCCGACGCTCACCGCGTTCGACGCGACGCTGGGCTCGTTCGCGTACATGGCGCCGGAGCAGGTGCGGGGCGCGGCCCGCGCCGACGAGCGCGCGGACATCTACGCGGTCGGCGCGGTCGCGTTCCGCGCGCTCTCGGGGCGGCTGCCCTTCGAGGGGACGACGGCGGCGCTGCTGGTCGCGATGAAGCTCGACCGCTCGGCCCCCTCGCTCGCCGAGGCCACGGGCGAGAAGTGGCCGACCGGGATCGAGCGGTTCCTCGAGCGCGCGCTCGATCGCAAGCGCGAGCGGCGCTTCGCGAGCGCGGCCGAGGCGCTCACGAGCTGGCGCGCGATCCAGCCCGAGAACATCACGCGATCGCGGCGGACCGGGGCGCGGTCCGGCGGCAAGCCGGCGCCGGAGCAGACCGAGGCGCCGAGCAAGGTGGAGATCCTCGAGGAGCCCACCATCGTCGACGGGCCGCCGACGATGACGGTCGATTCCAGCTACCTCGGCGGGCCGAGGTTCGAATTCGAAGAAGAGGAGGCGCCGGAGAGCCCGCCGCGGCGCCGGAAGACGGAGAGGCGCTGACGTGCTCGATGTCACGGTAGGCACGAAGAACCGGGTCGAGATCCGCGGCGGTCGCATCCGCACCACGAAGGCGGTGGCCGGCGCCGGTCGGGGCGGGGTCGGGTGGGTCGACATCGGCGCGGATCCGATCATCGTCGGCCGCAACGCGGCCTGCCAGCTCGTGCTCGACGACGGCAAGGTGAGCGCGGTGCACGCCGAGTTCCAGGCGCACGAGCAGGGCGTGCGCGTGCGCGACCTCGGCAGCCGGAACGGCACCTTCGTCGGCGGCGTGCGCGTCGGCGAGATCTACCTGCTCTCGAGCACGAAGCTCCGCCTCGGCGAGACCGAGCTCCAGTTCGAGCCCCTCCGGCCCGAGCGCATCACGGTCTCGGCCATCCCGACCTTCGGCCGCCTCGTCGCGCACAGCGCGGGCATGCGGGCGATCTTCGAGCGGCTCTCGAAGATCGCGCCGACCGATCTCACGGTGCTCATCACCGGCGAGACCGGCACCGGCAAGGAGCTCGTCGCGCAGGCGCTGCACGACGCGAGCCCCCGCGCGAAGAAGCCATTTGTTGTCGTCGACTGCGGATCGATCCCGCCGACCCTGGCCGAGGCGTACCTGTTCGGGCACGAGCGCGGCGCGTTCACCGGGGCGGTCGACAAGCGCCCGTCGCCCTTCATCGAGGCCGACGGCGGCACGATCTTCCTCGACGAGCTCGGCGAGCTCCCGATCGACGTGCAGCCGAAGCTGCTCCGCGCGCTCGCCGAGCGCCGCGTGAAGAGCGTCGGCGGCTCGACCTACCGCGACGTCGACGTGCGCGTGCTCGCCGCGACCCGGCGCGACCTGGTCCGCGCGGTGAACACCGGCGCGTTCCGGAGCGACCTCTACTTCCGCATCGCGCAGGTCAAGATCGAGCTGCCCGCGCTGCGCCAGCGCGTGGAGGACATCCCGGTGCTCGTCCGCCGGATGCTCAAGGACTTCGGCGACGAGGCCGCGTACGAGCGCATCACCAACATGACGCTCGAGCGCCTCGTCCGCCACGACTGGCCGGGCAACGTGCGCGAGCTCCGGAACGCCGTGCAGGTCGCGTTCGCGCTCTCCACCGAGGGCGAGGAGATCGACGTCGCCGCGCACCTCGGCGCGCTCGCCGAGACGCCGCACGCGACGAGCACCGGCGGCGGCGGCGGCGGCGGCGGCGGCCTCGCGAGCGCGCTCGGCGCGCTCAAGGGCCGGCAGTTCCAGGAGGCGAAGCGGGACGTGCTCGCCCGCTTCGAGCGCGACTACTTCGCCGCGCTCGCCGAGGAGGCCAAGGGCAACGTGAGCGAGATGGCGCGCCGCGCCGGCATGGAGCGGGCGCACGTGCGCGCCTACCTCCGCCGCCACGCCATCGCCGGCAAGGCCGAGGCCGACCAGGATTGAACCGGGGTCCGGGGCGCAGGGCGCCGATAGGCGACCCGGAGCCCCGGGTGTTGAGGGCGCACTTTCCGCCCGCGTGACGGCCTCCGCGCTTGTGGGCGCCCCGGCGGAGCGGATACCCTCTCCTGCGCCGCGCCGCTCATGCGGCGAGCGCCGAGGTTCTGCATGGACACCGCGCCCCAGCCGCCGCCCGCCGCGAAGCCCCCCGCCCCCTCGCTGCTCGAGCAGATCCTCGCGGAGACCCGGGTCGCCCCGGCCGACGACCGCTACGACGAGGTCCGGCGCGGAGTCAACGCGGTCCTCACGCGCGTCGTCGCGCGCGGCCGCGAGGCCGGCGGCGTGGTCGACAGCGCCCTGGTCGACCTCTTCATCGCCGAGATCGACGAGCGCCTGTCGCGGCAGATCGACGAGATCCTCCACCACCCGACCTTCCAGGCGCTGGAGTCGGTCTGGCGCGGCCTCAAGTTCGTGATCGACCGCGTCGATTTCCGCGAGAACACGCGGGTCGAGGTGCTCAATTGCTCGAAGGAGGACCTGCTCGCCGATTTCGAGGACTCCCCCGAGGTGCCGAAGAGCGGCCTCTACCGGATCGTCTATTCGGCGGAGTTCGGCTCGTTCGGCGGCAAGCCCTTCGGCGCGATCATCTCGAATTACGTGTTCGGCCCGAGCCCGCAGGACATCGTGCTGCTCCAGAAGTGCGCGTCGGTCGCGTCGATGTCGCACTGCCCGTTCTTCGCGATCGCCGGGGGCCAGTTCTTCGGCCTCAAGGACTACCGGAACGTGCCGCACCTCGGCGACGTGAAGGCGCTGTTCGAGGGCCCGCAGTACATCAAGTACAACGCGTTCCGGGAGACCGAGGACGCGCGCTACGTGGGCCTCTGCCTGCCGCGCTTCCTGCTCCGCCTGCCCTACGGGGCCTCGACGGTGCCGGTGAAGGCGTTCTGCTACGAGGAGGACGTGGTCGGGGAGCACGAGCGCTACTGCTGGGGGAGCCCGACGTTCGCGCTGGCGACCCGGATCGCGGAGAGCTTCGCGAAGTACCGCTGGTGCCTGCACATCGTGGGGCCGCACTCGGGCGGGACGGTCGAGGGCCTCGTGCTCCACGAATACGAGGCGATGGGCGCCATCCAGCACAAGATCCCGACGGAGATCATGCTGACCGAGCGGCGGGAGTTCGAGCTCGCCGAGCAGGGCTTCATCGGGCTGACGTACCGGCGGGACTCGGAGAACGCCTGCTTCTTCTCGGCGAACTCGGTGCAGAAGCCGAAGACGTTCGGGATCAGCGAGGAGGGGAAGGCGGCCGAGGTGAACTACCGGCTGGGGACGCAGCTGCCGTACATGTTCATCATCTGCCGGCTGGCCCATTACATCAAGGTGATGCAGCGTGAGCAGATCGGGTCCTGGAAGGAGCGGGCGGACCTGGAGAACGAGCTGAACCAGTGGCTGAACCAGTTCGTGGCGGACATGGACGTGGTGAGCCCCGGCGTGCGGGCGCGGCGGCCGCTGCGGAGGGCGCGGGTGAACGTGACCGACGTGGAGGGGAGCGCGGGGTGGTACCGGGTGGATCTGCAGGTGCGGCCGCACCTCAAGTACATGGGGGCCTACTTCACGCTGAACCTGATGGGGAAGCTCGACAAGGAGTGAGGGGCTCGATCCCTCTGGCGCGCGGGGCGCGGGGCGGGTAGAAGGGTCGGCGGAAGCGCGTGGTCGGCTGGTGCCACCCCCGGTCTTCAAAATCGGTGCGGGGCAGCTCTGCTGTCTTGGGCAGGTTCGATTCCTGTGCGCTTCCGCCGCTTCCGGGCGGCGAGGGCGGCGATTTCAATGGCGCCGATTCGGCGCCGCTCCGGAGCTCTTGTGATCGGCCGCGGAAAATCCGCTAGGGTAGCGCCGTGCGGCGCTTCGTGCTCGGTACGGCTGGTCACGTCGACCATGGAAAGACCACCCTCGTCAAGGCGCTGACGGGCGTCGACACCGACCGGCTGCCCGAGGAGAAGCGGCGGGGGATCACCATCGAGCTCGGCTTCGCGCCCTGGGATCTGGGGGGGCTCGGGGCGGAGGGCGCGCCATGTGGGGCGCGACCCGGAGCCCCGAATGTCGAGGAGCGCGTCGAGGTCAGCGTCATCGACGTCCCGGGGCACCGGCGGCTCGTGCACACGATGATCGCGGGGGCGATCGGCATGGAGGTCGTCCTGCTGGTCGTCGCGGCGGACGAGGGGGTGATGCCGCAGACGCGCGAGCACATCGCGGCGTGCGAGATCCTCGGGATCCGCAGGGCGGTCGTGGCCGTCACCAAGCTCGACCGCGTGGGGGAGGAGCTCGCGCGCCTGGCCGGGGAGGAGGCGCGCGAGCTGCTCGGCAGCCGCCTCGACGCGGAGGTCGTGGTCTGCTCGGCCCGCACGGGCGAGGGCCTGGAGGACGTGCGCGCCGCGGTCCGCCGCGCGCTCCTCTCGCTGCCGCCGCGGCCGGCCGGCGCGCGCGCGCGGCTCAGCGTCGACCGCGCCTTCAGCGTGCGCGGCGCGGGCACGGTGGTCACGGGCACGCTCGTCGAGGGCAAGATCGCCGTGGGCGCGCCGCTCTTCCTCGTCGGCGAGGCGGGCGCGCACGCCACCAGCGCGCGCGGCCTCCACGTGCACGACCGCGCCGTGCAGGTGGCCGAGGCGCCGACCCGCCTCGCCGTGAACCTCGCCGGCGTGCCGCTCGAGGCCGTGCGCCGCGGCGACGTCGTGACCGGCGACGACAGCGTCGCGGCCACGCGCCTCGTCGACGTCCTCCTCCGCCCCACCGCCGAGATCCGCCACGGGATGAGCGGCTCGCTCTACATCGGCACCGCGCGCTCCACGGCCCGCATCGCGCTGCTCGGCTCCCCCGCCGCGGGCGAGGCGCCGCCCGATCGAGCAGAGGCCCCGCCGCCTGACCAGAGGGGCGCCGCGCCGCGCGAGGTCCTCGCGCGCCTGCGCCTCTCGCGCCCGATCGTCGTGGTCGGCGGAGATCGCTTCGTGCTGCGCGGCTCCGACGTCGAGGGGCCGGCCGGCGCGGTCCTCGGCGGCGGCGAGGTCCTCGACGCGCGCCCGCCGCGCGCGCGCCCCCGCGCCCGCCGCCGCGCCGCCCTGAT
>CAYQYG010000066.1:0-27075 GCA_964421485.1 uncultured Polyangiaceae bacterium | reverse complement strand
TCTCGGTCCCGGTCCCGGTCCCGGTCTCGGTCTCGGTCCCGGTCCCGGTCTCGGTCTCGGCCTCGGCCTCGGCCTCAGCAGCTCACGCCGCCCGCTCCTGCTCCTCGTCGCCCCCGCCCGCCCCCGCCCCCCCGCTCTCCCCTGAGTCCCGCGTCGCCTCGGCCGCCTCGGCCTCGAACGGCCCCATCTCGAACCGGTCCCCGCCCGCCGAGCGCACGAGCAGCGGCCGCGCCCACGCGGCCCGCAGATAGGCCAGGCTGAACCGCCGCTCCAGCACCCAGTCGGGCCGCGCCGCCCGGATCGCCTCGAGCGCCGGGAGCAGGTGATACCAGGGGATCTTCGGCGCCAGGTGGTGCGGCAGGTGGATGTTGATATCGAACCACATGCGTTCGATCCACCGCGGGAACCGCACGTTGAAGGTCGATACCACCTGCCCGCGGAACGGCGTCCAGCCCTCCTCGTCGAAGACCAGCCCGTCGGCGCTCGTGTGGTGCAGGTACGTCAGCATCGCCCCGTGCGCCGCCGCGATGAACGTCGGCACGTAATAATACTTCACGGCCGCCCATACCCCGCCCGTGTGGATCAGGAACCAGGAGATGCCCCCCGCGCACATCACCATCATCGCCGAGGAGAACAGGAGCTCCCGGCTCGCCGCGCGCGTCAGCGGGATCTGCGGCGCCGCCGCCCTCATGAACGTCCGCCGCGCCATCCCCGTCCAGAACCCGACCAGGATGCCGAGCGGCGTCCCGAAGCCCAGCCGCACGTGCGCCTTCAGGCCGAGCGGCGCCCGATCGTATTCGGCGCGCGTCATCATCCGCTCCGGCCAGTCCGGATCGTCGCCGCGGAGCTGCGTCTTCGCGTGGTGGTGGTTGTGCCAGATCCGCCAGTTGTGGAAGCCGGTGAGCTCCGGGGACAGGCAGATGTGGCCCACGAGCTCGTTCACCCAGCGCCGCCGCGAGAACGCCATGTGCGCGCAGTCGTGGCCGATGACGAATAGACCCGTGTAGCAAAAGCCTGCGAACAGCCACGCCGCGAGGAGCGCGGGGACCTGCCAGAGCAGGCTCGGGCCCCAGATCAGATCGAGCCGCGTCAGGACGAGCAGCGCCACCGCCAGCCGGCCGAACGCCATGGCCAGCCCGCCCCAGGAGCGCGCCGGGATGATCTCGTGGCACTCCTTCGGAATGAGCCGGCGGATCGCGCCTATGGTGGCCCCCTCCGCGCGAGCCATATCGTCGAGGTCGGCCGGGCGCAGGCTCTTGGAGGGAAGCACGGCGCCACTCTAGCGGCAGCCGGCTCCGCCCGCTCGCGTGTTCGCGGCGTCGTCGTCGGAATGAGCTCGTTCTGGAAGGTGGAGCACCCGCCGGCGTGGGCCGGCGGGCGGGGTCAGCCGGTCTCGCTCTGCGCTTCGCTCGTGATCTCCTGCGAGGACGGGGCCTCGTCCTCGGGGGCGGTCGAGGCCTCGGGGTAGTGGTGCGCGAACGAGCGGGCGGCGCGGCGGGCCTTCAGGAACTCGGCGAACGCGGTCAGCGTGTCGAGATCGCGGGGGCCGAGCGCGTCGGCGATGTCGCGCAGGTTCTTGCGGAGCGTCTCCACGCTCTTGCCGCGGCGGGGCTGCGGCTCGCGGGGGGGCTGCTCCTCGCGCGCGGCGGGGGCGGGCTCGCCGGCGGCGGCGGGCGGCGGCGCGGGCTCGTGGCGCGGGGGCACCTCGGGCACCCACATGGGGCGCGGGACCGGGTTCAGCGCGTGCGCGCTCAGCCATGCCTCCATGAAGATGCGCAGGCGCTCGCTGCGGAACGCGAACCAGCGCTCGCGCTCGGGGCCGTACGACATCAGCACGTCCTTGAACCGGCGGAACGCGCCCTTGCCGTCGATGGCCTGGCTCAGCTTCGCCTGGAGCTCCGGATCCTCCACCATCGGGATGTAGCGCTCCATCCAGCGGTACTGCTCGCGCGAGCTCACCGGATCGATGCGCAGGTAGTTCGGGTCGGCGGCGATGCGCGCGTGCATCTGCGGATCGGCCACGCCGTCCACGACGCGGAGCACGTCGCCGGTGCCGAGGTGCAGGTAGGAGTGGACCTCGGGGGCGTTGTTCTCGAAGGCGTCCTCCAGCGCCTCCCAGTCGATGGGGATGTCGCGCGTGGCGGCCCCGCCGGCTGAAGCATTCTCGTTGTTAGGCATGTCCTCCTCGTGGTCTACGACCAGCGCGATCCGCCGGTGGGCTGTCCGGTCGTCGCGCTTCAAGTGCACCAAGTTTGAACGGAAATGCGCCGTCGTCATAGATCTCTTGCTCGGTTGGGGCCTCGAGGGCTCAACTCGCGCAACCTAAGGATGATTCCTCCGGCCGGGAGCCCTCGGGGGCCCACGGCGCGGGGAGGGGCGGCGGCGGCGGTGTGCGGGGCGGTTTCGCGGGGGAAAAAGGGCCAAGCGAGGAAAAAGATCAAGCGCGTTCGGAGCGGGCGCGCGCGATGGCGTCTGCCCAGCGGCGGCGGTGCGCGGCGCGGTCGCCCTCGGACATCGTGACCTGGAAGGTGCGCTCCACGCGCGACATGCGGGTCGACTCCGTCTTGTCGCGGAACAGGCCGGCGCCGACGCCGGCGAGCATCGCGGCGCCGCGGGCGGTGCTCTCCAGCTCGGCGGGCCGATCGATGGCGACGTTCGCGACGTCGGCCTGGTACTGCATGAGCAGATCGTTCGCGGCGGCGCCGCCGTCGACGCGCATGCGGGCGAGGGGGCGGCCGAGGTCCTCGGCCATGGCGCCGAGCAGGTCGGCGACCTGGAGCGCGATGCCCTCGAGCGCGGCGCGTGCGAGGTGCGCGGCGGTGGTGCCGCGGGTCAGGCCGCAGATGAGGCCGCGCGCGCTGGCGTCCCAGTAGGGCGCGCCGAGGCCCGAGAGCGCGGGGACGAAGGTGACGCCGTCGCTCGACGGGACAGCGCGGGCGAGGGGCTCGATGTCGGCGGCGGTCTTGATGAGGCCGAGGCCGTCGCGGAGCCACTGGACGGCGGCGCCGGCGATGAAGGCGCTGCCCTCGAGGACGTAGACGACCTCGTCGCCGATCTTCCAGCCGACGGAGGTGAGCAGGCCGAAGCGGCTGCGGACAGGGCGATCGCCGATGTTCGTGAGGGCGAACGCGCCGGTGCCGTAGGTGCACTTCGCCTCGCCGGGGGCGAAGCAGGCCTGGCCGAAGAGGGCGGCCTGCTGGTCGCCGGCGATGCCGGCGATCGGGATGCCGTCAGGCAGGCCCGGGAAGCGGCGCGTGACGGCGACGCGCTGGGCAGAGCCGACGATCTCGGGGAGGACGCCGCGGGGGACGCGGAAGAGGTCGAGCATGGCGTTGTCCCAGGCGAGGCGCTCGAGGTCCATGAGCAGCGTGCGGGAGGCGTTGCTGACGTCGGTCGCGTGCGCAGGGGCGCCGCCCGCGGCGTCGCCTGAGAGGCGCCAGATGACGAAGCTGTCGATGGTGCCGAACGCGAGCTCGCCGCGGTCGGCGCGGGCGCGGGCGCCTCCGACGTGATCGAGGATCCACGCGAGCTTGGTGCCGCTGAAATACGGGTCGAGCACGAGGCCGGTGGCCTGCCGGACGGCGGCCTCGTGGCCGGCGGCGCGGAGCTCGGCGCAGCGGGGGGCAGTGCGGCGGTCCTGCCAGACGATCGCGCGGTGGATCGGGCGGCCCGTGGCGCGCTCCCAGACGACGGTGGTCTCGCGCTGGTTGGTGATGCCGATGGCGGCGATGCGGTCGCCCGCGATGCCCGCGGCCGTCAAGGCCTCCCGGACGGCATCGGTGACGCTCTGCCAGATCTCGTCGGGATCGTGCTCCACGAGCCCGGGCTCGGGGAAGTGCTGAGGGAGCTCCCGGGTGGCGCGGCCAAGGGTCGCGCCGGTGGTGTCCATCACGAGCGAGGTGGTTCCGGTGGTGCCCTGATCGATGGCGAGGAGGAGGTCGGCGGCCATGAGCCTCGGCCTATCGCGACCGCTCCGCCGCGCAAAGCGCCGGCGCGATCTGGATCCGCACGGGACCGCTGCGCATCAGCGCAGCGCCGGGCGGGCGGCCGGGGCGCGCGGGCCCGGGCAGGACATTGGCCCCGCTCGCGGATTTTTTCCATGAATTCTCGGCTCGGGCGCGATCGTGGGTGGGGCGGGGGAGCCGGCCATGAAGATTGTCCGGCCGGCCGGGCCTGAGTAATCTCTCGGACCCATGGCCCGCCTCATCCTGCAGACCGCCGAGGGCCAGCAGGCGATCGAGCTCCGGCCCGTGAACTCGCTGGGGCGCCACCCGAACAACTCGATCCAGCTCCTCGACAAGATCGTGTCGAAGGAGCACTGCATCATCGAGCACCGGGGGGACCACTTCGTTCTGCGCGATCTGGGGAGCCTGAACGGGACGTTCATCAACAACGAGCGCGTCCGGGGGGAGGCGCCGCTGAAGCACGGGGACGAGATCTCGCTGGGCTCGACGCGGGGGCGGTTCGACGATCCGCCGGGCGCGGCGGCGCAGCCTCCGCCGCAGGCGTGGATGCCCCAGGCGCAGCCGCCCCAGCCGCCGCCCGCGCAGCCGCCCTACTTCCAGCAGCCGCAGCAGCCGACGCCCGCGCCGGCGTACGTGAGGAGCGCGCAGGCGCCGCCGGGGCAGCCGCCGATGATGGGGCAGCCGCCGATGGTGGGGCAGCCGCCGATGGTGGGGCAGCCGCCGATGGTGGGTCAGTCGCCGATGATCGCGCCGATCCAGCAGCACTCGGCGCCGCCGTTCCAGCCGCCGCAGGTGCCTCCGATGCAGGGGCAGTACGCGCCGCCGGGGGCGCCGCCGCCGTTCATGGGGCCGGGCGGGACGTCGCCGCTCACCCACATCCAGGCGCAGTTCCGGCAGCCCGGCAGCCACGCGGCGTCGTACCTCGCGCAGGGGACGCGGATCGACGTGCACGACCAGGCCCGGCAGATCGGTACGCAGATCGCCGCGGTCGACAAGGGGTTCCTCGCGTTCGACCGGATCGCGAGCGACCTGAACCAGCTCCGCGCCGACTACGAGCGGCTGCGCCTGTCGCACGAGCTGTCCCGCGAGATCGCGGCGGAGCGCGACTCGACGAAGCTGCTCGAGCGCATCCTCTCCAGCATCTTCAAGTTCATCCGCGCCGACCGCGGGGTGATCTTCCTCCGCGACGACAGCGGGGAGCTGATGCCGCGCGCGATGCAGCGCCGCGACGGGACCACGGCGCCGATCAGCGTGTCGTCGACGATCCTGAACCACGTGGTCAAGGAGCGGGCGGCGGTGCTCACCCATGACGCGGCGATGGACTTCGCGGCCTCGAAGGGCAAGAGCATGATCCTGAACCGGATCAGCTCCGCCATCGTCGCGCCGCTCGTCGCGCCGCTCCAGCACAACAACGAGGTCCTCGGCGTGCTCTGGCTCGACTCGGAGACGCTCGCGCAGTTCCAGCCGAAGGACCTCGAGCTGGTCACGGCCATCGCCTACCAGGCGGCGATGTTCATCGAGATCAACATCCTCGGGAGGAAGATCGAGAGCGAGATCGTGAAGCGCGAGCGCTTCAGCCGGCTGCTCTCGCCGAACATCGCGGAGCTCGTGCTGAGCGGTCAGCTCGAGGTGAAGCCCGGCGGCCAGCGCGTCGACGAGTGCACCGTCTTCAACAGCGACATCCGCGGCTTCACGCAGATGAGCGAGACGACGAGCCCGGAGGAGCTCGTCGAGATGCTGAACGAGTACTTCGAGCAGATGGTGGACACGCTGTTCAAGTACGAGGGCACGCTCGACAAGTTCATGGGCGACGGGATCATGGCGCTCTGGGGCGCGCTCGTGTCGCACCCGGACGACGCGGTGCGGAGCGTGCAGTGCGCGCTCGAGATGGGCGAGGTGCTCGGCAAGTTCAACCGGCGGCGGCTCGAGCGGGAGCGGAAGCCGCTCGCGGTCGGGATCGGGATCCACTCCGGGCCCGTGGTCGCCGGGTACATCGGGAGCTCGAAGGCGCTCAGCTACACGGTGATCGGAGACGTGGCGAACACGTCGGCGCGGCTCTGCTCGATCGCGCTGGCGGGGCAGATCGTGATCAGCGAGAGCACGCTCTCGAAGCTCGGGTCGCGCTTCGAGATCGAGGAGCTGGCGGCCGCGAGGGTGAAGGGGAAGGAGAAGCCGATCCGGGTGTACAACGTGCTCCGCGAGCGCCCGCTCGTCTCGGTGCCGGCGCAGGTCTTCATGTCCGAGCCGACCGCTTCGACCTGAGCCGTGGCCGCCGTCGTCCTGCCCTTCGAGCGGCCCGTCGCGGAGCTCATCGACAAGGTCCGGAAGCTCCGGGAGCTGGCCGCGTCCGATCCGCGCTTCGAGCCCGAGCTCGCGCGGCTCGAGGAGAAGACGAGCCGGCTGGCCCGCGAGCTCTTCGCGGACCTCACGCCGATGCAGAAGGTGCAGCTCTCGCGGCACGCGAACCGGCCGTACACGCTCGACTACGTGCGGCGGCTGTTCAACGGCTGGGTGGAGCTCAAGGGCGACCGGCGGTTCGCGGAGGACCCGGCGATCGTGGGCGGGCTCGCGAAGTACCGGGGGCGGAGCGTGATCGTGGTCGGGCACCAGAAGGGGCGCGGGACCAAGGAGAACGTGAAGCGCAACTTCGGGATGCCGCACCCGGAGGGGTACCGGAAGGCGGTGCGGCTCTACGAGATGGCGGAGAAGTTCGGGCTGCCGATCCTGACGTTCATCGACACGCCGGGCGCGTACCCGGGGATCGGGGCCGAGGAGCGCGGGCAGAGCGAGGCGATCGGGGCGGCGCTGGCGTCGATGGCGCGGGCGCGGGTGCCGATCGTGGCGACGATCATCGGCGAGGGCGGCTCGGGCGGGGCGCTGGCGCTCGGGGTGGCGAACCGGGTGCTCGTGCTGGAGTTCGGCTGCTACTCCGTGATCTCGCCGGAGGGGTGCGCGGCCATCCTGTGGAAGGACGCGGCGCGCGCGGAGGACGCGGCGGCGCAGCTCCGGATCACGGCGCCGGACCTGCTCCACCTCGGGGTGGTGGACTCGATCGTGGAGGAGCCGACGGGCGGGGCGCACCAGGACCACGACGACGCCGCGGCGCGGCTCGATCGGGCGCTCTGGTCGGCGCTGACGGCGCTCGACGGGCTCGGGCCGGACGAGCTGGTCGACGATCGCTACCGGCGCTTCCGCGGGCTGGGCGCGTACCTCGCGTAGCCCGCGCCGGGCGCGGCGGTCCACCGACACGCCTAGCCCCTCCGGAGCGCAGGCGCTATAGGCGTCGCCCCATATGAATCAGGGCAAGGTGGCGCGGGCGATGGTGCTCGTGAGCACGAGCGTCGTCGCCGGCGGCATGGTCCTGTGGGTGCAGTCGAAGTTCGACGCGGCGGACCGGAAGGCGGCGCTCTCGGTGGTGCAGGACTACCGGCCGCAGGGCGGCCGCAGCGTGCCCGAGGTGCTCGAGGCGCGGCACCCCGGGAGGACGCCCACCTGGAGCACCGCGACCGAGTCGGCGTGCTTCCAGCACGTGCGGGTGCGCGCGACGATCGAGGAGGCGCCGCCGCGCGACTACGATTTCGTGGTCGACATCAACGGGCCCTCGATCCACCCGGGCAACCCCGACGGAGAGGCCGTGCTCGGCGAGGTCGCGGCGCCGGCGCCCGCGGGATCGCACGCCGCGCCCGCGGCGCCGCAGGGGGCGCCGTGACCGTGCGCGCGGCCCTGGTGGGCTGCGGGGCCTGGGGAGAGAACCTGCTCCGGGCGCTCGCGGAGAGCGCGCGCGCGGAGGTCGTGGCGGTGGCGGATCCGGACCGGGCGCGGCTCGCCCGGGCGCGCGCGCTGGCGCCGCGGGCGCGGCTCGCGCCGTCGCTCGACGAGGCGCTCGCCGCGGGGGTGGACGCGGTCGTGATCGCGACGCCGCCCGCGAGCCACGCGGAGCTCGCGCTGCGGGCGCTCGACGCGGGCGCGGACGTGTTCGTGGAGAAGCCGCTCGCGCTCGCCGCGGCCGAGGCCGAGCGATGCGCGGCGCGCGCGGCGGCGCTCGGGCGGGTGGCGATGGTGGGGCACCTCCTGCGCTACCACCCCGCGGTGGCGCGGCTCGTCGCGATCGCGCGGGGCGGTGAGCTCGGCGAGCTCACGGGCCTCTCCGCGACGCGGCTGTCCGCGCGGGGGCGGTCGACGGGGCCGCGCGCGACCCTCTGGACGCTCGGGCCGCACGACCTGTCGGTGCTGGGCGCGCTCGACGAGAGCCCGATCCGCGACGCCGCCGCGCGCGCGGGCGCGGGCGTGGGCGGGGAGGTCCTGCTCGAGGCGCGGCTGGAGAGCGGCCTCCCGGCGCGGATCGAGCTCTGCCGCTCGAGCCCGGCGAAGGAGCGGCGCCTCAGGCTCGCGGGCACGGCGCGGATCGCGCTGCTCGACGACGTGCGCGCGCCGGACCGGATCGTGCTCGCGCGGCGCGGGCGCTCCGCGGCGGGCCCGCTCTCGATCGAGCGCGAGATCCAGGTCCCGTGGGCGGAGCCGCTCGCGATCGAGATCGACCACTTCCTCCGCTGCGTGGAGGAGCGGGCCCGGCCGCTCACGCCGCTCGAGGAGGGCGCCGCCGTGGTGCGCGCGCTGGCCCGGGCCGAGGCGGCGCTCGACGCGATCGACGCGCCCCCCGCGGTGGGCGCCGGCGCGGTCTAGCTCGCTCGCTGCCGGACACGCGATCCGGACCGGAAGCGGTCATGGAAAACCCCCACCCTTTGCGCCGCCGGATCGGCGTGGTAGGGCGCAGCGAGACGGAAAAGCTGCCATGCCGCAGGATCCCAAGACCACCCCCTCCGAGGTGAAGGCCCCACACGGCGCGAAGGTGATGGAGATCCGGTGGGCCGACGGCCACCGCGCGCTCCTCCCTCACGAGATCCTCCGCGGGTACTGCCCGTGCGCCCTCTGCCAGGGCCACGGCGGCACCATCAAATTCGTGCCCGGCGGCAACCTCGAGCTCCGCGACATCCAGCAGGTCGGCAACTACGCGCTCCAGCTCACGTGGGGCGACCAGCACGACGCGGGCATCTACACGTTCCGCTACCTGCGATCGCTCTGCCAGTGCCCCGAGTGCAAGCCCGAGCACCGGCCCCCGGGCTCGCCGTGAGCGCGCCCCAGGCGAGAGCGCCGCGGCTCGATCCGCTCCAGATCGTCGAGGCGTCGTTCATCGCGGGCGCGGGCCCGGGCGGCCAGCTCCCGCCGCCCACGGGCGCGGAGGTCGCGTTCGCCGGCCGGTCCAACGTCGGCAAATCGAGCCTCATCAACACGATCGTCGAGCGCAGGGGCCTCGTGCGCACGAGCTCGACCCCCGGGTCCACGCGCCAGATCAACCTGTACGAGGCGCGCGCCCGCGACGGCGCGGTCTTCCGCCTGATCGACCTGCCGGGGTACGGCTTCGCCCGCCGCTCCAAGGCCGAGACCGCCGCGTGGGGGGACCTCATCGAGGCGTACCTCCGCGGCCGCGTCACGCTCGCCGCGGTCGTGCTGCTCGTCGACGTCCGCCGCGGGCTCGAGCCGGACGACCTCGAGCTCGTCGAGTTCATCGGCGCCGCGACGATGCCCTCGCGCCGGCCGGTGCAGGTGATCGTGGTCGCGACGAAGCTCGACAAGGTCGCGAGCTCCGCGCGGAAGAGCGCGCTCGACAAGGTCGCGGAGCAGCTCCGCGGCCCCGGCGGCGGGGGGGCCGCGCCGCGGCGCGAGGTGATCGGCTTCTCGGCGGAGACGGGGGAGGGGAAGCGGGCGGTGTGGGTCTCGATCCGGCGGGCGGCGCTCGGCGCCGATCCGACATCTCCGCCCCGAGACGGTTGACGTTGGGGCGAACCGACCCTTTCTTGGGAGGTCCATGTCGGGGCGGGAGGAACACGATCGAGCGGAGCGGGACGCCCTCGACGCGCGCGCCATCCAGCGCCTCTGCGACGGAGACGACGGCGCGGTCGCGGAGCTCTATGATCGCTACGGGCCGGTCGCGTACGGCCTCGCGCTGAAGATCGTGCGCGACGAGCCCGAGGCGGAGGACGTCGTGCACGACGCGTTCGTCGCCGTCGTCGAGCGCGCCGCCCAGTACCGCCCCGAGCGCGGCAGCGTCGCCGCGTGGCTCGTCACGACCGTCCGCAACCTCGCGCTCGACCGCACGCGGCGGAGATCGCGCCGCGCCCAGATCACGGAAGAGGAGCTCCGCCACGAGCCCGCCGACGGCCCGCCCGATCCGGAGCTCGTCGCCTGGGCCGCGCGGGAGCGCGCCGCCGTCCGCGCCGCGCTCGCCCAGCTCTCCCCCGCGCAGCGGGCGACGCTGGAGATCGCGTTCTTCGAGGGCCTGAGCTACCCGGAGATCGCCGAGCGTGAGGGCGTCCCCCTCGGCACCGTGAAATCCCGGGCTGCCCGCGCCCTCGCCGCGCTCCGGGCGGTGCTCGATCCGAGCTTCGTCGGCGACGGTTCGAACGGCTGAACCGGATCGCGAGAAATCTGCGCGATCCGCGCCTTGCCGATACCCAGGGCGGCGCGCCGAACGCGAGAAATCTGCGCGGTCGGTACGCTGCCCTGCGCATCGGTGTCGCCGCAGAGCCCGCCTGGATCGCGCGCTGTTTGATTCGGAGGGAAGTATTGACCCGCCGTCGGCGCCTCCATTAACGTGCGGGCGCCTCTGGCTCCCCGGGGGTGAAAACACCGTGAAATCCTGCGTCCGCGCGATTTTTGCGCGTGGCGCGGGCCCTCGGGACCTCCCAAGAACCATCCTACGATGTCCGACTACTCCGGCCAGGTCACGCACGTCGAGCTGTCGCTCACGCCGCTCTGGTTGATCCCGCTCCTGCCGCTCCTCGGCGCGGCGACGAACGCGGTCTTCGGCCGCGCGCTCCAGAAGAGCGACTTCGGGCGGGAGATGCAGAAGAAGCTCCACACGGGCAGCTTCGGCGTCACGCTCGTCGCGGTCGGCGCGATGCTCATCGCCTTCGCGCTCGGCCTCGCGAACTTCGCGTACCTGTGGAGCCACGAGGCGGGGCACCGCTTCCTCTACAGCTACGGCTGGCAGATGCTCCGCATCGGGTCCCTCGACGTGAACTTCGCGTTCGCGATGGACCCGCTGAGCGGCCTCATGACGCTGATCATCACCGGCGTCGGCTCGCTCATCCACATCTACGCGGCCTCGTACATGGAGAACGAGCCGGCCTACTGGCGGTTCTTCACGTACCTGAACCTCTTCGTCTTCTCGATGTTGCTCCTCGTGCTCGGGGACAACTTCTTCGTGATGTTCTTCGGCTGGGAGGGCGTCGGCCTCTGCAGCTACCTGCTGATCGGCTTCTGGTACAAGGACTACCGGAAGGCCACGGCGGGCATGAAGGCCTTCGTGGTGAACCGCGTCGGCGACTGGGGCTTCGTCTGCGGCCTGGCGCTCCTCTTCTGGGGCATGGGCGGCAAGTGGCTCGAGGGCCGCTACCTCGCCGACTACAACCCGCGCTTCATCGCGGTGGAGGCCGAGGCGCTCGCGCACGGGGGGCACGGCGAGGAGCACGGGGGCGAGCACGGCAAGGCCGGGGGCGAGCACGGCAAGGCCGGGCACGGCAAGGCCGGGCACGGCGCGGACCACGACGACGTCGAGAAGGTCCGCGAGAAGGCCGGCGCCAAGGGGACGCTGACGTTCACCGGCCACCCCGGCGCGCGCGTCTACCTCGGCATCGCCGACCGCGCGCAGCTCGCCTCGAACCCCGAGCCGTTCGCGCGCTCGCCCTTCGTCCGCAAGGAGATCCCTGCGGGCGCGCACTCGGTCGTCATCGTGCCCGGCGACGGCGCCGTGGTCTCGGGCGACGGCTTCGAGGTCGCCGCGATCGAGCGCGTCACCATCGAGCCGGGCGAGGAGACCGTGATCGCCACGATCGGCCCGACGGTCACCTTCCGCGAGCTGCACGACCAGCTCGTCATCAAGGACTCGAGCGGCAAGCAGTTCCTCAAGGAGGCGCTCAAGGAGAAGACGGTGTGGGGCGGCATGGCGCTGATCACCCTCGCCTGCCTCTTCATGTTCGTCGGCGCGACGGGCAAGAGCGCGCAGATCCCGCTCTACGTCTGGCTGCCGGACGCGATGGCCGGCCCCACGCCGGTCTCCGCGCTGATCCACGCGGCCACGATGGTCACGGCCGGCGTCTACATGATCGCCCGGCTGAGCTTCCTCTTCTCGCTGAGCCCGACCGCGGGCGGCGTGGTGGCCTTCATCGGCGCGGCCACGGCGCTCTTCGCCGCGACGATCGGCTTCTTCCAGTACGACATCAAGAAGGTGCTCGCCTACAGCACGGTGAGCCAGCTCGGCTTCATGTTCATCGGCGTCGGCGTGGGCGCGTACTGGGCCGGCGTCTTCCACCTCATGACGCACGCCTTCTTCAAGGCCTGCCTCTTCCTCGGCTCCGGCTCGGTCATCCACGGCATGCACGCCGTGGAGCACGACGAGGTCGCGGTGCAGGACATGCGGAACATGGGCGGCCTGCGCCGTGTGATGCCGCTCACGGCCCGCACCTACCAGATCGCCTGCCTCGCGATCACGGCCGCGCCGATCCCCTTCTTCGCCGGCTTCTGGTCCAAGGACGAGATCCTCTGGAAGGCCTTCGGCACGCAGAACACCGGCGCGGTGCCCGGGCTGCTCATCTACCTGATGGGCCTCACCGCCGCGCTCGGGACCTCGTTCTACATGTGGCGGAGCTACTACCTCACGTTCGAGGGCCCGCACGCGAGGCCCGAGATCGAGAAGAAGGTCCACGAGTCGCCGCCCGCGATCACCTACGTGCTCGCGATCCTCGCGTTCCTCTCGGCGTTCGCCGGCGTCGTCTTCGGCTTCTCGACGCACTTCGTCGGCGGCCACGGCGAGCCGATCCTCGAGCAGTGGCTGCACCCGGTCCTTGCGCACGCCGAGGGGAGCTTCAAGCCCTACGGCCTGGGCCTCGAGCTCGGGCTCATGGCCGTCTCGGTCGGCGGCGCGATCGGCAGCTGGTACCTCGCCCGCGCGCGGTACGGCGAGAAGCGCTCGCCGCGCTGGGCCGAGGAGGAGCGGAAGCTGCCCGGCTTCGAGCTGCTCCAGAACAAGTACTACGTCGACGAGATCTACGCGGCGACCATCGTGCGCGCCTTCATGGGCCTGCGCATCGTCTTCGCGGAGATGGACCGCTGGATCGTCGACGGCATCGTGAACGGGGTGAGCGTGCTCGCGCGCGGCGCCTCGTGGGTGACCGGCGCGATCGACACGTACATCGTCGACGGCATCGTGAACTTCGTGGCAGAGGGCACGCTGAGCGCGGGGGCCAAGCTCCGCACGCTCCAGACGGGCCGCATCCAGAACTACGTCTACGGGCTCCTCGGCGGGGTCGCCTTCTTCAGCATCGTCCAGTACTTCCTGAAGTGAGCGGCCGCGCGATCGCCCCGGAAAAATTGATGTCGAACCTGCGCATGTCCTCCCCGATGAAGCTCCTCACCTCGATCCTCTGCGCGCTGGTGCTCGTGCTCGGCGCGTCGCTGCCCGCGCGCGCGCAGGGCACCGACGGCCAGCCCGCGCAAGCGCCGCACGGCCAGATCTCCCTCCGCGCGGACGCGCCCGGGGCCCCCGTGGAGCTCGCTCCCGAGGGCGGCGACGGCCACGTGGGCTCGTTCCTCATCGAGAACGTGGGCCTCGGGCCGCTGAAGGTCGCCCGCGTCGCCGTCCGCACCTCGGCGCAGGATCCGCGCACCCCGCCCGGCGTCACCGCCGAGCTGGAGGGCGGCGGCTCCACCGCGACGATCGCGCCCGGCCAGAGCAAGAAGGTCGTGGTCCGCTGGAAGACCGCCGGCGCGAAGGCCAGGGAGCTCTACGGCCACGTCGTCGTCGAGTCCGACTCGACGCCCGCCGGCGCGATCGAGCCTGGCCGCCCCGTCGCGATGGGCATCCACGCCGAGCGCGGCTACAGCCTCGGCTTCATCGGCGCCCACATCCTCTCGATCCTCACCTTCCTGCCGCTCCTCGGGGTGATCGCGATCTTCGTCGCGCACCTCTTGAACTACCAGGACGACAAGAAGCTGCGGCTCATGACGGTCGTCCTGCAGGGCATCAACCTGGTGCTCGCGTGCTGGCTCTACGCGAGCTTCGACACGAGCTTCACCAAGCTCGACGGCAACGACGGCTACCAGTTCATCGAGCACGGCGTCTGGATCCGCTCGCTCAACGTCGAGTACTTCGTCGGCGTCGACGGCGTGTCGATCTCGATGGTGTTCCTCACGGCGCTCATCTCGTTCGTCGGCGCGCTCGCGAGCTACAGCGTCAATGACCAGCTCAAGGGCTATTTCGCCATGTACAACCTCCTCGTCACGGGGATGTACGGCGTCTTCATCGCCCTCGACCTGTTCCTCTTCTACGTGTTCTGGGAGGTCATGCTCCTGCCGATGTACTTCCTCATCGGCATCTGGGGCGGCCCGCGGCGCCAGTACGCCGCGATCAAGTTCTTCCTCTACACGCTGGCCGGCAGCGTCTTCATGCTGCTCGCCTTCATCTGGTTCTACCTGTACGGCGGCTCGTCGTACCTCGTCGACGGCACCTCGGCCGCGCGCATCTTCTCGATCCCCGAGCTCTCCCGCGTCGCGTGGGCCGCGCAGGGCATGACCATCCTCGGCATCGCCGCGGTGAAGGTCGTGTGGATCTGGCTGTTCGTCGGGTTCGCGATCAAGATCCCGATGTTCCCGTTCCACACGTGGTTGCCGGACGCGCACGTCGAGGCGCCCACGGCGATCAGCGTGATCCTCGCCGGCGTGCTCCTGAAGATGGGCACGTACGGCATCCTCAGGATCAACTTCACCCTCCTGCCCGAGGCGACGCAGTGGGCGGCGCCGGCGATGGCGGCCTTCGGGGTCATCAACATCCTCTACGGGGCCTTCTGCGCGATGGCGCAGAAGGACCTCAAGAAGCTCGTGGCGTACTCCTCGGTCAGCCACATGGGCTTCACCCTGCTGGCGCTGGGCGCGCTCACGCCGCAGGGCATCCAGGCCTGCCTGGTGCAGATGTTCAACCACGGCCTGATCACCGGGATGCTCTTCTCCCTGGTCGGCGTGGTCTACGACCGGGTCCACACCCGCGACATCGACAAGTTCGGCGGCCTCGCGAGCGAGATGCCGCTCTACACGGCGTTCGTGGGCTTCGCGTTCATGGCGTCGCTCGGCCTGCCCGGCCTGTCCGGGTTCTGGGGCGAGGCGATGACGTTCATCGGCGCGTTCCCCCGCTACCGCGTGCTGACCATCCTGGCGGCGACGGGCGTCATCGTCACCGCGGCCTACCACCTGTGGGCGCTCCAGCGGATGTTCCTCGGCAAGTTCCGCGAGGAGTGGCGCAAGCACAAGTATCTCGAGCCGTTCGGCGGCAAGTTCCCCGAGATCAACGCGCGGGAGCTCGCCACGCTGGCGCCGCTCGCGGTGCTGGTGCTGGTGCTCGGCTTCTGGCCCCGCCCGCTGCTCAACCTGATCGACCGGGGCTCGCTCGAGGTGCACCGGCTGGTCGACAAGCCCGGCCAGTCGCAGGTCGCCGCCGCCCCGCCCGCCGCCGCGCCCGTCCACGCTCGGGGGCTCCGTGCGGACGAGCCGCACTCCGCCCCCGAACCCCCGCGCGCCCTCGCCACCAAGTGAGCCCGTGGAAACCCTCGATAACGTAAAGAGCCTCGCGTACTTCACGCCGGAGCTCGCGCTCATCGGCGCGATCCTCCTCTTGATCGTCTGGGACCTCGTCGCGCCGAAGCGCGTGGCGGGCCTCGTGGCGATCAGCGTCGCGGCGCTCGGCTACTCGGGCGCGATGGGCGCGTATTTCCTGTCGAGGGACATGGGCCCGGTGAACCTGTTCAACGGCCTCCTGGCCTTCGACAGGTTCTCGAGCCTGTTCCGGATCATCTTCGCGTTCGTGACGATCGCCGTCATCGTCTTCTCGCTCCCCTCCAAGAACGGCGAGGAGGGCGAGGTGAGGCGCGATCTCGGCGAGTTCTTCACGCTGCTGCTCGTGCTGACCCTCGGGATGAACCTGATGGCGGCGAGCCGCAACCTGCTCATGATCTACCTGTCGCTGGAGCTCGTCAGCGTCATCAGCTTCGTGATGGCGGGCTTCAAGATCAACGACGGCAAGTCGAGCGAGGCGGCGCTCAAGTACGTGATCTTCGGCGGCGTGGCCTCCGGGATCATGCTCTACGGCATGAGCTGGATCTTCGGGATCACGGCCTCGCTGAACCTCGGCGAGTGCGCGACCCGGATCGCGGCGCTCACGGCGCAGCAGGGCAAGGTGCCCGAGGTCGTCTTCGTGGGCACGGTCTGCATGCTGGCGGGCTTCGGCTACAAGATCAGCGCGGCGCCGTTCCACATGTGGACGCCGGACGTCTACGAGGGCGCGCCCACCCCGGTCACCGCCTTCCTCTCGGTCGGGCCCAAGGCCGCGGGCTTCGCGGTGCTCGTCCGGTTCTTCTCCGACGCGCTCGGCGCGGGCCAGGGCGCCCCGTCGATCGAGACGCCGTGGCCGGTCGTCGCGGGCTGCCTCGCGATGGCGACGATGACGATCGGCAACCTCTCCGCGCTCGGCCAGGAGAACGTGAAGCGCATGCTCGCCTACTCGAGCATCGCGCACGCCGGCTACATGCTGCTCGGCTTCTCGGTCTTCAGCGACGCGGGCGTGGCCGCGATCGTCTTCTACGTCGTGACCTACTGCATCATGAACCTGGGCGCGTTCCTGGTCGTGATGGCGGTGGCCGAGAAGACGGGCGGCGACGAGACGATCGCGGCCTTCCGCGGGCTCGGCCGGCGCGCGCCGGTCGTCGCGATCGCGATGACGGTCTTCCTCGTCTCGCTCACCGGCCTGCCGCCGATGGCGGGGTTCATCGGCAAGTTCTACATCTTCGCCGCGCTGATCCGCGCCGGCGGGACGTGGAACTGGGTCGTCGCCGTGGTGGGCGTGCTGAACAGCGTCATCTCGCTCTTCTATTACGCGCGCGTGATCCGGGCGATGTACCTCGAGAAGGGCGAGCGCACCGGGCCGACGATCGTGCGGCCGCTCTTCGGGGCGACCACGTTCGCGCTCGCCGTCCCCACGCTGGTGCTGGGCATCTACTGGGGCCCGGTCTACGAGTTCGTGTCGCGCTCGCTGACCATGGTTCGGTAGAGCGAAGCCGGGAGGCGAGGCGATGTGCCCAGCGCACGAGGAGAGGGCCGCGGCGCGCTGGACCCGCGGCGTGCGCCTCTGCCCCGGCGGGCTCCAGATCGACGGCGAGGTCGTCCCGCTCTACGCGGGCAGCGTCCATTACTGGCGCCTCGACCCGCGCGACTGGCGCGCCTGCCTGCAATCGACGAAGGAGCTCGGCCTGCGCCTCGTCGATGTCCACATCCCCTGGAGCGTGCACGAGACCTCGCCCGGCCAGCTCGAGCTCGGCCAGCGCGATCCTCGGCGCGACCTGGGCGCGTTCCTGCGCATCGCGCACGAGCTCGGCCTCAAGGTCATCGCGCGGCCGGGCCCGCACATCCACGCGGAGCTCACGTGCGCCGGCATCCCGGAGCGCGTGATCTGGGACCCGAGCTGCCAGGCGCGATCGCCGCGCGGCTTCCCGGTGATGCTGCCGGTGCTGCCGATCGCGTTCCCGGTGCCGAGCTACGCGAGCCACGCGCTGCACGACGAGGTCGCGCGCTACTTCCAGGCGCTCGGCCCCGCGCTCGCGCCGCACCTCCACCCCGCGGGCCCGATCGTGCTCTTCCAGGTCGACAGCGAGGGCGCGCTCTACTTCCGCGACGGCGCGTACGACCAGGACTACCACCCCGACGCGATCGCGCTCTATCGCGATTTCCTGCGCGACAAGTACAGGACGATCGAGGCGCTGCGGCGCGCGTACTCGCCGCCCGAGGCCGAGGACGTGCGGTTCGCGACGCTGGAGCCGCCGACCTCGTTCGACGCGCGGAGCCCCGCGGAGCTCGCGCGGCACCTCGACTGGAGCGAGTTCCACGAGCACATGCTCGCGACCGCGATGGCCCGCTTCGCCAGGGCCCTCTCGGACGCGGGCCTGGGCGGCCTGCCGACGGCGCACGACCTGCCGATGGGCCGGGAGGCCACGCCGCTCAACGCCGCGCGCGTCTCGGGCGCCGTCGATCTCGTGGGACTCGATTATTGCAACGCCGCGAGCCCGGAGAGCCGCGCCCTCATCGCGCGCCGCACGACCGAGCTCGCCGTCCGCTGCGAGGGCCTCGGGCTGCCGCCGTTCGCGTGCGAGATGGGCGCCGGCTTCCCGCCGCTCTCCCCGCCGGTGGAGGAGCGCGACAGCGCGTTCACGGTGCTCACCGCGCTCGCCTACGGCCTGCGCGGCTACAACGTGTACATGGCCGTCGAGCGCGATCGCTGGATCGGCGCGCCGATCGATCCGCACGGCCGCCCGCGCCCCTTCGCCGCGTTCTGGCGCAGGCTCAACGCCGCGCTGGAGGCGACCTCGTTCCGCGCGCTCCGCCGCAGCGCGCCGGTGCGCCTGCTCGTGCCGCGCACCGAGCGCCGGCTGACGCGCGTCATGCACGCGTTCGGCCCGCTCACCGGCGCGGTCTCCTCCGCGCTCGGCGGCGGCGCGCGCGAGCGGTGCCTCGAGGACGACCTCGGCCTCGGCTACCCGATCGCGGTCGAGTCCGACACGTTCGTGCGCGCGTTCGAGCAGGCCCTCGAGGCGCGCGGCGTCCCCTACGCGCACGTCGGCGGCGAGGACCGCGACGTCTCGCTCGAGGGCGCCCGCTGGATCATCTGCGCCACCTCGGGCGGCCTGCACCCCGGCCTGCTCGCCCGCCTCGAGGAGGCCGCGTCCGCCGGCGCGCTGATCACCATCGGCCCCCGCGAGCCGCTCTTCGACGGCGCGTTCCGCGCCCTCGATCGCCCCTGCGATCTCTCGCGCCTCCGCGGCCCGAGCCCCGGCGCGCCGGCGCTCCTCCACGACGACCCGGCCGCCGCCGACGCCGCCGTCTCCCACGCGATCGACGCGCTCGATCTGCCCACGTTCGCGTGCGATCCCGACGGCGTCTTCGCGACGGTGCACGAGGACAGGGCCGGCCGCCCGCGCGTGCTCTTCCTCCTGAACCCCGGCGACGCCGACGTCGTCGCGCGCGTCGCGGCGGCCGCGCCCGAGGCGACCGACGTGCTCGACCACGAGCGCTTCGAGGCGCGGCGAGGGGCGCTCGAGGTGCGCCTCACGCCCCGCACCGTGCGCATGCTGGCCCTCGGCTGAAGCGCGCCGGACGGCGCCGAAGGCGATCCGCGCGTCAACCGAGGTTGAAATCTTGCCGTCGCTCTGGTCTCCTCGCGTCTCGGCCTCGATCGCCGATCACGGGCCGATGCGCGAGGCGCGCGGCCGCCCCCGGGCGACGGCCGGACCGTCTGAATGAAAGGAACGCCTGCCATGCGATTCTCCGCCCTCGTCAGCGTCCCCGCCGTCTCCCTCGCGCTCCTGCTCGTGTCCGGCTGCGGCAGCAAGATCGCCGAATGCAACAAGCTGATCGAGACGATGAACGCCGAGGGCTCGAAGCTCAGCGTGAAGGGCTCGGACGCCGCGGCGCTCAAGAAGATGGCGGACGATCTCGACGCCTCCGCCAAGGTGATCGGCGCCGTCGATATCAAGACGCCGGAGCTCGTGAAGTTCAGGGACGACGCGAAGAAGGTCTTCACCGACGTCGCGGCCGCGGCGCGCTCCTCCGCGCAGGCCGTGGAGTCGAAGGACCTCTCGAAGGTCGCGGGCGCCATGAAATCGCTCAGCGAGTCGACGCAGGCCAACTCCAAGCTGGTCAGCGATATCAACAGCTTCTGCCAGGGCAAGTAGCCGCGTCCCAGCCCGCGCCGCCTGCGGTCATCGCCGCCAGACGATCGTCTCCCGCCCGCTCTTCGGTCCAAGGAGCGGGGGCAGCGCCCGCAGCTTGACGCTCTTGCCCGCCGCGAGCGCCACCGCGCGCGGCTCGCCGTCGATGGTCCACGCCGGGCCGTCGGTCAACACGTGGACATAGGGCGGCGACACGCTCACCGTGATCGCGACGATCTCGTCCTCCCCGGACCGCCCCGTCACCTCCACCCCGCCCGGGACCTCGGTGAACCCCATCAACGTCGTCTGATCGTACCCGGCCGCGGAGAGGCGGCGGGCGAACGCGAGCACCGCGAGCACCTTCTCGTTCTGCGCCCGGTTGCCGCGCGCGACCGGCAGCCACAGCGGCCGCTTCGCGCGCGCCAGCCCCGGCGGCAGCGTCTGCGGCTCGAGCGCGTCGGGCGCGGTCTCCAGGCAGAGCGAGTGCGCGACGCCGACGCGCACCGGCGGCACGCAGAGCGCGTCGCGGGTCGAATCGGCGACGTCGAGCATCGAGCGATCGTCGGTCGAGAGCGCGACGAGCCAGGCGGGGAACCCCGCCTTCACCTCGGGATGGGAGTCGGGGTCATCGGGCCGGAGCGGCGTGATCCCGCTCGCGAGCAGCGTGGCGGCCGCGTCGAAGGGCAGGTCCTCGGCCGGCGCCCAGAGCGCGGCCTCGCGGCGCTGACCGACGGCGCGCGCCGCGAGCTCGCGCATCCCGAGCAGCCCGCCCACGCGCTGGATCGGCGCCGTGAACACGGTCACGTCGCCCTTGCCCTCGTGCCAGAAGCTGAGCCCCGAGAGCTCCCTGCCGCACGCGGCGAGCGGCGCGCGCTTGCCCTTGAGCGGGCGCTCGCCGCCCTTGAGGCGCAGGTCGAGCGCGTCCGAGGGATCGCTGCTGATCGCGAGGAAGCAGGCCTCGCGGCCGTCGGGCACCGTCACGAGCGGCAGGCCGGGGCGGCTCGTCGCGACGCGGCGCAGGCCGAGCGAGACGAGGCGCGCGACCTCGGCCGCCGGCGCCGCGCCGGCCGGCTCGACCGGCTGGTGCGCCCCGATGAACAGATCGATCGCCTCCTCCGCGCACGCGCGATCGACCTCCTCGGTGAACCGCGCCTCGGGGCGCGCCGCGAAGATAGGCAGCAGATC
The DNA here is from genome assembly GCA_964421485.1 of uncultured Polyangiaceae bacterium. Taxonomy (GTDB): domain Bacteria; phylum Myxococcota_A; class Polyangia; order Polyangiales; family Polyangiaceae; genus CAYQYG01. The sequence goes on along the minus strand of CAYQYG010000066.1, from coordinate 6,122 downwards.
CGCGCCGCCCACGAGCGACGGCGGGGCCGAGAGCACGCGCAGCTCGACCGGCTCCTTCCCCGAGGGCGTGACCCGCACGGGATCGGGCCCGCACGCGCAGAAGCCGGCCGACGCGCCCTCCATCGACAGCGGCGCCCGCTCGACCCGCACCCGCGCGGGCCCGTCGGCCGAGCCGGCGACGACCACGTAGCAGCGCCCCCGCTCCCCCCGGATCTCGCGCGGCTCGAGGCCGCGCGTCGCGCCGTCGCCCGTGAAGCCCGCCGCGAGGAACGGGGCCGCCGCGCGCTCCGCGGCCTCCGTCGCGCGCGCGCGCGCGTTCAGCCACAGGGTCACGATGGGGATCGTCACGGCCGCGGCCAGCCCGAGCACGCCGAGCACGCCGAAGATCACCCCGGTCCGGACGAGCCGCGCGCGCCGGGCCGCGCGGATGTTCTCCTCGGTCTTCTCGAGCGCGGAGCCCAGGCTCTGCCGCAGCCGCTCCGCCTCCTTGCGCGCGAACGCGATGTCCTCGGGCGAGGCGTCGCTCCGCCCCTCGAGGATCGCGATCGCCCGCTCGACCTCCGCGAGCTCCTTGAGCGCGGCGCGCTCCTGCTCGGACAGGTGCGAGAACTGGTCCTTCTGCGGCTCCTCGCGCTGGAAGGGATCGATCGGGACGACTCGCCTGCTCATGCGCCGGGGACCGGCCCCATTCTGCGGGATGCGGCCCCCCTGGGTCGAGCTTTCGTTGCGCCGCCGCCGGCCGGGGGCGGGATCAGGACTCGAAGCGGAGCGAGTTGCCCTCCGCGTCGCGGAACCGGCCCATCCCGATCATGATCACGTCGATGAGCGCCCAGATGCCGAAGCCGCCGCAGGTGAAGAGCTTGAGCAGCCCGAGGCCCGTCTGGCCGAGGTAGAACCGATCCGCGCCGAAATAGCCCAGGAAGTATGCGAGCAGGAAGACCGTCGACTGGCTCCTCGTGGGGTTGCCGACGGGGGGATCGCGGCGCAGGGGCAATCCATTCGAATCGCGCATGGCCCCGGTCCCGATCGTGATGAGGTCGATGATCTGCCAGATGCCGAAGCCGCCGCAGGTGAAGAGCTTGAGCAGCCCGAGGCCCGTCTGGCCGAGGTAGAAGCGGTCGACGCCGAGCGTGCCGAGGAACACCGACAGGATGAAGGTCGTCGCCTGGTCCTTGTCAGAGAAATTCACCATCGGGCCCGGCGGCGCGCCCATCATCGGGCCGCTGCCGTAAGCGCCCATCGGCGGGGGCGCGCCCCAGCCGCCGCCGGGCGGAGGATCTCCCCACCCGCCGCCGGGCGGTCCGCCGCCGCCCCAGCCCGCGCCGCCGCCACCGCCCGCGCCGCCCCAGCCGCCGCCGGGAGGCGGCGGATAGTTCCCGTTCATGCTCATGCTCGCCCTCCACCCACGCCGGCCCGGGGGCTCCCGAGGCCGCCGCGGGATTGCCCCGATGGTAGCTCGGATCCGGCCGCCCGCCGCACCGTTCACGCGAAATTCGCAACGCGGCCGCTGCCGGGGCACCGTAGCAGGCATGGAGCGATCCGATCGCTGGCTCTCGTTCACGCTCCGGACGGCGCTCATCGCCCTTTTTTTCTGGATGGTGAAGGGGCTCCTGATCCCGGTCGTGCTCGGCGGGCTCGTCGCGCTCCTGCTCGATCCGGTGAAGAGGCGGCTCGCGCCGCGCCTCGGGCGGCTCCGGCGCTTCGCGCCTGCGGCGCTCACCGTGGGCACGCTGGTCGTCTTCGGCATCCCGATCACGCTGATCGTCGTCGAGGTGGTGAGCTCGATCAACCGCCTGGTCGCCGGGGACCTGTCGGCAACGGCCGACCGGTTCCAGACGTTCATCACGTCGCGCATGGCCGGGATCACGGACACGCTCGGCGTCTCGATCGACCAGGTCCGCGCGTACGTGGCGGACCTGGCGCAGCGGGCCGGCGAGGCGCTCGCGCGGCTCGCGGGCGGGGCCGCGGCGGCGCTGCCCTCGTCGATCATCGGCGTGTTCCTCTTCGTGGTCGCGCTGCACTCGTTCCTGCGCGACGGCCCGGCGCTCACGCGGTGGATGGCCAGGCTGTCGCCGTTCGAGCCCGGCGAGACGGCGGAGCTCTTCGCCTCGATCCGCGACACGGTGAACGGGGCCGTGCTCGGCCTGCTCGCGACCGCGCTGGTGCAGGGGACGCTGACCACGACCGCGCTCCTCATCTTCAAGGTGCCGAGCGCGGTGCTGCTCGGCGTCGTGGCGATGTTCCTGTCCATGGTGCCGCTCATCGGCACGACGCCGGTCACGGTGGGGTCGGCCATCTACCTCCTGATCTCGGGGCGGATCGGCGCGGCGATCGGGATGATCGCGGCGGCGTTCGTGGTGGGCGTCTCCGACAACGTCGTCCGGCCGTGGGTGCAGAGCGCGGGGGGTCGGATGCACCCGCTGCTCGCGCTGCTCAGCATCTTCGGCGGGCTCGAGCTCTTCGGCTTCGCGGGCATCTTCATCGGGCCGATCGTGGGCGCGATGGCGGTCTGGACCATCGACGCCTACGCGAGCGTGCACACCGAGGGCAGGGCGCGGGGCGCGGGGCCCGGCGCCTGAGCGCTCACCACCGCTCGACGCGGAAGCGCCGCCGCGCGGCGACGCGGCGGAGGCGCGGATCCGGGTTCACCGCGACGGGCTCCGCGACGCGCTCGAGCAGCGGCAGGTCGCTGATGCTGTCCGTGTAGAAGGTCGCGTCCTCGAGCCGGAACCCGTGCGCCGCGGCGAGCGCCTCGGCGCGCGCGAGCTTGCCCTCGCCGAGGCAGAGCGGCCCCAGCGCGCGGCCGGTGAAGCGGCCGCCGCCGTCGACCTCGAAGACGGTCGAGACCACCAGATCGATCCCGAGCCGCCGCGCCAGCGGCCGCGCCACGTAGGGCGACCCGCCGGTCACGATCGCGCAGAGGTCCCCCGCGTCGCGGTGCCGCCGCACCGCCTCGCGCCCGCCGTCGGCGATGTGCGGCTCGACGCAGATCCGGAACCAGTCGTCGGAGCGCGCCGCGAGCACCGTCTCCGGCATCCCGCGCAGCGCGAGCAGCGCCTTCTCCGCCACGCGCGCCGCGTCGAGCACGCCCAGCGTGTACTGCCCGACCCAGAAGAGCGTCCTCGCGAGGTCCCCGAGCGTCGCCTCGCCGATGTCGCGCTGGTGCCGCACCCACAGGCTCGCCGTCTCCGTGCGGAGCAGCGTGCGGTCCATGTCGAAGAGGGCCGCGCGGCGCGGCGCCGGGTCCTTCACGGGGAGAGACCATAACCCCGCGCGAGGGTCGCGGAGAACAGGTTGCACGCGGCGTGGAACAGGATCGGCGCGCCGACGCCGCCGGTGCGCGCGCGCATCCAGCCGAACACGAGCGCGGGGAAGAACACCGCGAGCCGCGACGGGTGCCGGATCGTGAGGACGTGCCCGACGGCGAAGATCGCCGCGGAGGCGAGCCACGCGGGGCCGAGGTCCGCGCCGAGCACGCGCCACCGCGGCCGCCACGCCCGATCGAGCGCGCTCTGGAGGTAGCCGCGGAAGAACGCCTCCTCCGGCAGGGCGACCACGAGCAGCTGCGCGGCGACCTCGTCGAGCGGCCTCGCCGGCAGGCGCAGCGCGAAGTCCCCGCCCGCGTGCCAGTACGCGCGGTACCCGATCCAGAAGGGCGGGAACGCGATCGCGCACAGGGCGATCGCCCACGCGGCCGCGCGGAGCGCGTCGCCCGCGAGGCGCCGCCCCGAGAGCGGTGAGGGCTCGAGCAGGCCGCCGAGCGAGAGCCCGCGCGCGCGGATCGACGCGTCGTCCCCCCGGAGCGCGAGCCACCACGTCGCCGCGAGGAACGAGAGGCCGACCGCGGTGCCCGCGTAGTCGCGCGGCGCGCCGTACGAGACCGCGGTGACGGCCGCGGTGGTGATCGCGGCGGCGGCGAGCGGGCGCCACGCCGATGGACCCTCGCCGTCGGGCGCGGCGGCGAGGCTCGGATCGATGGGCTCGGGGGGCTGCTGCACGGGGGCGGTAGCCTAGTACACTGTCCCCTAAGTTCCTCCCTGGATCCAGTCGGAGAATTTTGACGCAAAGACGCAAAGGCGCAGAGGCGCAAACCAGAAATTTTCTCTGTATTTTTGCGCCCTTGCGTCTTTGCGTCTTTGCGTTGAAATCTCTCCTCTCGGGACGGAGATCCCGGCGGTGGCGGCCGAAGGATCCAGGGACGAACTTGGGGTCCTCTCCTCCCGGGGCCGGAACTCCGGCGGGCCTCTGTCGTGGCCCGCCTCCGACCCGGCCCCTCCGGTGAGGACCGGTGAGGACCCCCTCGGTCCCCGGGGCCTCCTGCCGGGTGAGAGGTCGGTGGAGGGCATTCTGATGGCAGGGAGGCGGGGAGACGAGAATCTTCCTCTCATATCCCGCCCTCCCCGGCGCCGGGCGGCTCGGCGAGCCCTCGGACGAGCTTCTCGAAATCAGGGAAGCGCTTCGTGTCGCCTTTCAGCTCCGCCGCGTCCTCGGGCTCCCGGCGCATGCGGACGGCGACGAGCTTGGCGCTCGGCAGGATCACGAGCTTCTGTCCGAGGTAGCCGTCGGCCCGGTAACCGATCACCGGGCCATTGACCCATTTCCCGTCCGGCAACCCGCGGCGCCATGTGGCATCGAACCATTCCTCTAGGCCACGTCGACGGTGGCCGACGGCGAGGCTCACGACCGACTTCGTGATGGACATCGTTTCTATCGGAGCGGGGTCCTTGCCGAAGTGCCACTCGCCGACCGTCCTCCCATCGGAGATAGGACACACCCCGGCGGCACGCGTCATACGCATTCACGAGGAGGGTGAACGCGCGCGCGCGGCGCTCAGCGGAATCGCCGGACGTGGGCGCGGGCTGGGCCGCCTGGGCGCGCGCGCCGAGGGCGACGAGGAGCTCGGTGCCGAGCTTCGAGGCGCGCTCGACGTCGGCCCATTCGACCGTCGTCTTGGTCTTCACCTGCTCCCAGGTCTCGGCCAGCAGCGCAGAGAGGGCGACGAGGTCGTTGGCCGTGTCGAGGTGGCCCTGGCCGCTGCGGATCTCGCGCACGCGCTGGGGGTCGACGAGCTTCTTGTGCGCCAGCGCCTCCGCTGCGACCAGGAGGTCCTCGCGCAGCGTCGCGGCCTCCTCGAGCAGCTTCCTCACCGCGTCCTCGCCCAGCGGGGCCGGCACGGCGAGCAGGTGCGCGTACCAGGCCGCGAGCGCATAGGCCATCAGCTTGTCGACCTTGCCGATCGGGAACCTGGGCAGCTCGTCCACGAAGCGCTCGCGCAGCGCGAGGATGTTCGGGACCGCGCCCACGGCCACCGAGACGGCGCGCGGGATGTCGATATTGATCGCGACGAGATCGGTGACGCCCGCGAGCTCCGGCTCGATCTGCGCGAATGCCTTCGCCGCCTCGTCGGGGGCGCCGGGCTTCGCCGGGGTGGATTTCTTCTTCTCTCTGGGCTTCGGCATCGGTCCTCCCTCGCCGCACCGAGGCGCACGACGCGCGGCGCGGCGTGCATGCCCGCCTGTCCCGCCGGCACGCCGGAATGCGCGCCAATGGGGCGGGGGGCGCGACGAGCGTAGGACCTGGTCGCGACGAGGCGCAAGAGGATCGTGGCGGGTCGCGACGGCGGCGCGGCCTCCGCCGGCCCCTTTGCAACCCACGCGTCCCCGGCGGTCCACGGCATCAATGTCGCGGATCTCCTTGACGTTTCGACTTGGCCCCGCCTGTGGCAGCGCGCGGCCGGGCCCAACCCGCGCTCGCGTCGATGGAGCTGGAATGACCGCGCCGCGCCAGATCCTCCCCGGGGCAGCTCTATCACGTCGGCCGCCGTCGCCGGCCATGTCGTCGAGCGCGTCTTCGACTCGTCCGGCGCGAGCTCACTGCGCTACACCGCCGCCGTGCCGCGCGTGGTCATCGTGGCCTGGCCCAAGATCTTCTTCCGCGAGGCCGGGCCGATGCCGGTGGCCGTGACGCTCGTGGTGGCCGCGCCGCCCGCTCACCGCGACACTCGCAGCGCCTGGGCGGATCGCGTCCACGCGGCCGTGCGCGAGAAGGAGCGGGCCGCCCGCGAGGAGCGCGTCGCGGCCGGGGCGCGCGTCCAGAAACGAACCCCGGTCGGGATCGCCCGA
>CAYQYG010000065.1:3117-27140 GCA_964421485.1 uncultured Polyangiaceae bacterium | reverse complement strand
CCTCCCCCCCTTGGCAGCCGCCCGGGCCGCGCCTATGGAGGGCGCCTCGCGAACACCGCGGAGGGAAAATCGATGGCCACCATCACGTTCAAGGGCAACCCCATCCACACCTCGGGCAACCTCCCCGCCGTCGGCTCGACGGCCCCCGATTTCTCGCTGGTCAAGGCAGACCTCTCCGAGGCGAAGCTGTCCTCGTTCTCCGGCAAGAAGATCCTCAACATCTTCCCGAGCATCGACACGGGCGTCTGCGCGAAGTCCGTGCGCACCTTCCACGAGCGCGCGGCCGCCAAGGCGGGCCTCACCGTGCTCAACATCTCGGCCGATCTCCCGTTCGCCCAGAAGCGCTTCTGCGGCGCCGAGGGCATCGAGAACGCCGTGACCCTCTCCACGTTCCGCAGCGACTTCGCCGACAAGTACGGCGCGAAGATGACCGAGGGCCCGCTGGCCGGCCTGCTCTCGCGCGCCGTGCTCGTGCTCGACGAGAGCAACAAGGTCGTCTACGCCGAGCAGGTCCCCGAGATCGCGCAGGAGCCGAACTACGACGCCGCGCTCGCGGCCGTGTAGCCCTCAGCTGGAGGGCTTCCTCTCCAGCCGCTCCAGCACCGCGCGCGGCGACATCGTCGCCCGGTACACGTAGATCTCCCCCGCGTCGTCTTCCCCCAGGACCTCCTCGCTGACCCGGAGCTGCTTGCCCACCGCGAGCAGGATCCTCGCAGGGAAGTCCTTGCGCACGAGCTCCACGCGCCTCCAGACCGCGTCGCGGCTCCAGAAGCCGAACGCCTCGAGGTAGACCTCCTCGCCCGTGCCCGGGTGCTCGAACAGGAGGTCCGGCACGCAGACCACCTCGCCGGGCAGCGCGAAGATCCGCTCGTTCCGCGAGACCTTCCACGGCGATCCGAGCCGCCGGAACCCCTCCACGAACGCGTCGAGCTCCGGCGTCGAGTCGGGCGCCTCGCGGCCGTGGAACACGAGCCCGTCCTCGGGGCCGATCTCCATCACCATCGGCGCCCGCTCGCGCCCCCAGAGGACCTCGGCGCGCACCCGGAACGCGGCGCACGGGAGCACCGCGGGCAGGAACATCGCGAGCCGGAGGCCGTATTTCTGCACCGAGTCGAAGAGGCTGAACGGGCCGTCGAGCGTCAGCGTGTAGCCGGCCCGCGGGTCGCCCTGCACCACGTGGATGAGGCCGTGGAAGCGCGCCGCGCGGAAGATGCGCCGGTAGCGCGGCGGCGCCTCGCCCTCGACGCGCACCGTGACGCGCGTGGCCTTGAGCAGCACCGACTGCGCGAGCGAGAGGTTGTACCGATCGAGCAGGACCTCCGGCGCCGGCGCGGAGAACCGCGCGAGCCGCTCGGCGCCGCGCAGGTCCGCGTAGAGCCCCGCCTCGAGGTCCGCCGGCTGCCGGCCGAGGCGCGCCGCGACCTCGGCGAGCACCGCGCCCCGATCGAAGCGCCCGCGCACGTCGAGCGCCCGGTGCGCCGCCGCCGCGGCGAGGAAGACCTCGCGGCGGATGCCCTCCGGATCCACCCCCTCCTGGACCTCGAACTCGCAGCCGTCGTCGAGCACCTTGCGCAGCCCGAGCGCGGCCACCCGGTCCCGCGCCGGCACCGGCACCGCGTCGAGCGAGGCGTCGATCGTGTCCCGCTCGCGGCCCACGCTCCGCCCGAGGATCTCGACGTAGCGCGCCGCGACCGGCAAGAGGCGCTCGGCGGAGGGGCCCCGGAGGTACTGCGGCGCGAGCTTCTCGCCCCGCCGGCGCACGCGGACGAGGTCACTGGTAAGCAACGTGCTCCCGCCGCTTGTCGCTGGTGCGCTCCTCGCTCGTGCCGGCCGCGACGATCTCGTAGAGGATCGCCGTCTTGTTCTCGGCCCGCCGCAGGATCCGGCCGAGCCGCTGCACGTGCTCGCGCACCGACCCGCTCCCCGAGAGGACGATCGCGACGTTCGCCTCCGGCACGTTGACCCCCTCGTTCAGCACCTTCGACGTGACGACCGCCGTGAACGTGCCCCGGTTGAACCCCTCGAGGATCGCGCTCCGCTCCTTCACCTTCGTCTGGTGCGTGATCGCGGGCAGCAGGAACTGCCGCGAGATCTGGTAGACGGTCGCGTTGTCCTCGGTGAAGACGATGGTCCGGTCCCCGCGGTGCGCGTGCAGGAGCCGCGCGAGCACGTCGATCTTGCCCGGCGCGCACAGCGCGAGCGCGCGCTGCCTGCGGTAGGCCTCGAACGCGCGCCGCCCCGCGTCCGACTGCGAGCTCAGCATCACGAACTGCCCCCACCCGTCGGGCATCCGGATGCCGTGCGCGCGCAGGAAGCCGATGTACACGGCCCGCTCGGCGTCGTACGCCGCCCGCTCCCCCTCGGAGAGCGGCACCTCGAGCCGGATCACGTCGTACGCCGCGAGGTACTCGCCGCTGAGCTCGGTGATGTCCTTGCGGAACACGATCGGCCCGATCACGTCCTCGTACCCGCGGCCGTCGGTGCGCTCCGGCGTGGCGGTGAGGCCGAGGCGGAACGGCGCGAGGCACATGCGGGCGGCGAGCGCGTACGAGGGCCCCGGCAGGTGGTGGCACTCGTCGAAGATCACGAGGCCGAAGCGGTTGCCGAGCCGGTCCATGTGGATGTGCGCCGAGTCGTACGTGGTCACCGTGAGCCCGAGGACCTCGTGGTAGCCGCCGCCGACGAGGCCCACCGGGACGCCGAACGCGGCCGAGAGCGCGTCGTACCACTGGTTCAGGAGGTCGAGCGTCGGCACCACGACGAGCGCGCTCCGCTGCCTGGCGGCGATCGCGAGCGTGGCGACGAACGTCTTGCCGGCGCCCGTCGGCAGCACGACGACGCCGCGGCTCCGCCTCGCGGCCCACGCGTCGAGCGCCTCGCGCTGGTACGGGAAGGGCTCGTGCCTGGCGAGCGGCGCGAGGGGCAGCTCCTCATACCGCCGCGCCGCGTCCTGGAACGGCACCCGGTGCGCGCGCAGCCTCCGCACGAGCGCCGCGTAGTCGATCGCGGGCGCCCGGTGCACGCGCTCCCGCTCGTCCCACAGGCACGAGGGCGTGAGCGCGTCGGGGGCGAGCTCGCCGGGCGCCGCGCCCTCCAGCCGGATCGTTCCGCCCTGGAAAACCAGCGTGATCGGGGCCAGCGCCTCGCCGGAGGCGCCGCTCAGGTCCATGTCTGGACTATACTCGCGGTCCCGGCGCCCGCGGGAGGCCCCGCTCGCACGCGGCGCCGCTCACGCGCGTCGAGGCCGCCCGGCCGAGAGAAAGTGATCTCTCTGCGCCGGAGGATGGAAATTCCCTGGCCCGGAGCGGAATGATGTCCAAGGACAGAGCCCCCACGCTCAGCGGATCGACCGATCTGGCCCCTGGCCTGCTGATCGCGTCCCCCCCGCTGGGCGATCCGAACTTCGACCGCACGGTCGTGCTGCTCGCCGTGCACGGCGAGACGGGCGCGCTCGGGTTCGTCGTGAACCGGCCCGCCCCCATGAGCCTGAGCGAGCTCCTCTCGTTCGCCGGCTACACCGGCGAGGTGAAGGCCGCGGCCCCCGTGTTCGTCGGCGGCCCCGTGCAGCCGAGCTCCGGCTGGATCCTCTGCGTCGATCCCGACCTCGCCCCCTCCCAGCCGGGCGTGATCCCCGTGGGGAGCCGCCTCCGCGTGACGTCCTCCCGGAGCGCCTTCGACGAGCTCGCCGCCGACGCCGCCCGCGGCGCGCTCACGCCCGACCCGAAGCGCCGGACGGTCGTGCTCGGCTACAGCGGCTGGGGCCCCGGCCAGCTCGAGCGCGAGATCGCCGCCGGCGCCTGGCTCCCCGTCCCCCTCGACGAGGCGATCGTGCTCGACGTCGACGTCGAGCAGCGCTGGGAGCAAGCCTACGCGCGCCTCGGGCTCTCCCCGATCGAGATGATGTCGATGCGCAGCATCGGCGAGGCGTGACGGCCAGAGCCTAGAGGTTCACGCCTACCGCGCCGGCGATCCGGCGCGCGAGCTCCTGGAAGTCGCGGCGGACGTCCTGCGCCGCGAGGGCATGGCTACCGATCGCGCCGTCCGCGGGTTTGAGGGCGAACATCGGTTTCCTCGCCTCGTGCGCGAGCGGCATCAGGCTCATGGAATGCCGGATCGTCGCGAGGAGGTGGGGATCAGGCGCCCCGGCCCCGGCCTCGTCCGCGCGGCCGAGGATCTGGCGCCGATACTCGCCGCTGATGCGGTCGATCCAGAGCACGTATGCCTTCACGGGACGATCCTGTCGCATGACCGGCTGGACGATGACATAGCCGATCGGCTCGATCTGGCCCCCCGGCATGAGGAGACCAGGCGGTCGTGCTTCGTTGTCGAGGCGCTTCTGCCAGCCCCGCCGCCAGGCCGTGAGCGTCGGCCCGAGGTTTCGCAGCCCCTGCAAAGAGAAGAGGTCGGCGCCGAGCGGTACGACGACGAAATCAGCTGCGATCAAGGCCGCGCGGTTGATGGCGCCGAGGTTGGGGCCCACGTCGATCAGAACGAGCTCCGCGGAGGCCTCGGCTGCGGCGCTCGCCATCACCCGATAGAAAGCGCTCATGACGCGAAAGGCATCCGCCGCCTCGGCCTGGTTGTCGCTCTGGCAGCGAGGCCATACTTCGGAGAGTCGATCCTCGAAGAGGGACAGGCCCAGATCGCCGGGGACGAGGGAGAGCGTGCTGAAGAGGTTCCGGTCGACGATCTCGACGTGGGGGGTGGCGAGGTCTCCCAGCCGCTCCATGAGCGGCTTCACGGCCCCCAGGATCGTCTGCGGATGGTCGCCCAGGGGCCAGATCTCCTCCAGCCGCTCGAGGGGGAGGAACGCGCTGGTGAGATTGGATTGAGGATCCAGATCCACCGCCAGCACGCTCAGCCCGAGCTCGTGGTACATCCAGGCGAGGTGGTGGACGAGCGTGGTCTTTCCGACGCCGCCCTTGTTGTTGAAGAACGCGACGGTCTTCACGGCCTCCTCCGGACGACCGCCAGGAAGCGGTTGTATCTGGCCTCGAATACCGCCCGTGGAGAGTCATTGCGCAGGAGCTCATCCTGCGCGATATGGACGCCCCGGCCGAATCGATTCACGAACCCGAGCACCTTGGCGGCCTCGGCGAGGATCGGGTTCCGGTACGAGGTCCCGTCCGGGAACTGCTCCGGCGTCAGATCCGGGTACAGCGCGCCTGGGCTCAGGATCTCGACCCGATCATCGAATTGATTGATCATCACGGGGCTCGTCGTGCCATCGTAGTTCCGGTGGATCACGGCGTTCATCAGGAGCTCGTGCATGGCTCGCGGCGGATAATCATACACGGTGCGATCCCCGCCTTCCTTGAGCGCGATCGGTCTGGCGCCGGCGAGCTCCGCCGCGAGCTCGTCGAGGCCGCGCATGACGGAGAGCAGGTCCCCCGAAAACCTGCGCTCCCGGACGACATCGGCCGCCTGGGTCAGACCTTGATAACGAACGTATTGGACATAAGCACCGGAGAAGAAGAACAGTGGATCCTTGGCGAACAGGAGGACGCCTGCGTGCGTCGGGCAGGCGGTCTTCAGGTCGAAGAACCTCAGCGCAGCGAGCTGCTGCTCGATCGCGCGGTGGTTCTCGTCGATCACCTCCCGGGCGACGGCGTGAGGACGATAGCTCACGGCGAAAAGATCCAGCGAGAGGTCGGCGAGGGACGCATCGGGGCAGGGGCGAGCGTCCCAGGTGCGTGCGAGCACCGCTCTGCGCTCCGTGAGCACCCGCTCGTCCGCCTCGCTCGCGACGGCGCGGCGAGGGCCGATCCGGACCCACACGAGCCCGCGATAACGAACGGGCGGAAGATCCGAGGGCAGCACCTCGACGACGGCCATCTCGCCGCCTCCGAGCGACCTCTTCTGGACCGACATCACGGGGAGCGGCTGGATGTGCCCGTCCGATCGGATGGCCGCGAGCCTCTGGAGGAGGCGGTCGTCGATCTTGTCGTTCGCGGCGGTTCCATCCGGGTTCGCCCCGACGAAGAGGTAACCCGGCTTGCGGTGGCCGGGCAGGTCGTTCGCGAATGCACAGATTGCCTCGCCGAACTTGTCCTCCTTGTCGAGGGAGCGGGTGTGCTCGACCCGGTCGGACTCGATGTCCTGGAGCATCGCCTGCAGCTCGTCACGTTCCATGGCTGCCCTGTCGTATCACGTCGCGGAGGCGTTGGGAGCGCCGGCGGGGCGCTGCGCCACGTGGCTTGCCTCGACCGCGAGCGCCGCGTCCGCGAGCCCGCCTCGGCCACCTCGGGAGGCCCGAGCTCTTGCCGCTGATCTTCGACGACCTCGCGGAGGTGCAGCGCGTCTCCGGAGTGACGCCGGACAAGGCGCCGCCGGACAGGGCGCCCGACGCGACCCCGGCCGCGGCCGCGCCGGCCCCGGCCGCCGGCGGCTGACAGGCGCCGCAGAATCTGCAAGCGCCGTTCGGGGTCGCCGGGACGCCCGTGACAAGGTCTGCAACGGCGCCCCGGGCGGCGGCAAGGCGTGTTGCAGGGTTTGCAGCGGGCCTCGGGGTGGTCGAGGGCGGCGTTGCAAGATCTGCGATCGGGGGTGGGCGGCGGGCAGAGGGCGGTTGCAGGCGCTGCAACGCCCGGGTGGGGTGGGCCAGGCCGCGGTTGCAGAGAATGCACCTGGGGGCTCGGAGAATGCCCCCGGTGGGCTGCGAGCCCGGCGCGGCGCCCCCGGCGCCCCTGCGTTCTCTCAAGGGGCGCGCCCTGGTGGGCGGAGGCACTGAGGGGCCCGCCGCGAGGCCCGGAGCGCGGCACCAGTGTCAGGGTCGCTCCGGTCCCGCCCTCGGCCGGTGGGCCACGCTGGGCCAGGGATCGTGTGCCCAGGAGCGGGATCCTCGCTGCTGGGCTCATGGTCGCCGCTGATCGCCGCCGCCCACGCGCCGCTCGCCCTTGCCGGGCACGGGTGTTGCTCAGGTCCCTCGCCGTTAAGGCATGGAGGCCCGCATGCGACGAATCTTGCTTGGCTTTGCGATTCTCTCGGTCGGCGCCGCGCAGGTTGCCGGTATCGTGCTCGGTTGCGGTGGATTGGAGGGGGAGGACCTCGGAGGGGTCGACGGCGACGGCGGCGGCTATTCTGGGACGACGACGACGGGCGCCGCCCCGCCGCCGTCCCCGCCCCCGGGCGAGGAGGACGCCGGAACGGACGCGCCCTTCACGTGCGAGGGGCTCGATCAGTCCCAGCCGGTGGTCCTCTACGTCTCCGCGGACGATTCCAACTCGATGGCCTCGCCCGTGCACGCCCGCGAGGTGATCGCGCTCGGCGGGGCGCCGTGGAAGGAGTCCATCCGGACGTACGAGTTCCTCAATTACTATCGGATCGCATACCCCTCGCCGGCCCCGGGCGCGCTCAGCATCATCCCGCAGATGGAGAATGCGGCGGACCCCGGCGCGTTCGACCTCCAGCTCGCCGTGCGCGCGTTCGACCCGCCCAGCCCGCGGCGGCCCATCACGGTGACCTTCGTGCTCGACACCTCGGGATCCATGGACGGCGAGTCGTTGGCCCGCGAGCGCGCCGCCGTGAAGGCGATCGCGTCGACCCTCGCCGCGGGCGATATCGTCAACATGGTCACCTGGAACACGAGCAACTCCGTGCTCATGAACGGCCACGCCGTGGCCGGCCCCAATGACGCCGAGGTGCTCGCGCGGGCCGACGCGCTCTTCGCCGACGGCGGGACGGACCTGCACGGCGGCCTCGTGGCGGGGTATGCGCTCGCCCAGCAGAACTACGGCCAGAACCGGCTGAACCGCGTGGTCCTGATCAGCGACGGCGGCGCCAACGTGGGCGTGACCGACGAGGAGCTCATCGCGCAGCACTCCGCGGACGCCGACAAGGAGGGCATCTATCTCGTCGGGATCGGGACGGGCCCCGCCCAGGGATACAACGATCTCTTGATGGACGTGGTCACCGACAAGGGGCGCGGCGCGTACGTCTACCTCGACGGCGCGGACGAGGCGCAGCGGATGCTCGGCCAGCGCTTCGACGAGGTGATGGAGGTCGCAGCCCGCGGCGTGCAGGTGGAGCTGACGCTGCCCTGGTATTTCAAGATGGAGAAGTTCTACGGCGAGGAGTACTCGACGAACCCCGACGAGATCGAGCCGCAGCACCTCGCGCCGGGCGACGCGATGATCTTCAATCAGGTCGTCAAGGCCTGCGATCCCTCGGTCGTGAACGGCAGCGACACCATCAAGGTCAACGCGCGCTGGCACACGCCGCTCACCTACATCGCGCAGGAGGCGAGCGTGGAGCTCTCGGTCGAGCAGCTCCTCGCGGGCGGCAAGGAGCAGCTCACGAAGGGCAAGGCGATCGTGGCCTACGCCGAGGCGCTGAAGGACGGCGGCCAGGCGGCGCTGCACGACGCGCACGACCGGGCCGTGGCGGCGAACCCGGGCGGCGATCCGGAGCTCGACGAGATCATCGCGATCCTCGAGAAGCACCCGAAATTCTGATGCGGCTGGCCGCCCGCGCGCCTGGCATCTCCGCCCCGCCCGCCGCGGCGGGACGGAGCGCGGGATGCGAGGATATCATCCCAGGGTGATGCTCTCCCGACGTCGCTTCCTCGCCGGGCTCTCCGGCGCGGCCGCCGCCGCGCTCGCGCCGGGGCGGGCGCTCGCCGATGCGGCCGCCGCGCCGCCTTTGTCGCAGGACCTCACGGTGCGGGATCTGCAGGTGGCCGGGGATCGGGCGCTCGGGCGGAGGTTCACGCTCTGCATCCCGAGGCACCTCGCGGCGGGAGAGCGGGTGCCGCTGGTCGTGCTGCTGCACGGGCTCGGGGAGACCGGGGACGAGCGGCTGGGGGCCCATGCGTGGCTCGAGCGCTACGGGCTGGGCAGGGCCTATGACCGGCTCCGGCGGGCGCCGATCGCGCGGACGTCGCGGCGGGCGGACTGGACCGACGCGCGGCTCGCGGAGGTGAACGCGGCGCTCGCGGCGCAGCCGTTCCGGGGGCTCGCGATCGCGTGCCCGGTGACGCCGAACGTGCACAGGGCGCCGAACCCGGCGGCGGCGCTCGAGGGGTACGCGCGGTGGCTGGCCGACGTGGTGCTGCCGCGCGCGCGCGCCGAGGCGCCGGTGTTCGACGACGCGCGGCGGACGAGCCTCGATGGGTGCTCGCTCGGGGGGTTCGTGGGGATCGAGGTGTTCCTGCGGCGGCCGGATCTGTTCGGGGCATGGGGCGGGGTTCAGGCGGCGATCGGCGCGCACCGGGTGGGCGCGTATGCGGACCGGATCGCGGCGGCGGTGGGGGCGGCGGGGCCGCGGGATCTGCACCTGCTCACGAGCGAGGGGGATCCATTCCGCGGCGCGGGGGAGGCGCTGGCGAAGCGGCTTGGCGAGAAGAGCGTGCCGTGCGCGCTGCGGGTGCTGCCCGGGCCGCACGATCAGCCCTGGCTGCGCGAGGCGGGGACGATCGAGATGCTGCTCTGGCACGACCGGCGGCCGCGCTGAGGACAGGGACCCCTCGCTCAGGACAGGGACCTCTCGCCCAGGACAGGGACCCCTCGCCCAGGACAGGGACCCCTCGCCCAGGACAGGGACCCCCTCGTCCAGGACAGGGACCCCCTCGTCCAGGACAGGACCCCCCAATTTCGGAGCGCTCCTGATACGTTGCTCCTCCCGCGGCGAGCAGCGCAGGCGCGGGGGAAACGAGAGCGCCGCCGGTCCGTCCGGCGCGCCAGATCGCCAACCAAGGTCCGGATATGCAGCACGATTCGAAGAGCGGGGGCCGCGCGCCGCTGCGCATCGACAGCCTCGCCGCGACGCTGGAGCAGGGGATCGAGAACGAGGCGGCGGTGCTCGACCTGCTCGTGCAGGCCGCCGCCAAGGGGAATCCGCACCCGGAGCTGTGGGCCAAGGTGCACGTCGCGGCCGCACGGGATGACAGGTTCTCGGAGCTCGCCTTCGCGTACGAGCGGCTCTGCGGGGACAGGAAGTTCTCGCTGCTGCCACCGGCCGTCCAGGCCGATGCGCTCATGCACGCGGCCGTGTTCTTCGCGGACGTCTTCGGTGATCCCGCAGGCGCGCGGGGCTACCTCGAGCGCGTGATGGCGATCGCCCCCGGGCGCGCGGACGCGTTCGCGCAGCTCGCGGCGCTCCTGTCCGACGGGCACGAGGCGATCAAGCTCGCCGACCTGCACGTCGCCGCCGCCGCGCACAGGGAGCGCGGCGAGCAGCTCTCGATGCTCCGGCGCGCGATCGAGATCCTCGACGCGTTCCCCGGCGAGGAGGAGCGCGCGATCAAGATCAACCAGCAGATCCTGAAGCTCGAGCCGGGGGATCCACGCGCGCGGCGGGCCCTCGAGGAGCGGCTGTCCAAGGCCGGGCGCGTCGCGGACGTCGCGAAGCTCCTGGAGCAGGCGATCGCGGCGGATCCGCCGCCGCCGGAGGCCGAGGCGCTCCAGATCCGCGGCCGGCTGATCTCGATCTACACGACCGATCTCGCCAGGGAGATCGAGCGCGCGCTGCCCCACGTGGAGGAGGTGCTCCAGCACGATCCGCAGCACGCGGGCGCGATCGCGGCGGCGGAGGGGCTGCTCGCGCGCAAGGCCGTGGCGCCGCGCGCCGCGGCCGCGCTCGAGGGGGCGTACGACAGGCAGGGGCGCGCGTCCGACGCGGCCAGGATGATGTCGCTGCAGATCGAGCAGCTCCGCGGGCCGAAGCGCGTCGAGGTGCAGAAGCGGCTCGCGGACCTCATGTTCCAGAAGCTCGGGGACCTCGCGGGGGCGCACGCGCTCTGCGAGGGGATCGTGACGGCCGATCCGGCGGACGATCGGTTCCGCGAGCGGTACCTGTCGCTGTCGGCCGCGCTCGACAAGCGGCTGGAGGCCACGCGCGCGCTCGGGCGCGCCGCGACGCTCGCGAAGGAGAAGCCGCTGCGCGCCCGGATGGGCGTCGAGATGGGGGAGCTCTACGTGGACCTCGGCGATCCGCGCAAGGCGCGGGCGTCGTTCCAGCAGGTGATCGAGGGGGGCGCCGACGAGGGGGCGGTCCTGCGCGCTGCGCGCGGGCTGGCGAAGCTCTGCGAGAAGGAGAAGGACTCGAAGGGGCTCGCGGCCACGCTGGAGCGGCTCGCCGATATCGAGCCGGAGGCCGAGGCGCGCGAGGAGGCGAGCGAGCAGCTCGCGCGGCTCTGCGAGGCGGAGCTGCACGACGCGGCCGGCGCCGCGGCGGCGTACCGGCGCCTGATCGGGACGCGGCGCGAGGGGCCGGCGCTCGAGGCGCTGGAGCGGATCTACGAGGCGAGCGGGGCGCACGCGGAGCTCGCGGGCGTGCTCGAGCGGCGCGCGGAGGCGGAGCCGGACCGGGCGGCGGCGCGGGAGCTCGCGCTGCGGGCCGCGGAGCTGCGCTCGACGGAGCTCTCGGACCGGGGGGCGGCGATCGAGGCGTGGCGGCGGTTCGTGGCGGCGTTCGGCGCGTCGCGCGAGGCGCACGCGCAGCTCCTGCCGCTGCTCGAGCAGGAGCGGCGGTGGGGGGACCTGGCCGAGGCGCTGGCGGCCGAGGCGGGGCTCGCGGCCGGGCCGGAGCGGGCCGCGACCCTGGCGCGGCTCGGGACGGTGCGGGCGACGCGGCTCGGGGACGCCGCCGGGGCGCTGGCGGCGTACCGGCAGGCGCTCTCGATCGATCCGACGGAGCGGACGAGCCGGCTGGTGGTGGAGAAGATGCTGGCCGCCGGGGCCGACGACATGCGGCTCGCGGCATGCGCGGTGCTCGAGCCGATCGCGCGCGGCGAGGGCGCGGCGGCGCTGCTGCTCAGGGTCCTCGAGGTGAAGGCGGAGCTCGCCGGGAGCGGGATCGCCGAGGTGGTGCCGCCGGCGCCGCCCGCGGTGAGCGTGCACGAGGCGGTGACGCAGCCGCCGCCCGCGTCATGGGACTGGGCGGCGGCCTCGGCGGAGGTCGAGGTCTCCGTGCCGCGGACGCCGCCGCCGCCGGCGGACCTGTCGCCGGCGGCGGGGCCGCCGCATTCGACGCGGCGCGGGGGGATCGAGGAGCGGCTCGCGGCGCTCGAGGAGGCGGTGGGGCTCTCGGAGCACGAGATGAAGGACGCGCGGAAGGCGCTGGACCTGGCCTCGCGCGGGCTGAGGCTCGCGGTGGACGGGGCGCCGGCGCAGATCGCGCGGTGGATCGGCGAGGTGGAGCGGCTGACCGGGCACGGGAGCGAGGCGGGGCAGCGCGCGGCGGCGCTCGCAGGGGCGCTCGGGGACCGGCAGGTGACGAGCGCGGCGCTGTCGCACCTCGCGCGGCGGGCCGGCGAGGCGCTGATCGCGAGCGGCGAGGCGGTCGAGGCGCTCGCGGTCTACCGGCGCGCGCTGGCGTTCGAGCCGTCGTCGCCGGAGCTGATCGCGCGGGTCGACGAGCTGCTCCGCGAGCAGGGGAGCCCGGAGGAGCGGATCGCGCTGTACCGCGAGGCGCTCGCGCAGCCCTGCGAGCCCGCGCGGCGGCGGGAGCTGCTGCACGCGATCGGGGCGATCCAGCGGCGCGATCTCGGCGATCTGGCGGCGGCGGCGGCGACGTACCGCGCGGCGCTGGCCGATGACGCGGACGACGCCGCGGCGTACGAGGCGCTGCTCGACACGTGCGCGGCGGCGGGGGCGTGGAACGCCGTCCTCGAGGAGCTCTCGGCGCGGCTGCCGCGGGTGCCGGCGGAGGAGCGGACGGCGCACGAGCTGCGCATGGCCGGCGCGGCGGCGCGCGCGGGCCGGGAGGACGAGGCGGCGGCGCGCTACCGGGAGATCCTGGCCGGCGGGGCGCCGCTCGGGGACGAGGCGCTCGCGGCGATCGAGGAGCTCGGGCGCGGGATCGGCGACGACGCGCTGCTGCGGCGGGTGTTCGAGCGGCGCGTGGAGGTGTCGGTCGATCCGCAGGACGAGGCGCTCTGGCTGGAGCGGCTCGGGGATCTCTCGGCGCGTGGCGACATGGCGGCGGCGGCGGCGGCCTGGCGGCGCGCGGCGGCGCTGGCCGAGGGGCCGCTCGGCGACGGGGGCCGCGCGCGGCGGCTGCACGAGCAGGTGCTGGCGGCGCTGCCAGAGGACCGCCTGGCGGCGGCGCGGCTGCTCGCGATCTACCAGGAGCAGGGCGCGTGGGAGCGGGTGCCCGCGGTCTGCGAGGTGCTGCTCGACACGGCGGCGAGCGCGGCGGAGGCGCTGGCCGAGCTCTCGGTGCTGGAGGAGGCGGCGAGGCGGGCGCGGGCGACCGATCGGTTCCTCGCGGCGGCCGCGCGGCTCCGCGCGCGGCTCGACGCGGAGGCGCAGGCGCCGGACGTGGGCGGCGCGGAGGCCGATCCGGCCCGGCGGCGCGTGGTGGAGGCGGCGGTCGCGCGGGTCCTCGGCGCGGATCCGGACCGGCAGGACGAGGCGGCGGCGGCGCACCGGCGGCTGGTGGAGAGCGCGCCCGAGGGCGACACGCAGGCGATCGAGGCGTTCCGCGCGTTCCTCGCGGAGAGCCCGGAGTCGCCGGCGCGGCGGGACGACCGCCGGTGGCTGTTCGGCTGGGTCGCGGCCCGCGCGCCCGAGGGCGAGCGGGTGCGCGCGCTCGCCGCGTGGGCGGAGTGGGAGGAGGGCGAGGCGGGAGACCGCGCCGCGGCGGCCGAGATCTACGCGCGGATCCTGGAGATCGATCCGGATCACGACGGGGCGCTCGGGTCGCGGGCGCGGGTGCTGCTCGATCTGGGCGATTTCGAGGGGGCGGCGCGGGCGATCGCGGCGCGGCGGGACCGCAGCGAGGGGGCGGCGCGGGCGGCGCTCGACGTCTCGCTCGCGGCGCTGCTGTTCGACCGGCTGGACCGGCCCGCCGAGGCGCTCGCGGCGATCGCGCCGGCGCTCGAGGCGGGCGCCGTCGATCGGGCGGCGCTCGATCTGGTCGAGCGGGCGCTCGGGCGGCCCGAGGCGCAGGCGCGGGCGGCGGAGCTCCTGGAGCGCGCCGAGGCGGCGATCGAGGACGGCGACGCGAAGGTGGCGCTGCTCGAGCTCTTGCTCGTGCGCGGGCCGCAGGATCCTGGAGCGCGCCGCCGCTGGTACGAGCGGCTGCTGGAGCGCCAGGAGGGGACCCCGGAGCGCGCGCTCGACGCGGCGCTGCGCGCGGTGGCGGAGCTGCCCTTCGAGATGTCGCTCTGGGAGCGGGCCGAGTCGCTCGGGCGCGCGGGGAAGCAGCCGGAGCGGGTCATCGCCGCGTACACGGCGGCGCTCGATGCGGCCCGGCCGGGCTCGGATCCCGACGCGCTGGAGGAGCTGGGCCGGCGCGCGGTCGAGTACCACGAGGAGTGGTTCGACGCGCCGGAGACGACGATCAAGCTGCTGAGCCGCCTGGTCGAGCTCGCGCCGGGCTCCGCGTGGGGCTTCGAGCGGCTGAAGCTCGCGTACAACGCGGCGGAGCGGTGGGAGGACCTCTTCACGCTCTACGACGGGGTGCTCGAGCGGACCCGCGACGATCGCGACCGCGTGTTCCTGCTGGAGGACGCGGCGACGGTCGCGCGCGATCTGGCCGGCGATCCGGAGCGGACGATGAAGTACCTGGAGGCGCTCCTGCCGCTCCGGGACGACGCCCGCGCGCGCGCGACGCTGGAGCGGCTCTACGAGCGGTACGGGCGGCACCGGCCGCTCATCGATCTGCTCCAGCGGGACGTGCCGCGGCTGCCCGCGGACGCGGCGCAGAAGCTCCGCGTGCGGATCGCGCTGCTCTGGATCGAGGGGGTCGGCGACGCGCCGTCGGCGCTGCCGATCGCGGAGCAGATGCTGGAGGGGGAGGGGTTCGGGGCGGAGGGCGCGCCACGTGGAGCGCGACCCGGAGCCCCGAGCGTCAACCAGGGATCACTGGAGGCGTTCGACCTGCTCGAGCGCATCCTCGGGGCGACGCCCGCGGGGCAGCCGGCGCGGCAGCGAGCGGCGGCGCTGCTCGAGGGGCGCTACCGGGCGGAGGGCAAGCCCGCGGATCTGGCGCGGGTGCTGGAGATCCAGCTCGAGGCGGACGACGCAGGCGCGCGGCCGGCGCTGCTCCGGGAGATCGTGCGGCTCCGGCGGGACTCGCTCGGCGACGAGGCGGGCGCGATGGACCGGCTCGCCGAGCTGGTGGAGCTCCTGCCGGACGCGGCCGAGCACCGCGCGGAGCTGGCGGAGCTCGCGGCGCGGCTCGGGCGGCACGACGAGCACGCGCGCGTGCTCGCGGCCGCGGCGGCGCGCGCGGAGGACTCGGCCCGATCGATCGCGCTGCTCGAGGAGGCGGCGACGATCCGGCGCGACGTGCTGGGGGACGCGGCGGGCGCGATCGATCTGCTCCGCCGGACCTTCGCGCTGGCGGAGGAGCACGGGCACGCGGCGGCGGCGCTCGGGGCAGCGCGCGAGCTGGACCGGCTGCTCGCGGCCGGCGGCCGCGTGGCAGAGCGGTGCGACGTGCTCGACCTGCTCGCGGCGCGCGAGCGGGACCCCGCGGCGCGCCGGGACGCCCTCGGCGAGCTCGCGCGGCTCGCCGCCAGGGAGCTCGGCGACGACGACCGGGCGATCGCGGCGTTCACGGCGCGGCTCGGCGACGACGGGGCCGATCTCGAGGCGCTCGACGGGCTGGTGGCGATCCTGGACCAGGCGGGGCGGTTCCGGGAGCTCTCGGCCGCGCTCGATCGGCGGGCGCGCGTGCGGGAGGCCGCGGGCGAGGGCGACGACGCGCGGCGCGACCTCGCCCGGGTGGCGCGCCTGTTCGAGCGCGAGCTCGAGGATCCCGAGCAGGCAGTGGCGATCTGGATCCGGATCCGGGCCGAGCTCGGGCCCGACGTGGAGAGTGGCGAGGCGCTGGCCACGCTGCACGCGCGCGCGGGTCGGTGGGCCGAGCTGGTGGAGATCGTCGAGGAGGAGGCGCGCGCCGCGCTCGGCGCGGGCGACGCGGCCCGGGCCGCGGACCTGTACCGGCGGCTCGGCGACGCGCACCGGGATCACACGCTGGTCTGGGAGCGCGCCGTGGAGAGCTACCACCGCGCGCACCAGGCGGGGCGAGGCCGCGGCGGCGACGCCGAGGCCCACGCGGGCGGGGCGCGGGCCGGGCTCGAGGCGCTGCTCGGGCGGCTCGACCTCGCGTCGGGCGAGCACCGGGCGGCGCTCGTGGCGGCGACGGGCGCGCTGCTGGAGATCGCGGGCTCGAGCGACGACTGGCGCGCGCGCGTGGCGCTCCTGGAGCCGCGGCTCGCGACGGCGGAGTCCGACGAGGGCCGTGTGGAGATCCTCCGCGAGGCGGCGGCGCTGCTCGCGCAGCGCGGCGGCGACGTCGGCGGCGCGTTCGACCTGATCTGGCGGGCGTTCCTGATCTCGCCCGGCCCGGATCGGCCGGCGGATCTGGTGCGGCTGGCGGACGACGCGGCGCGCTGGAGCACGATCGCCGGGGCGCTGCCCGATCTCGAGCGGCGCGACGACGTGCCCGCGCCGACGCTGCGGGACCTCTGGCGCCGCGTGGCGGCGTGGCACCGCGACGCCCGCGCCGACGCCGCGGCCGCGGAGAGCGCGTTCGAGCGGGCGCTCGCGCACGAGGCCACGAACGCCGAGATCCTCTTCGAGCTGGCGGAGCTGCAGCGGCGGACGCGCGGCCCGGCGCTCGTCGGCACGCTGCTCCGGCTCGCGGACGCGACGGGCGGCGATCTCGCTCTGTACCGGGAGGCGGTGGAGACCGCGCGCGACGCGCTCGGCGACGCGGGGCGCGCCCGCGAGATCGCGGGCAGGATGCTCGACCTGGCCGCCGCGGCGTGGATCGGGGGCGACGCCGAGGAGCTCGTCCACCAGCCGTCCGCCCCGAGCGCCGCGGCGCTGTGGGCGGTCGACGCGCTCGCTGGCATGCTCGCGGCCGAGGGCGACCGGGCCGGCGTCGTCGCGATCTGCCGCCGCGGGGCGGCGCTCCCGTTCGTGCCCGCCGAGCAGCGGCGCCTCCGGCGCACCGCGGCCGAGGCCGCCGAGCTGGAGGAGGCGATCTCGCTCTACATGGGCCTCTTCGACGAGGACCCGCGGGACGAGCAGGTCGGCGAGCGGCTCGCGGAGCTCTTCCGGGGCTCAGCGCGCTTCGAGGAGCTCGTGAGCCTGCGCGAGCGGCAGATCGAGGTCTGCGAGGACGCCGAGCGCCGCGTGGCGCTCCGCTTCGACGCCGCCGTCCTGCTCGCCCAGGCCGGGGACGGGCCGCGGTCCATCGCCGCGCTGCGCAGGAACCTCGAGGAGCTCCCCAGCCACGCGCCCTCGGCGGAGACGCTGGCCTGGCTGTTCGAGTCGGGCGGCTTCCACCGCGATCTGGTCCGGCTGCGCGAAGAGCAGGCGAGCCGGCGCGAGGCGGCCGGGGACGGCGCGGGGGCGGCCGAGCTGTGGCTCCAGGCGGCGGCGCTCGCGGAGCGCGAGCTCGGCGACGTCGAGCGCGCGATCACGAACCACCGCCGCGCCGCGGCGCTGGGCGCGACCGAGGCGCTCGACTCGCTCGCGCGGCTGCTCTCCGGGCGCGGGGACCACGCGGCCGCCGCCGAGGCGCTCGAGCGGCTCTGCGCGGTCGCGACGCCCGAGGCGCTGCCCGCGGAGACGCTCCGCCTGGCGGACGAGTACGTCGCCGCCGGGCACCCGGAGCTCGCCCGCGGCTGCCTGGAGCGCACGCTGGGGTTCGGGGCGGAGGACGCGCCACGTGGAGCGCGACCCGGAGCCCCGAGCGTCAGGCCAGAGTTCGGGGCGGAGGGAGGCGCGCGCGACGTGCCGCTCCGCGAGCGCCTCGCCGGGCTCTACCGCGAGGCGGGCGCGTGGGTCGCCCTCGCGGAGCTCATCGCGGGCGACGCGGCGCGCGCGGCGGATCCGGGCGCGCGCCTCGCGCTCCTGCGGGAGGCCGCGGACCTGCACCTCACGCGCGGCGGCTCGCCGGCCGCGGCGATCCCGCTGCTCGAGGACGCGATCGCCCTCTCGCCGGAGGACCTCTCGCTGCGCCTCGCGCGCAGCCGCGCCCTCGCCGCCGCGGGGCGACCGGCGGACGCCGCCGAGGCGCTCGGCGCGATCCTCGCCGAGTTCGGCACGCGGCGCCCCAAGGAGCGCGCGCTCGTCCACTACGAGCTCGCCCGCGTCACGCTCGCGACCGGCGACCGCGCCCGCGCGATGGCCGAGCTCGACCTCGCGCTCCGGATCGATCCGGCGCACCCCGGCGCGCTGCACGAGCTCGCGGGGCTCGCGCTCGAGAACGGCCAGCTCGACCGGGCGGGCCGCACGTACCGCGCGCTCCTGCTCGTCGCCCGGCGCCCGCGGCAGGGCGAGGCGATGCCGTTCAGCCGGTCCGAGATCCTGCTCGCGCTCGGCGAGATCGCGCGCCGGCAGGGCGAGGCGGACCGCGAGACCGAGTACATCGAGTCCGCGTTCGAAGCGGCGCGCGAGGGCGAGGCGGAGCTCCGCCGCTTCCTCGAGGCGCTCCGCGCGCGCGGGCGGCACGACCTGCTCGCGCGGGCCATCGAGGGGCGCCTCGCGCCCCCGCCCGCCGGAGAGGACGCCGCGCCGGGCAAGCCGGGCTCGTCCGCGCTGCCCGAGGTGAGCCCCGCCGAGCGCATCGCCCTCCTGGAGGAGCTCGCCGCGCTCTGCGAGGGGCCCCTCGCCCGCCCCGAGGCCGCCCTCGACGCGCGCCTGCGCGCCCTGGAGCTCGCGCCCGACGCCCCTCAGGCGCACGAGGCCGCCCTGGAGCTCTCGCGCCGGCAGGGCCAGGTCGAGCGCTACACCGACCTGGTCTCGCGCCTGCTCGATCCGCCGGGCGGCGTGCCCCCCAAGCGGGCCGTCGCGCTCCTCCTGCACCTCGCCCGGGCCCTGGAGCCGGTCGGCTTGACGTCCGGGGCTCCGGGTCGCGCTCCTGACGTGAGCGCGCCCTCCTCCCCGGACCCCAGCGCGCGCCGCGCCGCCGAGGTCTACCGCCGCGCGGAGCGGCTCCTCGACGCCGGCGCCGGCGAGCCCCGCGACGCCCGCCTCGACGGCGTCTGGCGGGCCCTCGAGGCCATCTACAGCCGCCTCGACGATCGCGCGGCGCAGGCGGACATCCTGCAGAAGCGCGCCGGTGCGGCCGACAGCGCCGGCGCGCCCGCGTCGGACCGCGCCGACCCGCGCTATCGCCTGGCCGCGCTGCACGCGGCCGACGCCGCGGCCGTGGACCGCGCGATCGAGCTGCTCGAGCAGGCGCTCGAGATCCACCCGGACGCCGACCGGGCCGAGGCGATCCTGCGCGACGCGCTGCGCCTCTGCCCCACGAACGAGCGCGCCGTGCGCCTCTTCGAGCGCGTGGCCCGCGACGCGGAGCGCCCGCACGCCCTCGTCGACGCGCTCGTGCTGCTCGCCGCGGTCGCGGACGCCGCGTCCGCCGAGGCGGCGCAGAAGGAGGCCGTCCGCATCGCCCGCGACCTCGGCGACCGGGACCTCGCCGCCTCGATCCTGGTCAGCGTCATCGAGCGCGACGCCGCGGCCTGGGCGATCGTCACGCTCGCCGACCTGCGCGAGGAGGCGGGTGACCTCGGCGCCGCCGCCGACCTGCGCGAGCGCGCCGCCCGCGCCTCCGCGCCCGACGAGGAGCGCGCGCTGCTCCTCCGCGTCGCCGCGCTGGCCGCCGGCCCGCTCGCCGACCTCCCCCGCGCCGCGCGGCTCTACGAGGAGCTCCGCGCGCGCGAGCCCGCCGAGCGCGAGATCTGGGAGCCGCTCGCCGAGGTGCACCGGCGGAGCGGCGACGTGGAGCGCCTCTCGGCCCTGCTGGAGGAGACCGTCCCGCTGGTCGACTCCATGCCCGAGCGCTGCCGCCTGCGGCTCGAGCGCGCGCGCCTGCTCGTCGACAACGACGCAGAAGCGGCCACGACGCTCCTCCGCGAGACCCTCGACGAGGATCCCTCGCAGGTGGACGCCGCGATCCTGCTCGCCTCGCTGCTCGAGAGGGCCGGCCGCACGAGCGAGCTCGGCGAGCTCTACGCCCTCCAGATCGACGCCGCGAAGGACCGCGGGGACGTGCCCTCGATCCTCTCGCTCTCGATGCGCCTCGGCGCGCTGCTCGAGCAGCGCGGCGACGAGCACGAGGCCCTCGACGTCTACCACGCGGCCGCCGACTGGGACGGCTCGAACCGTGACGTCCTCCGCGCCATCGTCCGGCTCAACCTGAAGCGCGAGGACTCGGTCGACCTCACCGACTCGCTCGACAAGCTGCTTCAGCTCGAGCAGGGCGACGAGGCGGTCCAGCTCGCGCTGCAGCTCTCGAAGCTCCGTGCCGCGGGCGGCGACGACGCGGGCGCCGAGCAGGCGCTCGAGATCGGCTACGCGGCCTGCCCCTCGAGCGACCAGCTGCGCGAGGAGCTCGCCGCGCGCTACACGGCCCGCGAGGCCTGGCACAAGCTCGCGGAGCTCTACGCGCTCGAGGCCGACGTGCGCGCCGACGCCGTGACGCGCGCGGAGTGCCTCTGCCGCGCCGCCGAGATCCTCCGCCAGCGCGCCGATGACGCCGGGGCGGCCGCCGACGTGCTCGAGCGCGCGCTCGCCGTGATCCCCGGCGACCGCGACGTGCTGCTCGCGCTCATCGACGCCGCGACGGCGCTCGGCCAGCACGCCCGCGCCGCCGTCGCGATCTCGCGCGTCATCGAGGCGAGCCCGGAGGACCCGTGGCTCTACCGCTCGCGCGCGCCGCTCCACGAGGCGATGGGCGACGGCGAGCGCGCGCTCGCCGATCTCGAGCGGGCGTACGCGCTCGGCGGGGATGCGTGCGCCGGCGAGCTCGTCGCGCAGCTCGAGCGCGCCCTCTCCCGAGCCGACGAG
The DNA here is from genome assembly GCA_964421485.1 of uncultured Polyangiaceae bacterium. Classification (GTDB taxonomy): domain Bacteria; phylum Myxococcota_A; class Polyangia; order Polyangiales; family Polyangiaceae; genus CAYQYG01. Next base: position 6,387 of record CAYQYG010000065.1, on the reverse strand, counting down.
ACCGGCGAGGACACGGCCGCGTACCTCGAGGACACCGGGACCTCGCGCCCCACGAGCGCCCGCGACCTCCGGCTGCGCATCGCCGACGTGCTCGCGCACGCCGGCGACCTCGACCGCGCCCGCGCGCACCTCACCGAGCTGCTCCGCAAGGACGGCAAGGACCGCGCGGCGCTCCAGGCGCTCGCGCACATCGAGGAGTCCGCGCAGCGCTGGGACGCGGCCAGCGCGGTCCACCGCCGCCTCATCGCGCTCGAGGACGGCGACGCCCTCGTCGCGACGGCGCTCCGCCTCGCCGACGCGTGCGAGCGCGCCGAGCGGCTCGGCGACGCGCGCGGCGGCCTCGAGCGCGCGCTCCACGCGGCCCCCGAGCACGCGCAGGTCCGCGAGCGCCTCCGCGCCCTCTACGCGTCCACCGGCGCGAGCCGCGAGCTCGCCGCGATGCTGCTCGACGACGCGCGCGCCGCGGCCGACGTGCAGGCGCGCTTCGCGCTCCTGCTCCGCGCGGGCCGCCTGCTCATCGAGGCCGAGGACGCGCCGCACGCCGTCGCGGTGCTCGAGGAGGCGCGCGGCCTCCGCCCCGACGAGCAGGAGGCCTCGCTCCTGCTCGTCGACGCGTGCGCCGCCGCCGGCCGCCGCGCCGACGCGCGCGCGCTCCTGCTCGAGGTCATCGCCTCGCACAAGGGCCGCCGCTCGAAGCAGCTCGGCGCCGCCTACCACCGCCTCGCGCGCCTCGAGGCCCTCGAGGGCCACCCGCACGAGTCGCTCGCCGCGCTCTCGAAGGCGTTCGAGAATGACTCGCAGAACGGCGCGCTCGCGATGGAGCTCGCCGGCTACGCGCTCGAGCGCGGCGAGCACGAGATCGCGGCGCGCGCCTTCCGCGCGGTCACGATGATGAAGATCGCGCCCGAGGGCAGCACCGAAGGCACGACGTCGCTCTCTCGCGCGGTCGCCTATTACCACCTCGGATCGATGGCGCTCGCGATCGGGGATCGCCGCAAGGCGCGCCTCATGCTCGACAAGGCCGTCGCCGAGGACGCCTCGCTGGAGGCCGCCCGCGCGCTCCTCGAGGAGCTCAAGAGCGGCTGACCGCTCGCCCCCCGCGCCCCTCGGGGCCCCTGCCCGGGGGCTCCTGCCGCGCCTCGACGCCTCTCCCCTCTCCCTCTCGATCGCGCTCCGCGCGCGCTCCGATCGCGTTTCGCGGCGCCTCGGATCGCATCCGCAGCGCACGGATCCCCGCGGAATCCAGCCGGATTTGAGCGTTCCGTCCCTGCGCTCGGAGCGCCGCTCGATCGCGCCGAGGGGCCTCTCACCGCGGCGCATCCGCCCCCCGAGCGCGCGTCGCGCCCGGCGACCGGGGCTCGCCCTCCGACAAAAAACGCGGTTTCGCCCGCTGTTTTCACTTTTTTTGTGCGGGGCCGCGTGTAAGGTTCGCAGAAGTCGCGGGCGGCGAGGCGCCGCGCGCGGCGTTAACGGAGGAAATCGCAATGGCAACCAAGAAAGCGGCCGGGGGCGGCGCCAAGAAGGCGCTGAGCAAGAGCGGGCTGATCCAGGCCATCACCGAGGCAGCCGGTGATGAGCTCAGCCGCAAGCAGGTCAAGAGCGTGATCGAGTCGCTCATCGAGATCGGTCACCGCGAGCTGAAGAAGTCGGGCGTGTTCACGCTCCCGGGCTTCGCGAAGTTCCGGGTCGTGAAGCGCCCCGCGACGAAGGCGCGCCAGGGCATCAACCCCTTCACGAAGCAGCCGATGACGTTCGCGGCGAAGCCGGCGAGCAAGTCGGTCCGCGCCCGGCCCATCAAGGCGATCAAGGACGCGCTCGCGTGACGGTGGCGGACCCGGGTTGACATGGGGGGCTTCGGGTCGCGCTCCTGGTGGCGCGCCCTCCGCCCCAAACCCGGGCCTGGACGGTGCATCGGGTCGCTCTCCTGGTGGAGCGCTCTTCGCTCCAGACCCCGGCGGGACCCAACCGCTGTACCGGCAGGACGGCCACGGCCACGTGGCCGTTCTCGTTTTGTGGCTGCGGATCCGCTGCGGCCGGCAGGGAGCGCCGGATCCTGGCGCCGCGGCGCCAGGACCTTGCTCACTTCTTGCGGCTGTAGACCTGCGCGGCGATCGGGCCGGAGCCGGTGCGCGCCTTGACGACCACCCGGACGGCCGCGGGGATGGGGAATGGCCACTGGTAGCAGGCCTGCTTCGCGCCGATCGCCGCCGTCGGCCCGGAGTCCGGATCGACCGCGAGCATCGGCTTGATGTTGAGGGCCGCGAGCGCCGGCGGCAGCCCGGCGCCCCCGGCGAGGTCCAGCTCGAGCTGCACGTCGACCTCGCTCACGGTCGGCAGCGCCTGCGCGAGGACCGTGTAGCAGTTGCCCGGCTGCAGCACGAACGTCTGGCCCGCTGCGGTCTGCCCCTCCGGGACCACCGAGCAGACCTGCGTGCCCTCGGGTTGCATCTTGGGCGCCTCGGTCCCGGCGCGCCCCTGGAACGCGGTCGTCATCGCAAGCGTCTGCACCGCGTCGCACTGGGTCGACGTCGGGGGCGGCGGCGCGGGTGGCGGCGCGCTTGTCGTCGCGGGCGGCGGCGGCGGGCCCGCATCCGGCGGCACCGGAGTCTCCGCGAACTCCGGCTTCGATCCACAGCCCGCGACCGACACCGCGGTGGCCACCACGAGCAACGCAGCCCCCAGGGTCCTTCCCGTCATCACCGCCTCCTGGCTCCTCATGCGCCAGGGCCGGATCCGCAAGGCGGCCGCGTCCCTGACGTGGCTCGGCTCATACTACCGACCGCGTCCGGGGGCTACGCCGCTCGCGTGCCCGGCACGTGCTCACCGGCGGATCTCTGCGCGTTCCCGCCCACAGAAGCGCGGAAAAACGGCTACCTCGGCGATGAACACGGACCTGCCACCGTCCAAGCCTCGTTTCGACATCCGGGGCTCCGGGTCGCGCGCCTGTCGTAGCGCGCCCTGCGCCCCGGACCCCGTTCGCCGCGCTCGACCCGTCGCGCGCTCCCGCCGCCGCTGTTGCACCCTGGACCGCGCGGTGGGATTGAAGGGCGACATTCCGTCCGGAATCCCGAGGAGGTCCTCTTGCTCCGCACGATTGCCATCCCGTCGGCACTGCTCGTCGTCGCAGCCCTCAGCGTGGGCTGCCTCGATCGCCGAAACGAGCAGCCGCCTCCGAATTACGCAGGCCAGCCGGGCTACGGTGCACCTCCCGGGGGGGGCTACCAGCAGCCGCCTCCGGGCTACCAGCAGCCGCCTCCGGGCTACCAGCAG
>CAYQYG010000065.1:0-3017 GCA_964421485.1 uncultured Polyangiaceae bacterium | reverse complement strand
ACCAGCAGCCGCCTCCGGGCTACCAGCAGCCGCCTCCGGGCTACCAGCAGCCGCCCCCGGGGCAGCCGCCCCAGCAGCCGCCTCCTCCGCAGCCCCCTCCGGGGCAGCAGCCGCCCCCGCAGCAACCCCCGCCCGGCGGCACGGCGCCCGGCGGCTTCCAGTGGCCGTTCCCGATGCCTGGCCAGCAGCCCCCACCCGGCGGACAGCAGGGCGGCGGCTCGGCGTCGCCCATTGACCCGACCCTCGCCAGCGCCGCCACGGTCCCGCTCAACGCGATGGCCGGCACCGAGGCGCCGGGCATGAAGGCCGAGGGCCCCCCCTTCGCGGGCCAGTTCCAGCCTGGCCAGGTCCTGGAGCAGCAGACCCAGATCCTGCCGGGCAAGTGCTACACGGTGCTCGCCGCCGGCGCCGGCGTGACCGAGGTCGACATCACCCTGGTCGCCCTCACGCCCATCCCTGGCATGTCCCCGGTCCTCGCGCAGGACAGCGGCACGGGCGCGAACGCCTCCCTCGGCGGCCGCGGCAACTGCTACCGCTGGACCGCCCCGGTCGGCGTCAACGCGAAGATCGTCCTCAAGGCGACCGCCGGCCAGGGCATCGTCGCCGGCCAGCTCTACTCCAAGTAATCACACCGGCGAGGGGGCCCTTTTTCGAGCCCCCTCGCAGGGCCTCGCGCCGAACGCTCAGAGACGGATCCCGGGCGCCGGGAACCCCTTGCAGAGCTCCGCGACCTCGGCGGCGATGCGCGCCAGGACCGCCTCGTCCGCGGCGTGCTGCGCGACCTCGTCCATCCACGCGGCGAGCCGCTCCATCTCCGCGGCGCCCATGCCGCGCGACGTCAGGGCCGGCGTCCCGATCCGGAGGCCCGACGGATCGAAGGGCTTGCGCGGATCGAACGGGATCGAGTTGTAGTTCGCCACGATGCCCGCCCGATCGAGCGCCTGCGCGTAGGGTTTCCCCGCGATGCCCTTCGGGGTCATGTCGATGAGCAGGAGGTGGTTGTCGGTCCCGCCCGTGATCAGGCGGAACCCGCGGGCCTCGAGCGCGGCGCCGAGCGCCTTCGCGTTCGCGACGATCTGGTGCGCGTAATCCCGGAAGCTCGGCTCGGCGGCCTCCTTCGCGGCCACCGCGATCGCGGCCGTCGTGTGGTTGTGCGGGCCGCCCTGCAGGCCGGGGAAGACCGCGCGATCGATCGCGGCGGCGTGCTCCTTCTTGCAGAGGATCATCGCGCCGCGCGGACCGCGGAAGGTCTTGTGCGTGGTCGACGTGACCACGTCGGCGATGCCCACCGGCGACGGGTGCGCGCCGCCGGCGACGAGCCCCGAGATGTGCGCGATGTCCGCGGCGAGGATCGCCCCGACCTCGTCGGCGATCGCGCGGAACGCCGCGAAATCGAGCGTGCGCGGGTACGCCGTCGTGCCGCACCAGAGCAGCTTCGGGCGGTGCTCGCGCGCCAGGTCGCGCACCTGATCCATGTCGATCCGGTGGTCGCTCTCGCGCACGCCGTAGGGCACGCTCTTCCAGAACTTGCCCGTGATGCTGACGTTCCACCCGTGCGTCAGGTGCCCGCCCGCGGGCAGGCCGAGGCCCATGATCGTCTCGCCCGGCTTCACGAACGCGAGGTAGACCGCGAGGTTCGCGGGGCTGCCCGAGTAGGGCTGCACGTTGACGTGCTCGGCGCCGAAGAGCGCGGCGACGCGGCCGCGCGCGAGCTCCTCGACCGCGTCGATCTGCTGCTGGCCCTCGTAGTAGCGCTTGTGCGGGTAGCCCTCGGAGTACTTGTTGGTGAGCACCGAGCCGGTCGCCTCGAGCACCGCGCGCGAGACGTAGTTCTCGCTCGCGATGAGGCGCAGCGTGGCCGCCTCCCGCTCCTCCTCGCGCCGGATCAGCGCGGCGATCTCCGGGTCGACATCCAAAAGCGGCCGAAGGGCGGCCGTCCCGTCTCGTCCTGCGCTCACAGCTCGAACTCCCCGCGGCCGAGGATGTCGGCCACGCGCCAGAGGAAAGAGTTCGCCAGGACGCCGTCGATGATCCGGTGATCATACGAGAGCGCGGCGAACATCACGGGGTGGATCGCGATCGAGTCCTCGCCGTCCCGCGTCACCACCACCACCCGCTTCTTGATCTCCCCCATGCGGAGGATGCCCACGTTCGGCTGGGAGATGATGGCCCCGCCGAACAGGTTGCCCTTGAGGCCCGGGTTGGAGACGGTGAACGTGGTGCTGGCCAGGTCGTCCGCGGTGATCTTGCCCGCGCGGGCGCGGCCGGCGAGGTCGTCGATGGCCCGGGCGAGGCCGACGAGCGAGAGCTCGTCGGCGCGCTTGATGCTGGGCACGATGAGGCCCCCGGGCGTGTCCACCGCGACGCCGAGGTTGACGTCGCGGAGCACCGCGTAGGAGCCCTCGAGCACGCGCGCGTTGAGCGTCGGGTGCTCGCGGAGGGCCTTGACGGTCGCGGCGCAGACGAACGCGAGGAAGGTCAGCGACACGCCGGACTTCTTGAAGCGCTCCTTGTGCTGGTCGCGGAGCTTCGAGGTCGCGTGCAGGTCGACCTCGGCGACGGTCACGACGTGCGGCGCCGTGGTCTTCGAGTAGACCATGTGATCGGCGGTGATGCGGCGCCTGCGGTTCCACGGGACGACCTCGTCGCCCGGCTTCGGCGTGTACGGCGGGACCTTGTAGGCGCCGAACCCGACGCCCGGGATCGGCGGCACGAAGCCGCCGCCGCCCTGGATGAGCTGCGCGAGCTCCGCGGCCTGCGATGCGGCCGCGGCCTGCGGCTCGGCGCGCTCGCCGGGCCTCGTGGGCGCGGCCTCGGGGATCTGGTGCGTGGTCACGGCGCGCATCACGTCGTCGCGGGTGATGCGGCCGTGCTCGCCGGTGCCCTGGACCTGCCGGAGATCGACGCCGGCCTCGCGGGCGAGCTTCTTCGTGGACGGGCTCGTGAGCGGCGGAGGCGCGGCTGCGGGCGCGGGCGCGGCAACGGGCGCGGGCGCGGGCGCGGCAACGGGCGCGGGC
>CAYQYG010000064.1:0-27163 GCA_964421485.1 uncultured Polyangiaceae bacterium | reverse complement strand
GGCAGGGCGGCGCCGGCGGGCAGGGCGGCGCCGTGGCCCCGCCGGACGCGGGCCCGCTCTTCTCCGGCGACACCATCCCTCGCATCGACATCACGCTCGATCAGGCCGACATCCAGGCGCTCGCCGTCCAGCCGAGCGTCTACGTGGAGGGCGGCGTGCGCGTCACGCTCGACGGCGAGGTGACCGACCTGCCCTCCGTCGGCGTCCGGCTCAAGGGCAAGTACGGCTCGTTCCGGACCCTCGACCAGAAGGCCGCGTTCCTGCTCAAGTTCGGCCATTTCACCGACGGCCAGAAGCTCTTCGGCCTCGGCAAGCTCGCCCTGAACAACATGGTCCAGGACCCGAGCATGATCCACGAGCGCCTCGGCTACGCCCTCTTCCGCGGCCTCGACGTGCCCGCCCCGCGCACCGCGTACGCCACGGTCCACGTCAACGGCGCCCTCTACGGGCTCTACTCGACGATCGAGGTCGTCGACAACAAGGAGCTGCTCGAGGCCTGGTTCGGCGACGAGAGCGGCAACCTCTACGAGGGCGCGTACGGGAGCGATCTCGAGGCCTGGCTGGTCACCACCTTCGATCAGGACCACGGCACCGACGTCGGCTTCGCCGACCTCACCGAGCTCGCGACCGCGCTCGACGGCATGACGGACCCCGACACCTTCCTCGCCGAGGCGTCGCAGGTGATCGACATGGACCGCTACCTCCATTTCGCCGCCGCCGAGATCTTCCTCGGCCACTGGGACGGCTACGCCTGGACGCGCAACAATTATTTCATCTATCGCCGCCCCGACGACGGCAGGTGGACCTTCATCCCGTGGGGGATCGATCAGACGTTCTCCGATTACCTCGATCCGTGGGGCGGCGGCGGGCGGCTCCAGCAGATGTGCGACGCGTCGCAGCCGTGCCGGGAGGCGCTCGCGCAGGCCTACCTGGACGTGATCGCCGCCGCCGCCGATCTGGACCTCGCCGGGCAGGCCTCGGCGCTGGAGGGGCTCATCTGGAACGACGCCGTCGAGGATCCGCGCAAGGAGGTGGATCCCGCCGGGATCGCGGGCAGCATCCAGGCGACCATCGATTTCCTGAACAACCGGCCGGCCGACGTGCAATCGAGGCTGGCCTGCGTGGATCCGGCGAGCATCGACGCGGACAGCGACGGCGCGTCGGGCTGCGGGTACGATTGCAACGACCAGGACCCCGCGGTGTACCCGGGCGCGCCGGAGGTCTGCAACTTCGCGGACGACGATTGCGACGGGGTATGGGACGACGACCCGTCGTGCCCGCAGTGCGTGACCCAGCCGGCCTCGGGCGGCGGGACGCTGGCGTTCTGCTTCGTGCCGGCGCCCTGGACCGCCGCCGAGGCCGATTGCGTCGCGCAGGGCGGCCACCTCGTCTCCATCCACGACGGCGCGACGCAGGACGAGGTCGCGCAGGGGGCGTACGCGATCGCGGGCGGGGAGTGGTACATCGGCCTCGGCGACGAGGCCGTCGAGGGCGATTACGTCTGGACCGACGGCACGCCGGCCGATTTCACGTGGTGGGCGGGCGGAGAGCCGAACAACGCCGGCAACGAGGACTGCGTGCACCTGGCGAGCTGGGCCGGCGGGATGTGGAACGACATCCCCTGCGACAGCCCCCAGCGCTACGTCTGCAAGCTGCCGTAGGGCGGGCGCCGCCGGCGGGCGTCAGTTCACGTGCAGCGTGAAGTTGCCCTGACCGTTGCCGAAGCCGTCGACCACCACGGCGACCGTCTGGCCGGCGGTGAGGTCGACGCTGACCTGGGACTGCTGGCCGTTCGTGTCGTCGTTGCAGCCCAGGGACGGGCCGCTGCAGGTCCCGTCGTGCACGTGGAGGATCGTGTCGAACTGCGATCCGAACGTGTCGAATACGAACGTCCCGGTGGTGGGCGCGGTGAACGTGTAGGAGACGTCCGCGGCGTTGGAGTTGGCGCAGGGCGAGGGGAAGTCGTTGCCGGCCCCGGCGGTCGTTCCGGTCACCGTCAGCGGCACCGCGGAGCCGAGGTCCGCGTCGGGGCAGGCCGGGGGGGGGATCGCGGAGATCTGGAGCTGGAAATCGCCCGAGGCGGCGCCGAAGCCCTCGACGACCACGTACACCGACTCGCCCATGGGGAGGCTCCTCGTGAGCATCGCCTTGTTGCTGCCCTGCACGTCGTCGTTGCAGGCGAGCTCCACGCAATTGAGGTCGAGCAGGCTGAGCACGGTGTCGAAGCCCGAGCCGGCCGTGTCGAACTTGAACGTGCCGGTGCCGGGCGCCGTGAACATGAACGCCTCCTCCGGGCTCGCCGACTGCCCGCAGCTCGGCGTGTGGCCGTTGAGCCCGTTCGCCGTGGTGCCGGTCAGCGTCTGGGGGACGATGGAGACGAGCTGCTCCACGTCGCAGATGCCGCAGGTCGTCGGGCCGGGGCACCCGGCCGCGCACGCCCCGCTCTGGCAGGGCACGCCCGCGGCGCACGGGCTGCCGCAGGAGCCGCAGTGCGCGGGGTCGGTCTGGAGGTCCACGCAGACGCCGCCGCAATCGGTGAGGCCGGGGCCGCAGCCGCCGCCCTGGCAGGCGCCGTTCACGCACTGCGCGCCGCCGGTGCAGGCGACGCCGCAGCCGCCGCAGTTCTGCTCGTCGGACGCGACGTCGACGCAGGCGCCGCCGCAGGGCTCGGTGCCCGGCGGGCAGGGGCCGCCGCAGACGCCGCCCGCGCACTGGACGCCGCCGGGGCAGGTGATCCCGCAGCCGCCGCAGTTCGAGGGATCCGACTGGAGGTCGGCGCAGCCCCCGGCGCACGCGACCTGGCCGGCCGGGCAGTCGCCCTGGCAGGCGCCGACGACGCACGGGACGCCCGAGGCGCAGGCCACGTCGCAGCCGCCGCAATGCTGCGGGTCGGTCTGGATGTCGACGCAGACGCCGCCGCACGCGACCAGGCCGCCCGAGCACGGGACGGGGCTGCACGAGCCCGACAGGCAGATGTGGTCGCCGGTGCAGGCGGTGCCGCACGCGCCGCAGTTCGAGAGGTCGTTCTCGAGGTCGACGCAGACGTCGCCGCAGGGGCTGAGCGGCGCGGCGCATTGGAAGCTGCCGGTCGTGTCCACCTCCGGCGCGCAGGACGCGATCCCGAGGGCGGCCGCGGCGAGCGCGGTGAGCGCCGGCGCGAGCGCGGCGCGGCGCCTGGTTCGAAGCGACTTCATAAGCTGCCTCCCGACCCCTGCGTGCCCCGGAGCGGGGCGACCGGAGTCGGGGAGGAGCATACACGCTGCGCGCTCGGGAGGGAATCGCGTGGGCGCGCGCCGGGCCCCGGGGTCCGGGCGGCCCGGTCCGGCCGAGGGAGGCCGCGGGCGTTGACACCGTCTTGCGGCCGCCTGTACCTTTGGGCGACCATGTCCGATCGCGTCATCGGCGGCAGGTACTCTCTCATTCGAGAGATCGGGCGCGGCGGTATGGGGCTCATCTGGGAGTGCTTCGACCAGCAGCTCGAGCGGCGGGTGGCCCTCAAGCTGATGACGCCCGATCACATCTCCTCGCAGAGCGCGCGGCAGCGATTCGAGCGCGAGGCGCGCGCCATCGCGCAGCTCCGGAACGAGCACGTCATCCACGTCTACGATTACGGTATCGAGGCCGGCGCCCCTTATATCGTGATGGAGCTGCTCGAGGGCGAGGACCTCGAGGCGCGCCTCCGGCGGCAGGAGCGGCTCACGGTGCCCGCGACGCTCGCCCTGCTCCAGCAGATCGCGCGCGGCCTGGAGGCCGCGCACGCCGCGAAGATCGTGCACCGCGACCTCAAGCCGGCCAACATCTTCATCGGGCGCGGCGAGTCCGGGGAGGTCGTGAAGCTCCTCGATTTCGGCGTCGTCTGGACGCTCAAGGAATCGAGCGACGACTCGCGCCGGCAATCGGCCGGGCTGGTCGGCACGCCCGCGTACATGAGCCCGGAGCAGGTGCGCGGGGCCGCCCCGAACCACCAGAGCGACATCTGGTCGCTCGGCGTCATCGCCTACCGCGCGCTCACGGGCGCCTTCCCGTTCACCGGCGACTCGCTCGGCGACGTGATGGTCAGCGTCTGCACGGACGCGTTCCCGCTCCCGTCCGCGCTCGCGCCGTGGCTCGGCCCCGCGGCCGATCGCTTCTTCGATCGCGCGCTGGCGAAGGCGCCGGCGCAGAGGTTCCAGTCGGCGCGCGAGCTCGTCACGGCGTTCGCCGCGCTCGGCGCCGCGGGGCGCGGCCCCACGAAGATCCTCGTGGTCGACGACGAGCCCGACGTGCCCCTCCTCATCAAGCAGCGGTTCCGCCAGCAGATCCGCGGCGGCGCGTACGAATTCGTGTTCGCCGGCAACGGCGAGGCCGGCCTCGCGGAGCTCCGGCTCCACCCGGACGTGGACGTGATCCTCGCCGACATCAACATGCCCGTGATGGACGGGCTCACCTTCCTCGGCCGCGTCGGCGAGGTGTGCCCGCTGGCGAGGACCGTCATCGTCTCCGCGTATGGCGACATGAACAACATCCGCTGCGCGATGAACCACGGCGCGCTCGATTTCGTGACCAAGCCGATCGATTTCCGCGATCTCGAGATCACGATCGAGAAGACCGCCAGGCACGTGGGCGAGCTCCGCAAGAACGCGCGCTCCAGCGACGAGAACAGCCTGCTCCGGATGTTCATGAGCCCGATCCTGGTCGAGCGCATCCGCGCCCTCGGCCCCGCCGACGCGCTCTCCGGCGACGAGCTCGAGGGCACGGTGGTGCACGTCGAGATCTGCCAGCGCGGCCCTGGGCGCGCCGGGGAGGGCAAGGCGGCGGGCGGAGGGGCCGACTCGAAGCCCGGGGCTCCGGGGCGCGCTCCACGCGGCGCGCCCTCCGCCGCGAACCCCGGCCTGACATTCGGGGCTCCGGGTCGCGCTCCACGGAGCGCGCCCTCCGCCCCGAACCCCCTGCGCGCCCTGAACGCCAACTTCGAGGTCATCGTCCCGGACCTGCTCGCGCGCGGCGGCGTGGTCGATCGGTTCCCCGGCGCCGCGGTCGTCGCGGTGTTCCACGGCCGGGACCACGTCGCGCGGGCGCTCGACGCGTGCGCCGCGATCCGCTCGCAGATCGAGGTGCTCGGGCGCAGGACCGGCGCGCAGTCGCCGTTCGCGCAGGGCGTCACCATCGGCGTGGGCACGGGCCGGCTGATCACGGGCGGGATCGGCTCGCGGGCGCTCGGGCGGCTCGGTTACGCGGTGCTCGGCCCGGCGGTCACCACCGCGGCCGAGCTCACGCGCTCCGGCGCGCCCGGTCAGATCCTGGTCGACGAGCGGGTCCGCGCCGTCGCGCCCAAGGCGTTCGTCTTCGAGCCGGTGGGGACCTCGTCGCTGCGCGGCGTGGAGGGGCCCGTCGGCGTGTCCAACCTGGTCCGGCGCGACAGCGGCCTCGCGCTGCCGACGGACGAGACGCTCACCGGCGACTCGACGACGCTGGGAGCGTCGGACGCGCCATGTGAAGCGCGGCCCGGAGCCCCGAGCGACGACGCCGGCCAGACGGCCTTGCCCGGGCACCGGCCCAGCCGTCGCGCGCTCTGACGCCGGCCTCCTGCCCATTCCATTCCGGCCGCGTCCATGCGACACACGAGGGGCCATGGCGACCCCGGACCCCGGCGTGACGGCGCGCGGCGCGATCGCCCTGCTCGCGCTCGGCCTCGCCACGGCCGCCCCGGAGGAGATCCGGCTCGACGACTGGAAGCGGAGCTTCCGCAGCGCGATGCTCCGCGATCCCCTCGACTCGCTCGGCGTCCTCGTGCTGGGCGGCTCCTACCTCTTCTACCTCGCCGAGCAGGGCCGGAACCCCAGGTGCCAGACGTTCCTCGACGCGGTCACGTTCATCACGACCTGCCTCTCGGTCGGCTACGACGACTGCTTCGCGCAGACCGAGCCCGGCAAGGCGATCGCCTCGTTCGTGATGACGTTCGGCCCCGCGCTCTCGGGGGCCGCGCTCGAGCCGCCGGCCGGCGAGCACGGCGCCGGCGAGCACGGCGAGCAGCTCGCGGTCAGCCGCGCGATGCTCGCGCGCCTCGACGAGATCGCCGAGGCGCTGAAGCGGACCGATCCGCGCTAGGCTCCCCCCATGGCCGAGGTGCTCGCCGCGTCCCTCGCGTTCCCCGCGGTGCTCTTCACGGGGGTGCTCGCGCTGGCCATGATCTACTGGCTCTTCGTCATCCTCGGCGCGCTCGACCTCGACTTGCTCGGGGGCGCCGAGGACGCGGCCATGCCGGACCTCGACGCCGGCATCGACGGCGTCGCCAAGGGCGCGCTCGAGGGCGCCGTGAAGGGCTCGCTCGAGGGCGCCGCCAAGGGCGCGCTCGAGGGCGCCGTGAAGGGCTCGCTCGAGGGCGCCGCCAAGGGCGTGGCCGAGGGCATCGCGGACGCGGACGGGGCGGGCGAGGAGGGCGGCGGGCTCGCGGCGCTCTTCGCGGCGCTGCACCTGAACCGCGCGCCGGCCACCGTGGTGCTCACGCTGCTGGCCGCGTTCGGCTGGGTCTCGAGCGTCGTCGGCCTGATGACCCTCTCGCCGCTCTGGGCCCAGTGGGGCCTCCCGCCCTGGAGCCTCAAGCTGCTCCTCCTGGTCCTGGCGGTCGCCGTCGCGCTGCCGCTCACGTCGATCGTCGTGCGCCCGCTCGGCCCGTTCTTCGCGACGCGCGGCGCCAAGACGAGGAGCGACCTGCTCGGCCGCGAGTGCGTGATCTCCACGGGCCGCGTCGACGAGCGCTTCGGCCAGGCGACGCTCGCCGACGGCGGCGCGGGCCTCATCCTCGACGTCCGCTGCGACACGCCGGGCGCGCTCCGGCAAGGCGACCGCGCGCTGCTCGTGAGCTGGGATCCCGAGCGGGAGGCCTTCGAGGTCGAGCCCATCGCCCCGATGCTCGACGACCGCCGGAAGAAGCCCGCCGGCGCCGCGGCGGCGCCCGCGGCGCCCGACCCGGCACCGGAGGGCGAGGGCGAGGGCGAGGGCGAGGCGGAGGCCGGCGACGCCTCCGCCGGCCGATCCCGGGGCCGCGCGGGCTGATCGCGCGGCGATCCCTCGCCGCCGATTTCCGTGTACGCTCCCGGACCCAGCGAGGGGGAGGGGCGCACGCGCCCACCCCCGCGATCACAAGCGATCAAGGAGCGGCCGTGCCCAACGAGATCGTCCCCTTCCTCATCCTGATTCCCCTCGTCGCGATCGCGGTCTTCGGGTCGCTGATCATCGTCGCCAAGTTCTACCGCCAGGTGGATCAGGGCAAGGCGCTGATCATCAACACGATGAAGGACGAGCCCATCGTCACCTTCACCGGCAAGGTGGTCTATCCGATCATCAACCGCGCCGAGATCATGGACATCTCGGTCCGGACCATCGAGATCGACCGCCGCGGCAAGGAGGGCCTGATCTGCAGCGACAACATCCGCGCGGACATCAAGGTCACCTTCTTCGTCCGGGTGAACAAGACGCAGGAGGACGTGCTCAAGGTCGCCCAGTCGATCGGCTGCGCCCGCGCCTCGGACCCGAAGACGCTCGAGGAGCTCTTCACGGCGAAGTTCTCCGAGGCGCTCAAGACCGTCGGCAAGGGCCTGAACTTCGAGGACCTCTACAAGCAGCGCCAGAAGTTCAAGGACGACATCATCGACGTCATCGGCAAGGACCTGAACGGGTTCGTGCTCGACGACGCGGCGATCGACTACCTGGAGCAGACGCCGATCGAGCACCTCGACAAAGACAACATCATGGACGCCGAGGGCATCAAGAAGATCACCGATCTCACGGTCGTGCAGAACATCCTCACGAACGACCTCCGCCAGAAGGAGCGCAAGGAGATCGGCAGCCAGAACCTCGAGTCCGACGAGGCGATCTTCCGCTTCGATCAGCGCCGCGCCGAGGCCGAGGCGAAGAAGGCGAAGGAGATCGCGATCGCGCAGACCCGCGAGCAGAACGAGGCCGCGCGCGTCGCGAGCGAGGAGCACAAGCGCACGCTGCTCGTGCAGGAGAAGAACGAGGAGGAGGCGCGCGTCGCCCGCGAGGCCAAGGAGCGCGGCATCGCGATCGCCCAGAAGAGCAAGGAGCGCGAGATCGCGGTCGAGACCGAGCGCGTCGAGCGCGCCCGCCAGCTCGAGGCCGTGGCCCGGGACCGCGACGTGCAGCTCCACCTCATCGCGCGCGACAAGGAGATCGAGGTCCAGAAGAAGGACATCGCGGACGTGGTCCGGTCGCGCGTCGCGGTCGACAAGACGGTCGCCGAGGAGGAGGAGCGGATCAAGGACGTGCGCGCCGTGGCCGAGGCGAACCGCCTCAAGGACGTGACGCGCATCAACGCCGAGGCCGAGGCGCAGGAGTCGCTGGTCAAGCAGATCAAGTCGGCCGAGGCGAGCGAGGAGGCGGCGAAATACCGCGCGCGCGAGCGGCTCATCACGGCCGACGCGGACCTCGAGTCGAGCGACAAGTCGGCGCGCGCGAAGATCCGCCTCGCCGAGGGCGTGCAGGCCGAGGCGGCCGCCGAGGGCCTGGCCAGGGCGCGCGTGAAGGAGGCCGACGCGCAGGCGATCGAGAAGCAGGGCCTCGCCGAGGCGCGCGTCACGCTCGAGAAGATGCAGGCCGTGGCCGTGGGCGAGGAGAAGCAGGGCCTCGCGAAGGTCGCGGTCAAGCAGGCCGAGGCGCAGGCGATCGAGAAGCAGGGCCTCGCCGAGGCGCTGGTCTCGAAGGAGCGGCTGCTCGCCGAGGCGGCGGGCATCGAGCAGAAGGGGCTCGCCGGGGCGCGCACGCGCGAGGCCGAGGCGGCGGCGCTCGAGAAGCACGGCTTCGCCGAGGCGGCCGCGATCAAGCAGCGGCTGCTCGCCGAGGCCGCCGGCACCGCCGAGAAGGCGGCCGCGATGAAGGCGCTCGACGGCGTCGGCCGCGAGCACGAGGAGTTCCGGCTGCGCCTCGACAAGGAGCGCGCGGTGGAGCTCGAGTCGATCCGCGTGCGCGCCGACATCGCGCGCGCCCAGGCCGACGTGCTCGCCCAGGCCTTCGCGAACGCGAAGATCAACATCGTCGGCGGCGACGGCGCGTTCTTCGATCGCTTCGTGCGCGCGGTGGGCGTCGGCCAGTCGATCGACGGCGTGGTCGATCAGAGCGAGTCGGTCCGCGCGGTGCTCGGCGACTACCTGCGCGGCGGCGGGAGCCTGCCCGACGACCTCCGCAAGCTGCTCGCGCCGGGCGCGGTGGGCTCGCAGGGGCTCACGATCTCGGCCCTGCTCGCGAAGCTCCTCCAGGGCGCGGACGCGGACGGCAAGAAGAAGATCCAGGCGCTCGCCGACAAGGCCCGCGAGCTCGGCATCGACGACCTCGCGAAGCGCCCGCCGCAGGCGTAGCCGGACGGGTTTCCCATGGCGACACAGGGAGGCCCCGGGGTAGCGCCCATCGGGCGCGTAGGGGGCGAAGCCCCCTCATCCGCTCCGGCCGTGCCGGCGGCCGTGCCGGCGGCCGTGCCGGAGGGCGGCAGCTACGAGGTCATCCGGCGGCGCCTGATCGATCGCGCCGCCGAGCTCGGCAAGAAGGCCGAGGCCCTCAACGCGCGCAGGAAGCAGGTCTTCGGCGGCGCCGAGCTCGCGCTGATCGAGAACGGCCGCGTCCGCACCGAGCACAACTGCCTGCCGCGCGACATCGTGAGCATCCGCGGCCGGCTGCTCGTCGGCTACCTCGTCTTCATGGGCCTCAAGGCCGAGGTCAACGTCGAGAACGTCTTCAGCCTCCACCGCTTCGCCAGGGCGGACGACGGCTACGACCTCTCGCCGGTGGCGCTCGACGAGGGCGAGGCGTTCCTTGCGGACGCCAATTTCGTGAAGGAGTTCAAGGACCTTCACCGTTACGTGAAAGATCCGCGGCTGCTCCAGCTGCGGCGCACGGACACGCGCCTGCTCGCGATCTTCCAGGTCGGCGCGACCGAGCGCGACGTGAAGGTCTTCCGCTGGAGCATCGATCCGGCGGGCCGCGTCCGGTACATCGACTCCCGCGGCGAGGAGGACCACGTCCGGCCGCGCTCGCACGATTTCGCGTGGAAGGCGACGACCCGCGAGGACCACGTCGCGGGCAAGCACCCGCACGTGAGCGTGCTCGACGAGGTCTTCGTCGAGACGATCGGCGGCGATCTCACGATCAAGATCGAGAACAACACCGCGACCGGGCTCGGCATCTACCGCGAGCCGGTCGAGGATCCGAACCAGTCGCTCGACGACGCCGAGATCCACTACGCGCGGCTCGGCCCGCTGATCCTGCTCAAGATCAAGCCCTTCCGCGAGCAGGAGCACCGGTACCTCGTCTACAACGGCCGCACGAAGAAGGTCGCGCGCATCGACGCGATCGGCCAGGCGTGCCTGAGCCTGCCGGAGGACCACGGCATCGTCTTCCCGAACGGCTACTACCTCGCGAGCGGCGAGACGAAGCGGTTCGAGGGCGACACGAGGACCCTGCTCTTCGAGCGCGCGATCCGCTCGCCGAACGGGGAGGACGTGCTCTACGTCTTCCACCAGATCGTCGACGGCCGGTACCTCCTCTTCCCGTACAACCTCATCCGGAAGGAGGTCTCGAGCCCGATCCACTGCCACGGCTACAGCCTCTTCGACGACGGGAAGATGGTGATCTTCCGCGCCGCGAGCGAGGAGCCGACGCGCGTCCACCCGATGCAGATCTGGCAGACGCCGTTCACCACCGCGGAGTACGCGGCCTCGGCGCCGACGGACGGATCGTACCTGGCGAAGGTCGGCAACGCGGACCTCGTGCGCGGCATCTCCGACGCGCTGGGCCTGCGGAGGGCCGCCGAGGGCGATGCGCCGACGCGGCAGATCTTCGAGGAGATCATCGCGACGACCAGGCGCATGGCCGACGCCTACCACTGGCTCGGGCACGCCGAGGCCGGCGATCTCCTCTCCACGCTGGGCGAGATCCGGAAGACCGCCGAGGCGATCGTCGACGAGTACGACAAGGTCGAGGCGATCAAGGCGCGCGCCGCGAGCGCGCTCGCCGAGGCCGAGGCCGCGCAGAAGGCGCTGCTCTCCGGCGTCCGGCCCGAGGACGCGGGCACCGTCGACGCGTTCATGCGCGCGCTGACGGACCTCCGCAAGCAGCGCGGCCACCTCATCACCCTGCGCGAGCTCAAGTACATGGACCTCGCGCGGATCGACGCGCTCGAGGCCGAGGTCGTCGCCCGCTTCGAGGACACGAGCCGCGCGGCCGTCAAGTTCCTGCTCGCCGATCAGGCCCTCGCGCCCCTCCGCGACCGGCTGGCCGCGCTCGTCGCGAAGATCGAGGCCGTCTCGAAGTCGAGCGAGCTCGCCCCGTTCACGGCCGACCTCGACGCGGTGAACGAGGGCCTCGCGCTCCTCGCCGAGATCGTGGGCGGCCTGGAGGTCGACGACCCGACGTCGCGCACGAAGATCCTGGAGGGCGTGAGCGAGGTCTACGCGCAGCTCAACCGGGCGCGCGCGGTGCTGAGCGCGCGCGCCAAGGACCTGCGCGGCACCGAGGGCCGCGCCGAGTTCGGCGCCCAGTTCAAGCTCTTCGGCCAGAGCGTCCAGAGCGCGCTCGCGGTCTG
The DNA here is from genome assembly GCA_964421485.1 of uncultured Polyangiaceae bacterium. Classification (GTDB taxonomy): domain Bacteria; phylum Myxococcota_A; class Polyangia; order Polyangiales; family Polyangiaceae; genus CAYQYG01. The sequence goes on along the minus strand of CAYQYG010000064.1, from coordinate 15,591 downwards.
CGACACCCCCGAGCGCTGCGACGCCGAGCTGTCGAAGCTGCTCGTCCAGCTCGAGGAGCTCGAGGGCCGGTTCGGCGAGCTCGACGAGTTCCTCGGCGACCTCGCGGCGAAGCGCGAGGAGGTCAACGACGCGCTCGGCGCCCGCCGCCAGGCCCTGCTCGACGAGCGCCAGCGCCGCGTCCAGAACCTCGTCTCGGCCGCCGACCGCATCCTCCAGGGCGTCGCGCGCAAGGCGCGCTCCGCCGCGAACGCCGACGAGCTCAACGCCTATTTCGCGTCCGATCCGATGGTCGCGAAGATCCGCGACCTCGCCGCGCAGCTCGCCGCGCTCGGCGACACGGTGAAGGGCGACGAGGTCGACGCGCGGCTCAAGACCGCGCGGCAGGACGCGCTGCGCGCGCTGCGCGATCGCGAGGACCTCTACGAGGACGGCGCCGCGGTCATCAAGCTCGGCCGCCACCGCTTCAACGTCAACACCCAGGCGCTCGAGCTCACGCTCGTCCCGCACGGCGGCGGCCTCGCGCTGCACCTCTCGGGCACCGACTTCTTCGAGCCGATCGAGGACCCCGCGCTGGAGGGCGCGCGCGACCTCTGGGACCAGCAGCTCATCAGCGAGACCGACGAGGTCTACCGCGGCGAGTTCCTGGCGGGATCGATGCTCGAGGACGCCGAGGCCGGCCGGCACGGCCTCTCGATCGACGGGCTGCGCAAGGCCTCGCTCGGCGAGGCCGCCCCGGGCAAGGGCGCGGTCGGCGAGCCCAATCCGGGCCTGCTCGCCGCGGTGCGCGCGTACGCCGCGGATCGCCACGACGAGGGCTACGAGCGCGGCGTGCACGACGCGGACGCCGCGCTGATCCTGGAGAAGCTGCTCGCGATCCGCGCCACCGCGGGCCTGCTCCGCTACGAGAGCGGCGCGCGCGCGCTCGCCTGCCTCGCCTGGGCCTCGCTCGACGCGCCCGCGCAGGCCCTCGTCCACCGCCGCGCGCGCAGCCTCGGCCGCCTCCGGGCGCAGATCTCCGACGGCCCCGCGCAGGAGGCGCTCGCCGCCGAGCTCGAGCCCATGATCTCGGCGGCGGCCGAGGCGCACCGGATCGCCGTGGCTCCCGGCGAGATCCGCGGCGCCGCGCGCTACCTCGTCGAGGAGCTCGCCGCCGAGCGCCCGCGCTTCGTCACGAGCGCCGGCGCGCTCGCCCTGCGCGACGCCCTGCTCGCCCACCTCGAGCTCGAGGCCGGCCGCGGCCCGTTCGAGGACGACCTCCAGAAGCTCGAGAAGCACCCCGCCGAGCGCCTCTCGCTCGCGCTCGTCTGGCTCTCCGCCTTCGTCGCGCGCCGCCCCGAGCACGCCCCCCTCGCTCACCTCGTGCGCGAGGCCGCCGTCGTGCTCGTGACCGATCGCAGGATCGATCGCGACCCCAGCGCCGCGGTCGTCGAGGTCCGCGTCGAGGGCCTCCTGGGCCAGCACCCGCGCGTCCGCGAGCGCGCCCTCTCGCTCCGCCTCGACGAGTTCCTCGCCCGGATCGGCGCCTTCCTGCGCGAGCGCGCCCCCCGGTACCGCGCGTACAGGAAGCTCCGCGGCGAGATCGCCCTCCGCGAGCGCAAGCGCCTCCGCCTCGAGGAGTTCGCCCCCCGCGTGCTCACGTCCTTCGTGCGCAACCGCCTCATCGACGAGGTCTACCTCCCGCTCGTCGGCAACAACCTCGCGAAGCAGCTCGGCACTGCCGGCGAGGGCAAGCGCACCGACCTCATGGGCATGCTCCTGCTCATCTCACCGCCCGGCTACGGCAAGACCACGCTCATGGAGTACGTGGCCTCCAAGCTCGGCCTCGTGTTCATGAAGGTCAACGGCCCCTCGCTCGGCCACGACGTGCGCTCGATCGACCCGGCGGAGGCGCCGAACGCGACGGCCCGGCAGGAGGTCGAGAAGATCAACCTGGCGTTCGAGATGGGCAACAACGTGATGCTCTACCTCGACGACATCCAGCACACGAACCCCGAGCTCCTCCAGAAGTTCATCTCCCTCTGCGACGGCCAGCGCCGGATCGAGGGCGTCTGGCGCGGCAAGACGCGCACCTACGACCTCCGCGGCAAGAAGTTCTGCGTGGTCATGGCGGGCAACCCGTACACGGAGTCCGGCGCCAAGTTCCAGATCCCGGACATGCTCGCGAACCGCGCCGACACCTACAACCTCGGCGACATCCTCGAGGGCAAGGACCACCTCTTCGCGCTGAGCTACCTGGAGAACGCGCTCACCTCGAACCCCACGCTCTCGCCGCTCTCCGGCCGCGATCCCGGCGACACGCACAAGCTCATCCGCATCGCCGGCGGCGAGGACGTGCCCCTGACCGAGCTCTCCCACGCCTACTCGGCCGCCGAGGCGGGGGAGATCGTGGAGGTCCTGAAGCGCCTCTTCAAGGTGCAGAGGGTCCTGCTCCAGGTGAACCTCGAGTACATCAGGAGCGCCTCGCAGGACGACGCGTTCCGGACCGAGCCGCCCTTCAAGCTCCAGGGCAGCTACCGCAACATGAACAAGCTCGCCGAGAAGGTGGTCTCGGCCCACACCGACGAGGAGATCGAGCGGCTCGTCGACGACCATTACGCCGGCGAGTCGCAGACGCTCACGACGGGCGCGGAGCAGAACCTGCTCAAGCTCGGCGAGCTCCGCAATCGCTTGACCCCCGAGCAGCGGGCCCGCTGGGAGGAGATCAAGAAGGGTTATCAGCGCATCAAGCGCATGGGCGGCAAGGACGACGATCCGGTCGTGCGCGTGACCGGCACGCTGACCATGCTGGCCGATCAGCTCGAGGCCATCCGCGGCGCGATCGGCGCGGCGGCCGCCGCCGCGCAGGCCGAGGGCGCGAAGGGCCGCGAGCTCCGCGCCTGGCTCGAGCCCGAGCTCGGCAAGCTCTCCACCGCGCTCACCTCGGTCGCGCAGCCCAGGGTCGAGGTCGAGGTCGAGACGGATCGCTCGGTGTCGGAGCTCGTCGCGCACCACCTCTCGCTGGTCGAGCGCACGGTGGCGCCGCTCGCGAAGGCCGCCACGCAGAGCGCGTTCGGCATCCGCGCGATGGAGTCGCAGCTCTCGGAGCTCGCGACGCTCCTGCGCTCGCTCGACGAGAAGATCCGGGCCGCCGCCGCGCGGGGCAAGGGCAGCCAGCCCCCCCCGCCCCGCTTCGAGGCGTCGCTCGCCGAGGGCAGCGCCGCGAACTTCTATCGCCTGACGCCCGGCGGCGACGTCGTCGACGACGGCGGCATCTTCGTGCCCACCTACCGGCACCTGCCCGCGCGCGGCGCGACCGTCGCCGTGAAGATCCCCTTCCCCGGCGGCCGCGAGCTCGACGCGGTCGCCGTGGTGGAGTGGACCCGCGAGGGCGGCAGCGACGGCCCGCCCGGCTTCGGCGCCCGCTTCGTCCGCCTCTCCGACGAGGAGCGCGCCCTCGTCGCCGAGTACGCCCGCGCGCGGGCGCCGATGCTGCGCGGGTGACGACGCTCGCCGCCGTGGCGCCCTCCGCCCGCTCGCCGGGCGTCACTTCCCCCAGCGCATCACCAGGGCGGACCAGGTCATGCCGCTCCCTCCGGAGAACATCGCCACGATATCGCCGTCGCGGAGCAGCCCCTCCCGCTGACCGCCCGCGAGCATGAGCGGCACGTTGCACGCCTGGACGCTCGCGGTCGACGCGAACGTGTCGACGGACCTGGCGTTCTGGAGCCCCGCGTGCTCCTGCGTGACCGCGCGCATCCACGGCATCCCCTGATGGGCGGCGTAGAACCCCACGTCCTCCGCGCGCACGCCCGCCTCGAGCAGCGCCTCGCCGATCACCTGCTTTGCGTAATCCGGGATGTTGAGCAGCATCTGCCGGGTCTGTCCCGCATCTGCCATGTACATGACAATGCGCCCCTCCTCGTACCACTGCCGGCCGGGCACCCCGCAGACGATCGACCTCCGGACCTCCCCGGAGGTCCGGTGCGCCCGCCCCAGCACCCCCTTGCCCGGGGCGACCGGGCCGACCACGACGGCGGACGCGCCGTCGCCGAAGAAGAGCGACGATTGCTCCTCCCATCGCACGAGCCTCGATGTCGCGCTCGACTGGATGAGCAGCGCGTACCGGGCGCGCCCGGCGGCGATCATCGCCTCCGCGATCACGAGCTGCTGGAGGAAGGAGTTCGCTCCCCCCTCGACGGCCGTCGTGAAGCACCCCGCCGGCAGCCCCAGATGGAAGTGCGTGGCGCAGGCGCTGGGCCAGTCGAGATCGTCCGGGCAGCACGAGTACGAGAGGACCAGATCGATGTCCGCTCCGGAGATGCCGCTCGCCGCAATCGCCTCACGCGCCGCCGCGGTCTCCATCTCGGACGTCGACATCCCCTCCGGCATGATCCGGCGCTCCACCGCGCCGCCGAAGGTATCGTCCCGCAGCGCCGCCCGCGCCTCGATCACCCTGCGCGCGCCCTCGGGCATGCCCGCGCCCGCGGCCCCGGGATCGTCGCGGAGCGCGCGCCTCATCTCCTCGTTCGCCTCGCGGCGCCACGCGGCGATCACCGCCTCGGGCCACCACGAGCTCTGCCGCACCTCCGGCGGGAGGTAAACCCCGATACCATGAATGCCTACGCCGTTCGTGGATTTCACCGCATTCTCCCGGCAGCCGCGCCCCCAGCTCCTGAACAACATATCTCACCACGGCCGGCAAGCGCTCAGGCGCCGCGGGCGCCCTCGACCGGAGGCCTTTCCTCCCGGGCGCGGCGCCCCAGCCCGGAGGCGCGGCCCGCGACGCGGCCTCTTGGAGGCCGGACCCTGGCGGGCCCGTCCGGCGTCTCGCCGGGGCGCATCATGCGTTCAGCCTCACGAGCGCGCGAGGCTGCGCCGCCCTCCACCTCGCCGGAGCCGATTCTGGCCTCGCTCGCCCGCCGGAGGGCGCGCCTGCCCCGGCGAGCGTCCCGCGCGCTCCAGGAGCGCGCCTTGCCTTACTTTTTTTGACCGCGCTCCCGAGCCAGAATCCACTTGAACGGGTGAACCTTGATGCTGTACGAGTAACCTCGAATGTTCGCCGCCAGGTCTCGAGGTCCTCTGCCGCGCGCTGACACATCATTACCAAATATGCGGCGAAATTCGAATGCGCGCATACATGACGCTGTCCGCCGCCCTGCATGTGATTGCGGTGATCACCGACGCCGGAGGAGCCGCCCCCCCCGGAACCGCGACGATGTGAACAGATGAGGACCTGACATGGAATGGAACACCGGAACCGCGAGCGTCGCCGAGCTCCTGCTGAAGTACCTCGCGGCCGAGGATGTCCAGTACATCTTCGGGGTGCCGGGCGCCGCGATCACGCCCATCCATGAGGCCCTCTCGTACCAGGCGGGAATCAAGCACATCCTGGCCAAGCACGAGGAGGGCGCGGCCTTCATGGCGGGCACGTACGCGCGGGTGCGAGGCAAGCTCGGCGTCTGCTGCACGACCACGGGCCCCGGAGGGACGAACGCGCTCACCGGGATCGCCGCGGCGTACCAGGACTCGGTCCCGGTCCTCCTGCTCACCGGGCAGGTGCCCACGCGGGCCTTCGGCCGGGGATCGCTCCAGGACAGCAGCTCTTTCGGTGTGGACCTCGTCCAGATCTACAAGCCCGTGACCAAGCTGTCGGCGATGCTGCCCAGCCCGGAGCGGATGCCGGACCTCATCCGCCGCGCCCTGCGAGCGGCGCTCAGCGGTCGCCCGGGCCCGGTCCACCTCAGCCTGCCGGTGGACATGCTGAAGCAGGACATCGCGATGGATGCCTGGCAGATGTCGCACTACCGGGCCACCTCGACGGTCGTGGACCGGGCCGCGATCGCCGAGGCGGCCAAGCTCCTCATCTCGGCCAAGCGACCGTGCATCCTCGCGGGACACGGGGTCAACCTGGCAGGGGTGTGGGGCGAGCTCCTGCGCCTGGCCGAGATGCTCCAGATCCCCGTGGTCACGACCCCCAAGGCCAAAGGGGCATTTCCGGAGGACCACACCCTGTCGCTCGGCGTCTTCGGCTTCGGCGGGCACCGGCAGGCGGACGTGTACCTCCTGTCGACCTCGGCGGACGTCCTCCTCGTGCTGGGGAGCAGCCTCGGCGAGCTGTCGACCCACACCTGGAACAAGCGGCTGCAGCCCACGAAGGCGCTCATCCAGATCGACATCGACCCGTACGAGCTGGGCAAGAACTATCCGGTGGACGTGGGCGTGATAGGCGATCTGCGGGCGGCGCTGCCCGAGCTCACGGACGCCGTCGCGCGGCTGCTCGAGGGCGAGGCGCGAGGCAACGACTCGCTCAGGCGCTTTCGCGCGGAGGTCCCCCGGATGGCGCAGATGCCGGCCGAGGACCGCACCGCCACCCCCATCAAGCCGCAGCGCCTCGTCCGCGAGATGCAGGGCGTGCTGCCGGAAGACACGCTGCTCTTCATCGACAGCGGCAACTGCGTGTCATGGTCGGTGCATTACTACGAGACCCGCATCCCCAACACCTATTTCGTCAACATGGGGCTCGCGTCGATGGGCCACGCGACGGCCGGCGCGATCGGCGGGAAGCTCGCCGCCCCCGACAGCACCGTGGTGGCGCTCGTCGGGGACGCGGCGTTCGCCATGAACGGCATGGAGATCCACACGGCCGTGGAGCTCGGGCTCAGGATCATCTGGGTGGTCCTGAATGACCAGGGACACGGCATGGTATATCACGGCGAGCGGCTCCTCCTCGGCGAGGATCTCCAGGCCTGCCACTTCCGCGTGCCGCTCGACGTCGCGGGCCTCGCCGCCGCAATGGGAGCGCGCTCGTTCCGCGCGCGCACCCTGAACGAATTCTCCGAGGCGCTCTCGCAGGCGCTCGCGCACGACGGCCCGTGCGTGATTGACGCCGCCGTGGACCGCGAGGAGGTCCCCCACGCGCTCGCCGAGCGGGTCCGCACGGTCGCGGCCTCCGTGGACAATGCCGCGCTCTCGATGCGGAACCCCACGCCGCACCGCTCGTGATCGCCTCACCCCGGGGGGAAGCAGGCACGAAGAGGCTCCATGCCTCCCGCCCCGCGGCGGCTTGAGACCCATGGATCGTCCCCAAATCAACAACGGTTCCAGGGACTTGCCGCCCCTCCGGCGGGCGCGGGCGACGATCTTCTCCCCGGGGCGGAGTCATGCTAGCATACGTCGAATGACTGACGCGGTGCGGCACGATCTTGGCCCGGGGGGTGGCGCGACCTGGGGCGAGGGGATCCCGGCGACCGCGTACATCTCTGCTCGGCGCGTGCGGGCGCGCGCTGCGTCGAGCGGCCGCCCTGGTCGAGGAGCGCAGCGAGGTCTTGCATGAGGACGATGGCTCACGCTGTCGTAGGTCATGTGGTTGTGGTCGTTCACTCATCTGTCACGCCGTCCGATGAGGAGTGGAATGCTTTTGTCACCACGATCACTGCGGTTGCCCGGAGCGACAACAGGGTATCGAACCTCGTCTTCACCGACGGCGGGGCCCCCACCGCCGCCCAGCGCAGCAAGGTCAATGCGCTCGTTCAGAATCAGCCGCGGCTCACCGCCGTGATCGCCGACAGCGCGCTCGTGAGGGGCGTCGTCACCGCGTTCAACTGGTTCAACCCGGCGATCAAGGTCTTCAGCCCGAGCCAGTCCGACCAGGCCTTCCGGCACCTGAACCTCTCTCCCCCGGAGGTCAAGGAGGTGCTCGCGATCGTGGGGAAGCTCAAGACCGAGCTCCGGGCGGCGAGGCAGAGGCCGGCCTAGCGCCGCCGCTTCCGGCGCGCGGACGCAGCCGCGTCCGGCGCTCGGCCGGCGCGGCGCGGTCCCCGGCGGCCCCGCGCTGAACAGATGTCTCATGGCCCTCGCTCGAGGTAAGCTCGGCGGCGTGCCGCGCCCCATCTCGAACCCGCCCAACCCCTGGGCCTCGACGCACGTGACCTACCTGGAGGAGGCGCCGGCCGCGACGCTCCAGGTCTTCGAGGAGCGGGCCCTCTCGATCCTGAGCGAGAACGACAGCCCCGACATCCCTTTCCGCTTCAGCGTGAACCCTTACCGGGGCTGCATGCACGCGTGCGCGTATTGCTATGCGCGCCCCTCGCACCAGTACCTCGGCTGGGGCGCCGGCACCGATTTCGATCGAAAGATCGTGGTCAAGATCAACGCCCCGGAGCTGCTCGAGGCGGCGCTCATGCGGCCGAAATGGGCGGGCGACACGATCGTCTTCTCGGGCAACGTCGATTGCTATCAGCCGCTGGAGGCGAGCTACGAGCTGACGCGGCGCTGCCTCGAGGTCTGCCTCCGGTTCCGGAACCCGGTCGGGCTCATCACGAAGGGCGCGCTGATCCGGCGCGACGCGGCCCTGATCGGCGAGCTCGCGCGGCGCGCGCGGGCGCGGGTGCACCTCAGCATCCCGTTCGCGGACGACGAGGTCGCCCGCAGGATGGAGCCGCACGCGAGCCGCCCCGCGCGCCGCTTCGAGGCGATGCGCGCGCTCTCTGACGCCGGCGTCCGGACAGGCATCTCGATCTCGCCGCTGATCCCGGGGCTGAACGACGCCGACGTGCCCGAGCTCCTGGAGCGCGCGAAGGGCGCGGGCGCCGAGGCGGCCTTCATGATGCCCCTGCGCCTGCCGCGCGAGGTGCTCCCTGTCTTCGACGAGCGCCTCGAGGCGGGCTTCCCCGAGCGCGCGCAGAAGGTGCGATCCGGGATCCGGGAGCTGCGCGGCGGCAAGATGAACGAGGCGGATTTCGGCGCCCGCATGCAGGGCGCCGGCGCGCGCTGGGAGGCCGTGCAGCGGCTGTTCGAGATCCATTGCCGCCGCCTCGGCCTCGACGCGGGGCGGGTCGGGACCGGGGAGGCCGAGGAGGGGACGACGTTCCGGCGGCCGGGCCGGCAAGCGACGCTGTTCGACGAGTGACCCAGTCGATACGGTGGAATCCGTCAGATCACCGGGAGGCTCCGGCGATCGGCGGGGCGGGCGCCGCCGAGGAGGGGCTCTCTCCACGCGGCGTCGAGGACCACGTTCCTCCGATAAAGCACGTAGCGCGCCGCGAGGCGCTCGACGGACGCGTCGCTCCCGCCCGTGGAGACGGCGGCGAGCGCGCCCTCCACGTCGCTGAATCGGTCATAGAGCCGGGCCAGGAGCTCGAGCACGGGGAGCGCGACCGCTTCATCCATCGAGGAGGGCAGCCCCATCGCGAGCAGCGCGGCCGACACGCGCTCGGAGTGCCGCTCGAAGAGCGCCCGGAGGACGGCGTGGACGGCCGCGCCGATCTCGGCGCGATCGCTCGGATCCGGGAGGAACAGGCGCCGGAGGCCCTCGGGATCCAGCCGGTGGAGGATCGGGCCGATCACGGGGTTTGGGGCGGAGGGCGCGCTCTGTGGAGCGCGACCCGGAGCCCCAAATGTCAAACCGGGATCGGCGCCCCACCGGGCGCGGATCGCCTCGTCGTCGAGCCAGCCCGCGAGCTCGCCCGGGGTGGCCGCGCTCGCGAGGAAGTGCGACCAGTCGAGCGTCGCTTCGAAGGCGCGGGAGAGGACCGTGAGGTCGAGCCAGCGCATGAACCGCTCGAACGGCCTCCGCCCGCCGAAGTGCCCCAGGAGGGCCGCGGGGTATTCGAACGTCGGGAGGGAGAGGTCGAGGTCGGGCGCCGGGCCGAAGGTGACGATGTCCCCCTCGGCGCGGCGGTCGTCCCTCGGGAGGGTCTCGAAGACGCGGGTCGCGACCATGATCCCGGGGACGCGGACGGTCTCCAGGAGCCCGTGCGCGTGCAGCGCGGCGAGCGAGCGCGCGATCGTGCGCGGGGTCGCGTAGGCGTTGCCGAGGAAGAGCGCCAGCGTGCCCCGCGAGCGGATCTCGTCCCCGGGGGGGAGCTCGCGCGCCACGGTCTCGATGTTCTTGTACTCCTCGATCGCGTCGATCGCCCGGTGCGGTATCCGGCCGGCCTCCAGGTTCTCGTCGTCGAGGGACATGAACGTGTTGAATCCGCCGCGGAACCCGGATCTCGCCAGGGTCCTCCAGATATCGACGTTCATCCGGCTCGGGAGGGAGAACGCGTACCACCGGACCTCGACGCCGGCGCGCTCGCGGAGGCGGATGAGCCGCTCCGAGAGCTCGAGCGCGAGGTCCGGCCCGAACACGTTGAGCTCGGAGCAGACCATCCAGATGCGCGCGAGCCCGTGCCTCGCCAGGAGCTCGACGTCCTCGATCACGGCGTCGAGGGGGCGGATCCGGGCCTCTCTGCCCTTCACGGCGGGCTCGCAGCAGAAGTAGCAATGATAGGGGCAGCCGCGCATCACCTCGACCGGGAAGGTCTGCTGCTCGAGGTTCGCGATGCCATAGAACCTGCGGATGTCGTCGATGATCTCGGGCGTGTACTCGGTCCCCGGCGCCGGACCGAATTCGACGCGGGGGGTCGCGGCGACCCCGCCCCCCTCCTCGAACATGAGGTTCGGGATCGAGGCCCGCCCGCGCCCGGCGAGCACGTCATCGAACCGCGCGAAGACCCCGTCAGGCTCCCCCACGACCGCGACGTCCGGCGCGATCCGCCGGAAGACCGCCGCCGGATTCGAGGTGAACCCGTGCCCGCCGAGGAGGATCGGAGCGGGCGTGAGATCGCGGAGGGCGGTGACGAGCCGCGCAGTCGCCTCGACGGGCCGAAAGGAGCTGTCCTGCCCGACCCGGGCCCCGCCCGGCAGCGCGCTCGGGCTCGCGGCGAGGTCGCGGGGCCAGTATCCTCGATACTCCTCGACGAAGAGCGAGTCGAGCTGGCGGAGGTGCACCCCGACGGCGCGCGGCCTGTGCTGCTCGATCAGGAGGCCGAGCCGCCCGCGCAGCGCTCGTTCGGGGACGCCCAGGAGATCGACCGACGCGACCCGGAGCCCGTGCCGCCGCGCGATCTCGGCGACCTGCACGAAGGCATATGGATAGAGCGGGACGCGCGGGTAATTCGACGCGTTGAGGAGGAGCAGGTCGGTCTGGGCCATGGGCGTCATGCTCGGGAGCTCACTCTAGAACGCGTCGTCCGGCATCTGCATGACGTCGAGCGCGCTCTGCTCGACGAGCTTCCTGGCGAGCGTCAGGCCCGGCAGGACCTCGCGGGCGAACCAGCGCGCCGAGGCGATCTTGCCGTCATAGAAGGCGCGCTCCTCCGGGCGGGCGGCGCGGCCGCGGATCGCGGCGGCCGCCTGGCGCACGAGCAGCCAGCCGACGACGAGGTCCGCCAGCGCGAAGAGGATGCGATTGCCCTGCAGGCCGGCGTGATAGAGCGATTCGGCCATCTTGCCCATCATCGCGCCGAAGATGCCGCGCACGTCGCCGAGCGCGCGCGAGAGCGCGGCGCGCTCGGGCGCGAGCTCGTCGCCGCCCTCGGCGCCGGCGATGGTCTCCTCGATGCGGCCGAGCAGGCCCTCGAGCGTCGCGCCGCCGTCGCGCGCGATCTTGCGGAAGAGCAGATCGAGCGCCTGGATGTGCGTGGTGCCCTCGTAGAGGGAGTCGATCTTCTGGTCCCGCACGTACTGCTCGATCGGGAAGTCCTGGACGTAGCCGGAGCCGCCGAAGGTCTGGAGCGCGAGCGCGAGCTCGCCGTAGGCCCGGTCGGAGCAGTAGCCCTTCACGATCGGGAGCAGCATGTCATTGAGCCGATCGAGCGCGGCGGCCTCGGCGGCCCCGTGGCCGCCCGCGATCTCGACCTGATCCTGGACCCAGGCGGCGAAGAGGCAGAGCGCGCGCATCCCCTCCGCGTGGGCCTTCTGCGACATGAGCATGCGGCGGACGTCGGGGTGGCGGATGATGGGGACGCGGGGGGAGCTCTTGTCGGACGCGCGCAGGAGATCCGGGCCCTGGACGCGCTCCCTGGCGTAATCGAGGGCGTTGAGGTAGGCGGTGGACAGGGTGGCGGCGGACTTGATGCCGACGGCCATCCTGGCCTGCTCGATGAGGTGGAACATCTGGCGGATGCCGTCGTGCACGCCGCCGAGGAGCAGGCCCCGGGCGGGGACGCCGTCGCCGAAGGTCATCTCGCAGGTGACCGACCCCTTGATGCCCATCTTCTTCTCGATCTTGGTGCAGACGGCGCCGTTCCTCTCCTGGAGGTCGCCGTGCTCGTCGACCCAGCGCTTGGGGACGAGGAAGAGGGAGAGGCCCTTGGTGCCGGTGGGGGCGCCCTCGGGGCGGGCGAGGACGAGGTGGAGGATGTTCTCGACGCCGTCGAAGTCGCCGCTCGTGATGAAGCGCTTGACGCCCTCGATCTCCCAGAGCTCTCCGTCGACCTGGCGCGCCCTGGCGCGGGCGGCGCCGACGTCGCTGCCGGCGTCCGGCTCGGTGAGGACCATGGTGGCGCCCCAGCGGCGGTCGAGCAGGCCGGGGATGAAGCGGCGCTTCTGGTCCTCGGTGCCGTGCTCGTCGATGGTCTTCGCGGCGAATGTGCCGAGGAGGTAAAATGAGAGGGCGGGGTTCGATCCCACGAGCATCTCGAAGGCGCCCCACGCGACCGAGGGGGGCGCGCCCATGCCGCCCATGCGCTCGGCGAGGCCGAGGCGGTGGCAGTCGGCGTCGTAGTAGGTATTGAAGCCGGCCTTGAGGCCGTCGGGGATCGTGACCTCTCCCCTGTCGTCGAGCGCGAGGGGGACGCGATCGCTCTCGACGAAGCTCTTCTGGAGCTCGGCGGTGCAGAGGCGCTCGAAGGAGCGGAGGGCCTCGGCGGCGACGGCCTGGTCCATGGCGTCGAAGGGCGGCTTGCCCAGGGACGTCGTGCCGATATCCAGGACCTCGAAGAGGTTGAAGAGGATGTCGCGGAGGTTCGAGCGGTAATGGAGCGTCTGTGTCATCGGCGGCCTCTATCACAGCGGGCGGGCGGGTGCTTCCTCCTTGGACGCGAGGAGGCGGGTCAGCCTCTCTTTCTCGATCCTGAGGACGATGACCCTCTCGCGGTCATGGGCCACGGCGCCCGGGGGGCTGCCGCGGGGCTTGCGGACGTAACGGCGTTCGAGGTAGCTCACCTCGCAGGTGGATTCGCCGCGGGCGCCGCTGAAATGGGCGGCGAGCGTCGCGGCATCGACCAGGAGATCGGCGGGGCAGGTCGCGCCGCGCTCGAGGGGGACGACCACGTGGGCGCCGGGAATGCCCCGGGCGTGCAGCCATAGGTGATGGGGGCGGGCGTGCTTCGTGGTGAGGGCGTCATTGTCCTCGCCGCCGCGGCCGACGAGGATGGGGGAGCCGAGGGCGCTGCGGAACACGTGGAATGGGAGGCGCGGGGCGGGCCTCGGGGAGCGCCCTCCGGCCTTCGCGGGCGCGGCCTCGCCGCACGCCGCGCCGAGCGCGCGGGCCCTCTCCGCGAGCGCGTCGAGCAGGTCCGGCCGGGGGTCCGCGGCGGCGATCTCGGCCTCCAGCGCGGCGGCGGCCCGGAGCGCGCGCTCGGTCTCCGCGAGGCGCGCGCGCATCACCGCCTCGCCTCGCTTGTATCGACGGGCCCTGGCGAAATACGCCTCCGCCTGCGCCTTCGCGGGCAGCGCGGGGTCGAGCGCGACCTCGATCCGGCCGCCCGCCTCCCAGTCGGTGAGCTCGGCGCGCGTCGCGCCGCGCGGGATGCGCGCGCCCTGGGCGACGAGCAGCCGGCCGATCTTCTGGAGCTCGGGGACGCCCGCGAGGCGGGCGAGATCGCCGCGCACCGCCTGGGCCCGGCGCTCGAGCGCTCTCTTGCGGGCTCGCATCGCGCGCGCGAGGGAGGCCTTCGCGGCGGCGGCGGCGGCCGAGCGCTCGCTGTCCTCGCGGAGCGCGGCTCCGGCCCGATCGGGCGGGTCAGGCGCCACGCCGCGCGCGCTCGATCGAGCCCACGGCGAGCGCGGCCAGGTCGTCGGCCCCGTGGCCGGCGGCGATCACCTCGTCGATGCGCTCGGCGACGCGGGGGAGGACCGCGAGCGGCAGGTCGCCGGCGGCCTCTATCATGAGGCGGACGTCCTTGCGGGCCATCGCGAGCTCGAACGAGGCGGGGGAGAACTCGGCGCGCGCCATCCGCGCGCCGCGCATCTCGATCGTCGTCGCGGGATTGAACTTCGAGAACAGGGAGAGCGCGTCCGCGGGATCGACCCCCTGCGCGGCGGCCATCGCGAAGACGTCCGAGAGGCCGCCGACGATCGTGACGATCATCGCGTTGCCGAAGAGCTTGAAGCACGCCGCGAGATCGGGGCGCTCGCCGAGCCAGAGCACCTCGCCGGTCATCTTCGAGAGGAACGGGAGCGCGCGGTCGAAGCGCGCGCGGGGGCCGGAGGAGATCATGAGGCCCTTCGCCGCGCGGCACAGCGCGGGCGACATGAAGACGGGCACGTGCAGGTACTCGACGCCGCGGCGCTCGCACGCCGCGGCGCGCGCGGCCGTGCCCGCAGGCGAGGTCGTCGAGTGATCGAGCACGAGCGCCTCGCGGCCGATCGCGGGCGCGGCCTGCTCGAGGACCGCGTCCACCGCGGCGTCGTCGCTGAGCGCGACGTGGACGCGCGTCGCGCCGCCCACCGCCTCGGCCGGGCTCGCCGCGACGCGCGCGCCGAGCGGCTCGAGCGCGCGCGCCTTCTCCACGCTGCGGTTCCAGGCGAACACCCGCTCACCCCGCCCGAGCGCGGCCTCCGCGAGGCCGCTGCCGATCATGCCCGTCCCGAGGAACGCGATGTGGCTCATGCGCGGATCCTCCGCGACCGCCCCTGGAGGCGCAAGCCTCCTCTCCAGCGCCGGCGCGGCGGCATGCGATGAGGCCGCGTGCGCGGCGCCTCCGGCCCGGCGCGGCGATCGGGCCCGCGCGCGGACGCGGTCAGCCCGGCGCGGCGCGGCGGACCGGCCGGATCACTGGCAGCAGGTGCCGAGCGCGCAGTCGCCCGGCGCGCATTGCGCGCTCTGGCAATCGGCGTCCTCCTGGCAGGACGCGCCGGGGGCGCCGGCGGCGCAATGGTTTGCCTGACACACGCTGCTCAGGCAGTCGCCGTCCCACAGGCACGCCCCGTCGAGGCCGCACGGCAGGCACGTCTCCCCGCCGCAGTCGACGTCCGTCTCGACGCCGTTCGCCACGCAATCGTGGCACGTCGGATCGGGGCCCTGATCACACGCCGGCTCGACGGCCTCCGCGCAGGCGCCGGCGTCGCAATGGCCGCTCTCGCAGTCGGCGTCGCTCCCGCACGTCCGGCCGAGCGCGCAGGGCGGGCACGCGTCCCCGCCGCAGTCCACGTCGGTCTCGCCGGGGTCCTGCGCGCCGTCGGCGCAGGAGCCGGGGCCGCCGGCGTGCGAGGTGCTCGTGGTGGCCGTGCTCGTGGTGATCGCGCCGCCGCTGCCCACGCCGCCCATGCCGCCGCCCTCGGAGGACAGCGGCGGATCGGTCCAATCCTCGAGCCCGAGGAGGCTCGAGCAGCCGGTCGCGCCGACGATCAGGGCGATGAAGAGCCTTGCGCAGACAACCCCGCGCCCCCTCCACGCTGTACGCATGGAGCCAGCATAACGAGCCTCGTGGCCGCGCGGCAACATCGATTGCGCTCAGAACCGGCCGGAGAGGGCCGCGCCGCCGGCCGACGCGCCGGCGACCGGCGCGAGGCGGCGCGCGGCGCGCGGCGCGGGCTCCGCCGCGGCGTCGCCGCCCGGGATG
>CAYQYG010000063.1:0-27359 GCA_964421485.1 uncultured Polyangiaceae bacterium | reverse complement strand
AGGCGGGGCCGCGGGACGCGGGCGGGGGCGGGGAGGCGGCGCTGCACCGGCGCGCGCTGCGCGCGGCGCAGCGGCTCGTGTCGGCGGCCGAGGAGGACCCCGGGCTGCTGGTCTCGCTCGCGGCGGCGAAGGCGGCGGACCCGGACGGGGCCGGGGCGGCTGCCGCGGCGGCGGTGCTCGCGCTCGGAATGGCGAGGCAGCTCACCACGGATCGGCGCGCGCTGGCTGCGCTGGTGAGCGCGGGGCTGCTCTGCGGGGCGGGGCGGGCGCGGCTGGCAGGGCGCGCGGCGACGCGCGCGCCGAGCGAGGACGAGCGGGAGCGGCTGCCGGCGAGCGCGGTGATCGCGATGACGGCGGTCGGCAAGCTGCACGCGCCGGCCGTGACGCGCGCGGCGATCGCGTACGAGGCGCTCGCGATGCAGGCGGGCGCGCGGCAGGGGGCGGCGCAGGGCGGCAGGCGGCCGCCGGCGCTGCTCGCGCAGATCCTGGCGGTCGCGCGCGCGTTCGTGGAGATCAGGGCGGCGCCGATCGCGGGCGGGCCGGGGTCTCCGGCGCCGGGCGCGCCGCGCAGCGCGCGACCCGAGGCCCCGAGCGCCCACCCGGGGCGCGGCGAGGCGACGGTCGACGGGGTGGTGCAGCTCCTGATGGACCGCGCGGACGGCGCGGCGGCCCGGACGCTGGTGAAGCTGCTGGTGGCAGCGCTCGGCTTCTTTCCGAGCGGCACGCTGGTGCAGCTCAGCACCGGCGAGCTGGGCATCGTGACCGCGGTCGGCGAGCTGCCGGCGCGGTCCGCGCGCCCGCGGGTGCGGCTGCTCTACGATGCGCGGGGCGCGCAGCTCGGCGCGCCGATCGACGTGGACCTCGCGGAGCCGCCGCCGGACGGCGTGCTGCGCGTCGTCGCGCGGCCGATCGACGCGGACGCGCCCCAGGCCAGGGCGATCCGCGCCGCGCTGGCCGGGGCGTTCGCGTCGCGGCCCCCGCAGGCGGCCGCGCCGGCAGCGCTCGCGCCGTCGTCGCGCCGGGCATCCGGCGAGCTCCGCTCGCCCGCGGAGGCCTCGGGGAGCGCCCGCGCAGGAGACAGGGGCTATCCGCGCGATCCGCCGCCGACGACCCGCCGGCAGGACCGCGTCCGCACGGCCCCGGCGCCGCTGGAGCCCGGATCCGGTCCCCCGGACGCCGCGCCCGTGGCGGCGGCCTGGCTCGGGAGGCCGCTGTCGCCGAGCGGGTCCCACGAGATCGCTCCGGCGCCGCGCCCGCCGCCGCCGCGCCGCCCGCCGCCCGTGGACCGGGCCGCGCTGCTCGAGAAGCTGCGCGAGAGCGACATGGCGTCGACGCAGCCGCCCCCGCTCGGCCTGATGGCGCCGCCGG
Organism: uncultured Polyangiaceae bacterium; assembly: GCA_964421485.1. Taxonomy (GTDB): domain Bacteria; phylum Myxococcota_A; class Polyangia; order Polyangiales; family Polyangiaceae; genus CAYQYG01. The sequence continues at coordinate 25,991 of CAYQYG010000063.1, read as the reverse complement.
ACGTGCCCCGGCCGCCGCGCCTGCCGCGGCCGCCCACGCGCCCCGAGCCCGCGGCCAACATCCGGAGCTCCGAACCCCGGACGTCAGGCCGGACGCCCCCGCACGGGCAGCACGCGCCGCCGCCGCACACCGTCCGCTCCGCCGGGTTGCGCGATATGGTCTCCACGCGCCGGATCGATCCGCGCACGGAGCCCGACGTCGAGGAGACCTGGACCGACAGCGCGGACACGATCGGGCCGCCCGCCCCTCCGGCCGCCGCGCACGCGGAGCACGACGCCGGCGAGGGCTGGCCCGACCTCGACGATCTCCACCTGCACGACCTGTACGCGCCGCACGACGCGCACGCGGAGCACGACGCGCGCGCGACGACCCCGCGGGCGCCCGAGGCGCGGGGCCGCGCGCCCACGCGGCGGCCGGATCCGCGCATGGAGCCCGTGGAGGACGAGACCTGGGACGACACGGCCGCGCTGGGTCCGCCGTCGGACGGCGCGCTCGAGCGCGACCGCCTGCTCGCGGCCTACCTCGCCGAGCGCACGCCGGCGCCGGTCAACATGCGCGAGCTGCTCGCGAACGCCGGGCGCCACGCCGCCGAGCCGCCGCCCCACGCGCACCGGAGGACGACGCGCGCGCCGATCCCCCGCGAGGAGCCCGAGGACCCGCCGGAGGGGTCCGCGCCGCGGGGTTCGGGGCGCACGGCGCCGTCAGGCGACCCGGAGCCCCGAGTGTCGAACCGGCCCCCGCCCCGCAGCCGCCCCTGAGCATGCGGACGCGCGCCCTCGGCCTCCTGCTCGTCGCGCTCGCGGCCTCGTGCGATCCCCGGGGCTGCGGCGGCGCGCCGCCCGGCGACGGCGCGCCCGGGGCCGCCGAGCCCCGGCCCGCGCTGCCGCCGCGCGAGCGGATCGTGGGGGTGTGGGACGTGGGCCCCTCGAAGGCGGCGCGGGAGAAGATGAAGGCCGACCTGCGCAAGGCGGCCCGGGGCGACGAGCAGCGGCTCGCCGAGATGCTCCGGGAGTGGGAGGCGAGCACCGCGGGGGCGACGCTCGAGCTCACCGGGGAGGCGCTGATCACCCGCGTGCAGGGCAAGCAGGTCTCGGCGGAGCGGTACGAGGTGACCGCCGAGGCAGGGCAGACGCTCACGATCCGGCTCGCGCGGGCGAAGCGGGACCAGGCGCTGACGTTCGAGGACGATGACACCGTCGCGACGGAGCTCGGCGACCTCGGGTCGGTCACGCTGAAGCGCCGGTAGGCCGCGCCTTGGGGCCCCGTGGTACGTTGCCTGCGACGCTGCCCCCGCGCGCCATGACCAGCCCCTCCCCTCGCCTCTCCCCCGCGCTCCGGCTCGCCGCGGCCTGCCTCGCCGCCTCCGCGCTCGCCGGCTGCCCCGACGACCCCGAGCCCACCCCGCCGCCGGACGCCTGCCCCCTCTTCCTCGGCGATCCCGAGCTCGATCCGGAGGTCGAGATCCTCGTGCGGGGCGCGAGCTCGCTCGTCGCGCAGGTCGCCGACGGCGACACGGTCGACATCATCAAGCCCCCGCAGGGCGGGCGGGTGATCTTCGCCGGCGTGCGGGCGACGAACGTCTGCGCGACCGGCGCGAGGCTCCGGGGCTCGCTCCGCGACGGGCCGGCGGGGCAGCTGATGCTCGACGGCCGGACCGTCAACCTGGAGCCGCAGGACGATGGGTGGGGCACGAGCGTCGACACGGACATCTCCACGTTCTCGAACGTGCCGGTCTGCCCCAACGGGTGGTCGACCCGCGACATCTACGACCAGGACTACCTGCTCACCGTCACGCTGACCGACCGCGACGAGCGGACGGGCTCGAAGACCGTCACGGTGCGCCCGGTCTGCGGCGAGGCGGAGGTGGTCGACGAGTGCCTGTGCATCTGCAAGGCGGGGTACGTGCTCGGCGAGGCGTGCCCCTGATTCCGCCGGCGCGCGGTTCCTGGTAGCATCGCCGCGATGCGCGCTTCCACCCCCCTCCTTTCCCTTGCGCTCTCCTGCGCCCTCGCGGGCGCCCTCGGCTGCTCCTCGGACGACTCCGCCGGCAGCGGCGGCTCCGGCGGCTCCGGCGGCGGCTCCGGCACCACCACCGGCACCGACGTCCAGCCCGTCTGCACCGAGCCGGCCGCGGTGCCCTGCTCCGATCAGGTCATCCTGCAGATGAACCTCCAGTCCGACGTCGCGCCGGGGCTCATCTCGAGCCAGCCCGACGGCGCGACGGGGTGGACCTCGATGATTGACGCCACGGCCGGCGGGGCCTTCGCCTCGGACCCGGACTCGTACGTCTACGGCCGGTTCACCGACAGCGGGCTCGAGAAGGTCGCGATCTCCGACGAGCAGTCGCTGGACTCGATGGACTGGGACATCGCGTTCCGGCGCTACGTGGTCCGGATCAACAGCGGGCACTCGGGGCCGTCCTGCGTCGGCGCGATCCGCATCCCGGGCGACCCGGCGTACGAGGACGTCACGGCGCCGCCGAACGGGGTCACCTATCACACGGACGATTACTTCACGTCGGAGAGCTGCGAGCTCATCCCCGACGGCTCGGGGCTGGAGGGCTCGCCGGCGACCGCGCTCTCTGGCTACTGGACCTACCCCGGCTGCGTCGCCATGTCCGGTTACACCTACGCGGTGCAGCTCGCGAGCGGCCGGACCCTGAAGCTCGTCGTGGACTCCTACTACAGCCCCGACGTCCAGGAGCAATGCGACACGTCGGGCTCGATCCCGGCGTCCAACACGGGGTCGGCGAACTTCCAGATCCGCTGGGCGTTCCTGCAATGACGGCGCGGCGGCGCGGGCTCGCCGCGGCGCTGCTCGCCGCGGCGGCGCTCCCGGGCTGCGGCGAGGGCGGCGGCGTGGGCGCGCTCCACGGCCCCGCGGCACGGGCGCTCGACCGGCCCGACACGCCGGGCAACGACGAGCAGTTCAACTTCGACCCCGGCGACGTCGTCGAGACGTTCGGCTCGCCGGGCGGCGACTTCCTGATCCATTTCACCCGGCAGGGCCCGAACGCGGTGCCCGCCGCGGACGCCGACGGGAGCGGGACCCCCGATTTCGTGGAGCAGGTCGCGGGCGTCTACGACGAGGTCATCGTCCATTACCGCGACGCGCTCGGCTTCCGCCCGCCCGAGAGCGACGCCGCGATCCCCGACAACGGCGGTGACGGCCGGTTCGACGTGTACCTCGTCGATTTCGCCGGCATAGGCGACGGCGCCTTCCGGACCGACGCCTGCGGCCTCGGGGGCCCGGACGTCTGCGCCGGCTACATGGTCCAGGAGAACGATTACGCGGGCTATGGATACCCGTCGGCGCTGGTCGCGAACCGGATCCTCGGCAGCCACGAGCTCTTCCACGCAGTGCAGGCCGCGTACGACGCCGGCCAGGGCTCGATCATGTCCGAGGGCACGGCCGTCTGGGCGACCGAATCGTTCGACCCCTCGCTGAACGATTTCGAGTATTTCATCGACGGCTACCTCGATAACCCCGATCGCTCGCTGGACGTGCCGCTCCCCGGGCCGGTCGATCCGTTCAGCTACGGGAGCGCGATCTTCTTCCAGTTCCTCGAGGAGCGGTACGGGGGCGGGGCGGTGCGCGCGCTCTGGGAGCGGGCGGAGGACGGCGCGAACGGGGTGGCCGATCCGGTGTGGTTCACGGAGCTCGACCCGATGCTGGCGGAGAGGGCGCAGGCGACGTTCGCCGAGGCGTTCGTCGATTTCGCGACGTGGAACCTGTTCACGGGCTCGTTCGCGGATCCGGCCCGCTCGTACGCGGAGGGCGCCGGGTATGCGCGCGTGAAGATCGAGGAGGTCGCGGCGCCCTACTCGGACCTCCTGCGCGTGTTCCACGCGTCGGCGCAGTATTACCGGGTCCCGCCGGCCGGGCGCCCGTCGATGGCGGCGGCGCTCGCCCCGGCCACGCCCGAGCAGCTCGACGGGCTGTCCTTGCTGCTCTTGCCCGAGCAGGGCGGCGCTTACGGCCAGGTGGCGCGGGTGGCCGACCTCGAGGCGGGGAGCGAGGCGATCGACACGAGCGGCGCGGACGCGCTGGTCGTCGTCGTGGTGAACGGCGCACAGGCCGGGGACTCGCGGCGGCCGACGCTGTGCATCGGGACGCCCGACGAGGTCGCGGCGTGCAAGGCGGCCGCCGGAGGCACCGGCGGCGGTGGGGGCGGGGGCGGCGGCGCGGGCGGCGGCGGGGACGAGGAAGCGCCCGGCGAAGACGACGGGGGCTGCGGGTGCCGGGTCGAGGGGGCGGGCGGAGGGATACCCGGTGGAGCGGCGGCGGCCGCGGCCGCGGCCGCGGTCGGGTTGGCGGCGCGGATCCGGGGCAGGCGGAGGCGCGCGAGGATCGCATGAAGCACGGATTCAGGGTCGCGGGGACGGCGGCGGCATGGCTCCTGGCCGCCGCTGCGGGTCCGGCGCGCGCGGCGGCGCCGCCGGATCATGGGAGCGCGCCCGTCCCGGAGGCGCCGTCGTTCCTCGACGGCGCCCGCACGGTCGTCGCGGAGCGGCTCGGGCCCGTGGAGGCGGATCCGCTCGGGAGGATGCTCGCGCCGGTGCGGCTCCGGTACGCGGGGCGAGATCGGGCATTCGATGCGCTCGTCGGCGGGACGGCCATCGCGGCGCTCGATCCGGACGCGGACGCGGCGCTCGCGGAGGCCGGGGTGCGCCGGGTGCGTCCATTGATGCCGTCCATAGGGCTCTGGCTGGTCGAGGCGGAGGCGGGCGGCGACGGGCTCGACGTGGCCGCGCGGCTGGGGCAGGCCCGGGGGCGCGGGGTGCGCGAGGCGTTCCCGGACCTGTACCTGAGGCTCAGGCCCACGGCCGAGCCATATACCCCGAACGACCCTCGATTCCCGGGGCAATGGTTCTTCGAATCGATGCGGATGACGGAGGCCTGGGGGCTCTCGAGGGGGGATCCGGGCACCGTGATCGTCGTCAACGACACGGGCTGCGACGCCGCGCACCCGGACCTCGCGGCGAAGCTGGACGAGGGGATCGACACGGTGGACGGCGACAGCGATCCGACGCCGGTGCCGGCGGTCGTGACGTCGCCGGCGCACGGGACGGAGTGCGCGGGGCTCGTCGCGGCCTCGACCAACAACGGCGAGGGCATCGCGGGCGGGTGCCCGGAGTGCCGGATGCGCTGCGCGCGGATGCTGGTGGACGGGCCGACGCCGCTCTCCTCGACGGTGGAGGCGTTCGATTTCGCGCTGCAGGTGGGCGCGGCGGTGAGCTCCAACAGCTGGGGGTTCGCCGACTCGTTCCCAGTGCCGCAGGTGATCGCGGACGCCATCAACAACCTCTTCGACAACGGCCGCGGCGGGCGCGGCGCGCTCGTGGTGTTCGCCGCGGGGAACGACGACCGGCTGATCGAGGACGACGAGCTCCAGGCCGTGCGCGGCGTGCTCACGATCGGGGCGGTGAACCACTTCGACGAGCAGACCTCGTTCACGAATTACGGCAACGCGGTCGACCTCGTCGCGCCGACGGGCACGCTCACGACCGACATCTCCGGGCCCGGGGGCGACGACCCCGGCGATTACACGAGCCTGTTCGGCGGGACCTCGTCCGCGTGCCCCGTCGCCGCCGGGGTGGCCGCGCTGCTCGCGAGCGCCGCGCCGGAGAAGACCTCGGCCGAGCTCTACGACGCGCTCATCCGCACGGCGCGCCCCGCGCCCTACGCGAAGCCCGACTCGAACGGCCACGACGCCGTCTACGGCCATGGCATCCTCGATCCGGTCGCGGCGCTCGAGGACGTGCTCGGCATCACGGAGCAGCCGCCGCCGGCCCCCGAGGCGCAGGACGAGGAGGAGGCCTGCGCCTGCCGGGCCGGCGGGGCGGGGCCGACGGGGCCGGCGGGCCTGGGCGTCGCCGCGATCGCCGCGGCGCTCGCGCTCCGCAGGGCGCGGCGCCGGATCCCGGCGAGGCCCCGGCGCCGTTAATTGCCCTCCCGCGCGCGCCGGTGCTACGTCCTGGCCCGTGCGGGCGAGGCGGGACAGGACGGACCGTGAGCCGCCGGGCGGCAGGGGCAGCCTGCCCGACGGCGCCGGGAGCGCGGCCGAGGGCGCGCTGGAGCAGGCCGTCGCGCGCTTCCTCGAGCACCTCGAGGGCCACCGCCGCGCGTCGGCCCACACCGTCGCGGCGTACCGGCGCGACCTCGCGCAGCTCACCGCGTACGCGCGCGAGAAGCGCGGCCCGCGCGTCGGGCCCGGCGCGCTCGACGTGCTGCTCCTGCGCGGCTGGCTCGGGCAGCTCGCGCGCACCCACTCCCCCGCGTCGATCGCCCGCAAGATCGCGGCCGCGCGCGCGCTGCTCCGCCACCTCGAGCAGCGCGGCGAGGTCGACAGGAACGCGGCCGAGCAGCTCTCGCTGCCCAAGGTCCGGCGGCCGCTGCCCACGTTCCTGGGCGTCGACGCGGCCGCCGAGGTGATGGCCGCGCCGGACGAGGCGAGCGCGGAGGGGCTCCGCGACCGCGCGATGCTGGAGACGCTCTACGGCTCGGGGCTGCGCGTCTCGGAGCTCTGCGGGCTCGACCTGCAGCACGTCTCCTGGCAGGCGCAGGCGCAGGCGGGGCCGGGCGGGCGCGACGAGGGGACGCTGCGGGTGCTCGGCAAGGGCAGCAAGGAGCGGCTCGTCCCGCTGGGCTCGCAGGCCGCGGCCGCGCTGCGGGCCTACCTCGCGCGCCGCGGCGAGCTCCGGCACCCGAAGACCTCCGCGCAGGACGCGCGCGCGCTGTTCCTCTCGGCGCGGGGCGCCCGGATCGGCGTGCGCCGCGTGCAGGCGCTCGTGCACCGCTACGGCGCGCTCGGCGCGGGGCGCGCGGACCTGCACCCGCACGCGCTCCGCCACACCTGCGCGACGCACCTGCTCGACGGCGGCGCGGACCTGCGCGCGATCCAGAAGCTCCTCGGCCACGCGGGCCTCTCGACGACGCAGCGGTACGCGCACGTCTCGATCGACCACCTGGTGAAGGTCTACGACGCCGCGCACCCGCTGGCGCGCCGGCGGAGCCCGGCGTGATCTCCACGCCGCGCGCGTGGGCGGGCAGGCTCGCGCGGAGCGCGCTCGGGGCCTCGGCCGCCGGCGCGGCGATCGCGCTGCTCGACGCCGGCTGGGCGAGCGGCGACGCGGAGGGCGGCCGCCTCGCGACCTACCTCGCCGACGCCGGCCTGATCGCGCCCGTCGCGCTGCTCGCGGGCCTCTGCGCCGGCGCCGCCGCGCTCGTCCTCGATCCCGCGCGCCCGCCCTCGCCGTCCACGCTCATCGCGTCGCTCCGGCTGCACGCGATCGGCCGCCCCGCCGACGTCGCCGCGTTCGTCCCGCTGCTCGTGCTCGGCGCGTTCCTCTGGATGACGCTCTCCGCGCACCTCGCGCGGGCGCTCCTGGGCCTCGACGCCCCCGCCGCGCTCGTCGGGATCGCGGTCGCGCTCGGCGCGCTCGGCATCGGCCTCATCTGCGGCCTCGCCGTCCTCGCGCTCACCCCGCCCCTCCGCCGCGCGCTCGCGCGGGCCAGCGAGGCCGCCCCGTCGTGCGTCGATCCCGCGGTGACCGGCGCCGCCGCGCTCGCCGCCGCGGCCGGCCTGCTCGCGTTCGGCGTCGCCGCGGGCGGCGTCTCCGGCGAGGGCGGCCTCTTCGGCATCTACGGCGTGCTCAAGCGCCCCGAGCTCGACCTCCGCGCCCCGGCGATCCTGCTCGCGACGGCCCTCGGCGGCCTCTTCGGCCCCGCCGCCGCGCGCTCGGTCCGCGGCCCCCTCGCGCTCGTGCTCGCGCTGCTCCCGCTCGGCCTCACCGCCCGCGCCGCGACCGCCCTCGGCGCCGCCCCCGCCGTCGGGCAGGCCATCGAGCGCGGCGCCCCGCTCGGCGGCAAGGCCCTGCTGCTCCTCCGCCGCGCCGCCGACCGCGACCGCGACGGCGCGGGCGGCCTCTTCGGCGGCGGCGACTGCGACGATCGCGATGCGCGCGTGAGCCCCCTGGCCGAGGAGATCCTCGACAACGGCGTCGACGACGACTGCTCCGGCGGCGACCTCACGTCGAAGGCCCTGGCCGACCTCGCCCCGGCCCCGGCCCCCGCGCCCGCCGGCGCCGGCGCCCCCCCGATCCCCCCCGATCTCAACGTCGTCCTGATCACGGTCGACACGCTGCGCTGGGACCTCGGCTATGCGGGCAACCCCCGCCCCCTCTCGCCGAGCCTGGACGCGCTCGCCGCCCGCTCGACGATCTTCGAGCGCGCCTACTCGCTGGCGTCGTACACCGGCAAGAGCATCGGCCCGATGCTCATCGGCAAGTACGGCTCCGAGACGCACAGGAACTGGGGCCATTTCAACAAGTTCAGCGAGGAGGACACGTTCGTCTCCGAGCGCCTGAAGCGCGCCGGGATCACGCCCCTGAGCGTCCACGGGCACCGCTATTTCGGCAAGTTCGGCGGCCTCGACCGCGGCTTCGACGTGGTGGACCTCACGGCCGCTCCGCCCGAGAACGCGGCCTGGGACGTCGACAACACCGCCACGAGCCCCGCGCTCACCGACGCGGCCATCGAGGTGCTGAAGAAGCACGGCGCCTCGCGGTTCTTCCTGTGGGTCCATTACCTCGACCCCCACGCCGATTACCTGAAGCACGCCGACGTCCCGAGCTTCGGCACGTCGCAGCGGGATCTCTATGACGGCGAGGTGGCGTTCACCGACAAGCACATCGGCCGCCTGCTCGACCACATCGCCGCGGCCCCGTGGGCGAAGCGCACTGCGATCGTGGTGACCTCCGACCACGGCGAGGCATTCGGCGAGCACAGGATGTTCCGCCACGGCTTCGAGCTCTGGGAGGAGCTCGTCCGCGTCCCGCTGATCGTGCACGTGCCCGGCGCCCCGCCCTCCCGCGTGGCCGCCCGCCGGAGCCTCATCGATCTGGTCCCGACGATCCTGGGCCTCCAGCGCGTGGATCCGCCCGGCGCGGGCGCCACCGAGCACGATTTCCTCTCGGGCGCCTCGCTCCTGCCTGACGTGTTCCTCGATCCCGGCGCCGCTCCGGCGGCGCGGGACATCCTCGTGGACATGCCGGCGGGCCCCTACAACGACGCCCGGCGGTCATTCATTCACGGCGACCTGAAGCTGACGATCTCCAACGGCGCCCGGTTCGAGCTCTACGATCTGGCGGCCGACCCCGGGGAGCGGAAGGACCTCTGGAGCGCGCCGGACGGGAAGGACAGGCGCAAGGAGATCGAGCTCCGTTACGCCGCGGCGAAGGCGCGGCTACGGGAGATCAAGGTCACCGGGGCGCGGAAGTAGCCGCGAGCGATCGTCCCCCGGCTAGAGCGACAAAACAGGTTGAGACCACCTGGAGCGAGATTCGAGAGACCGCAAGGGCGCAAGGGACGCAAGGGGAAGAAGATTTTTCTCGCGATCCCTTGCGTCCCTTGCGGTCCATTTCTCGGATCTTCAACCTGATCGGTGTTCTAGCGCGCGCCCGCGCGCCCCTCGGCAGATTTCATCATGGCCTGGCCCCAGGGGATCCGCCGGGCCATCTCGTCGTCGCTGCCGAACCCGTAATAGGTCCTCGGACCGCGCGGCGAGTCCTGCAGATCCAGGCAGAGATCGAACGGGGGCCTGTCGTCGCAGGCGCGGACGGTGAATTTCGTCTCGGCGGTCTTCCTGTCGTGGAGGAAGGTCATGCTCACCTTGTCCCCCTGCCGCTCGAAATCGAAGACGTCGAACGACGAGCGGTAGGCCGATCCGCTCTCGAAGAGGCCGACGCCGCCGCCGAGGAAGATCCAGATCTTCACGTCCTCGTTGCGCTTCTCCGGATACCGATCGAACCACACGCGGCCGAGGATGAGGCGCGGGTTCGCCGAGGGGTTCGGGGCGAAGGGCGCCGAAGGCGACCCGGAGCCCCGAGCGTCGAAGGGCTCCTCGGCCGCGCTCGCGAAGAGGCGAAGGGCGCCCGAGACGAGCGCGCTCGCCCCGGCGAGGCCCAGGGCCAGCACGAGGGCGAGGGCGATGAGAGGGTGTCGGGCGGCGAGGGTGAGGAGGCGGCGGCGCATCCGGAGAGCGTACCGCGGCGGGTCCGGGCGGGTCTACTGGCCAGATTGGATCAAGCGGGGACGGCGGAGCCGGGGTCTCGCCGGCGATCTTCCGGGCGGCCATTCGGGCCCTCCGCGTGGTGGTCATGTTAGAATACTCCGCTTCCAGCCATGACGAGCGCCACCCACGGAGGCATGCCAATGACCATCTCATCGCCCACCTTCCTCAAGCGAGTCGAGGAGCTGTCGCGCGCGTCGGACCTCGTCTGGATCATCGGGCTCGTGTCCGCCCTCGGGTTCACATTAATCGGGGCGCACGGCTTCGCGTTCTCCGAGTCCGGGAAGCTCTGGGCCTATGCGAGCCTGATCCTCCGCGCCGGCCTGTACCTGTGGTCGGGCGACGCGCTGCGAGGCCGCGGCGGCGAGGTCCTCTCGCGGCTCCTCCGCCTCGGGATGGTCGCGGGCTTCGCCGAGCTGCTCGTGGACTGGGCGCTCATCCACTGGGTGAGCCGCGGGCGGCTCGTCTACCTCAGCGGGAACGACGTCGTCCTCCTCGGATCGCCGATCTGGATGCCGCTCGCGTGGGCGTGCGTGATCGTCGAGCTCGGATATCTCGCGATGCGCCTCTTCGGCGCGCTCAGGCCGCGGCTCCCGGGCCCCTGGGCCGCGGTCGCCGCGAGCGTGATCACGGCGGTGTCCGCGGGCCTCATGGTCGGGTTCTACGAGTACTTCGCGTATCGCGCGAGCTGGTGGAGGTACGAGCCGGCGAACGCCATGATCGGCGATTTCTGCGCGCTGTACATCCCGCTGGGCGAGGTCTTCATGTTCCTGCCGGTGCTGCCGATCGTGGCGCGGGGGGTCTCCCGCGACGATCGCCCGGCGGCGTCGGCCGTCGAGAGCGGGGCGCTGCTCGCCTGCGCGATCGCGGCGGGGTACGCGCTCGCGTACGCGTTGCTCGAAGCGGGCCGCGGCGCGGGTTGAGCCGGCGGATCAGGCGGGGACGGCGGCGACCTCGCGGTCCCAGTGGCGGTGCTGCGCGATGGCCTCGAATTCGTCCTGGAGGAAGGCGCGGAGGTCGGCGGCGCCGGTGACGGTCACGACGCCCCTGTCGGAGACGACGGTGTCCGGCGACTGCGGGTCGGCGAGGCGCGCGAGGCAGGCCCAGGTGCCGCGGAGGAGGTCCACGCCCTCGCTGGTCGCGGCGATGGGCTTCTGGTGCTTGAAGGCCTCGTTGATGAAATGGATGGCGCCGCCCGATCTCGAGAGCGCCTCGGCGCTCGCCTGGCCGCCGGGCACGTGCACGGCGTCATAGAGGACCGAGGCGGTCGTGAGCAGGCTGCCGGTGGCCTCCACCTCGGCGCCCTCGGCGCTCGTGACGGTACCGAGCCGCGTCGAGATGATCTCGACCCGGGCGCCCGCGGCCTCCAGGGCGCCCCGCGCGGCGGCGAGCTCGTCGCCGCGGAAGCCGTCGGCGAGGAGCACCGCGACGCGCCGGGTCCGGATGGTGTCCTTCACCGTGTTCGCCATGCTGAGCGCGGGCGAGCGGGTCACGGTTCGCCTGGCGCTCTTCGGCGGGCGCACGGAGGCCTGCGGGCTCGAGGCGGGCGGGGCGTCGGCGCCGATGCCCTCGGCGATGCGGCGGGCGAGCCCCGCGTCGACCTCGGCGAAGCGGTCGACCATTCGCTGGCGGATGTCGCGGCGCTCGACCTTGCCGAGCTCGAAGCGCGCGGCCTCGACGAGGTGGTCCTTCTCCGGGTCGGACAGGCTGTTCCAGAAGAGCCGGGACTGGGTGGTGTAATCGCGGAAGCTGTCGCTCCGCTCGCGGACCTTGCGGCCCTGGACGAGCTCGGGGTAATGGACGAAGGCGCCCATGGCCGCCGAGGCCAGCGCGGGGCAGCCGCCGCCGGTGGTGTTCGGGTGGTAGTTCGCCCGGCCGGTCTTGATGCGCTGCTGCATGTGGCCGTCCTGGTGGTGGTTGTGCACCGCGGCGAGCGGGCGGTTGATCGGGATCTCGGTGAAGTTCGGGCCGCCCAGGCGGAGGAGCTGGGTGTCCAGATACGAGAAGTTCCGGATCTGGAGCAACGGGTCGTCGGTGAAATCGATGCCGGGGACCACGTTGGCCGTGTGGAAGGCGACCTGCTCGGTCTCGGCGAAGAAGTCGTCGGTGTTGCGGGTGAGCGTCAACCTGCCGACGCGGCGCACGGGGACGAGCTCCTCGGGGACGATCTTCGTGGGGTCGAGCAGATCGAAATCGAACGAGAGCTCGTCGTCCTCGTCGATGATCTGGAGGCCGAGCTCGTATTCGGGGTAGTCGCCGTCGTGGATGGCCTGCCAGAGGTCGCGGCGGTGGAAGTCGGGGTCCTTGCCGGCGATCTTCTGGGCCTCGTCCCACACGAGCGAGTGGAGGCCGAGCAGCGGCTTCCAGTGGAACTTGACGAAGCGGGACCTGCCCTGGGCGTCGATGAGGCGGAAGGTGTGGACGCCGAACCCCTCCATCATCCGGAAGCTGCGCGGGATGGCCCGGTCGGAGAGGATCCACATGAGCATATGGGTGGTCTCCGGGACCAGGTACGCGAAATCCCAGAAGGTGTCGTGCGCCGAGGAGGCCTGGGGGATCTCGCGGTCATGCTCGGGCTTGACCGCGTGAATGACGTCCGGGAACTTGATGCCGTCCTGGATGAAGAACACCGGGATGTTGTTGCCGACGAGATCGAAGTTGCCCTCCTCGGTGTAGAACTTGGTGGCGAATCCGCGGACGTCCCGGACCGTATCGGCGGAGCCGCGGGAGCCGACGACGGTGGAGAAGCGGACGAAGACGGGGGTCTTGACCGAGGGGTCCTGGAGGAACTTCGCGCGGGTGAGGTCGGCGAGGGGCTCGTAGACCTGGAAATGGCCGTGGGCGCCGGATCCGCGGGCGTGGACGACGCGCTCGGGGATGCGCTCGTGATCGAAGCGGGTGATGCGCTCGCGCATCCGGAAGTCTTCCAGGAGCGTGGGGCCGCGGGCGCCCGCCTTGAGCGAGTCGTCCACGGTGTCGACCCGCGCGCCCTGGTCGGTCGTCATGAATGCGCCGGTATGGTCCTCGCGGGCCGGGTCCAGGCTCGACGATTTGGCGGTCTCGCTCTCGCGTCCAGCTCCGCCCTTGCGCTGCTCGTTCATACGTCCTCCGTGCTCCCCCGCGGCCGGCGGGGGCCGGCGCTCCGGACGGGGGGTCCGGATTCGATGCGCGGAGTGTCCTGGAGGTAGCGGGCGGGGAGGCGGTCAGCGGGTCTCGGCGAGCTGGGCGGCGCCTTCGCCCTTCAATGCATAGACGACCTGGACCTGCGCGGTCAGGGAGACCTCGCCCGGGGCGGTCGGGGTGCCGGGGCCGCCCTCGCGCATCGCCATCATGGGGGCCATCATGGGCATGGGGGGAGGCATGGAGCCCTGCATCGCCTCGTTGATGGAGACGACGCCGGCGAGGGTGACGCCTTGCAGCCTGGCGAGGGCCTCGGCCTTGGCGCGGGCGTCGGCGGCGGCCTTTTCACGAGCCTTTGCCTGGAGCGGGTCGTGGTCCTCCAGGGTGAAGTGGACGCCCCATATGTTGTTGGCGCCGGCGGCCATCGCGGCGTCGAGGATGGGGCCGACCTTCGTGAGGTCGCGGATCTTCACGTCGACGGTGTTGCTGACGCGGTAGACCTCGGTCATGCGCGGGGGCATGTAGTAGGGCATCGGAGCAGGCGGGGGAGCCGGGGCGACCGCGGGGGGCGGCGGGGCGGGCATCCCCTTCGGGAAGCGGCCCACAGGGGGAGCCGGGGGCGGGGCGACCGGGGCGGCGAGCTCGGGGGCGGGGCCGCCGGGCATGGGCATTCCCATCGGCATCCCGGGCATCTGCGTGGGCATGCCGTAATCGGGTTGCTGGTCGCGATTGACGGAGAAATTGCTGGTGCGGATGTCCGCCTCGGCGACGCCGGCGCGCTTCAATGCGGTGAGGATCTGGGTCATCCTCGCCGCGGCCTGGGCCGAGGCGTCGGCGACCGTGGGGGCGATGACCTCGACGCCGAGGGAGGCGTGCGCGATGTCGGGCTTCGCGCTGGCCTCGCCCTGGCCGATCACCGTGATGGTGTGGAAATCGCTGTCGGGGGTGCGGCTCGAGAGGACCGTGACCTGCGGCGTGCAGCCGGCGAGGTGCGGCGCGAAGGCGAGGAGGAGGCCTGCCAGGGTGAGGCGGCCGGCGATGCGGGAGAGGGACTCGATGTGGCTCATGCGCGGAGTAACGCATGAACCGGGCGGCGCTTACAGCGGCAGCATCAAGATGTGGCGGGCGCGGGCGGCGGCGACGGGGCGGGGGCGCGGGGGAGCGTCAGGACGGCGCGGCAGCCGCCGCCGGGGGCGTCCTCGATGCGGCAGTCGCCGCCGTGGCGGCGCGCGACCTCCCGGGCGATCGGGAGGCCGAGGCCCAGGCCGGCGCGGTGGCGGCGGCGGGACTCGCCGGAGCGGACGAAGCGATCGAAGACGGCCTCGCGGTCCTCGAGGGGGACGCCGGGGCCGCGGTCGTCGACGATGAATTCGATCATGTCAGAGGCGGGAGCGACGCGGAGGGTGACCTCGGCGCCGGGGGCGTGCGCGGCGGCGTTGCGGAGGAGGTTGGCGATCGCGGCCTCGACGAGCGCGGGGTGGGCGGCGAGGTCGGCGTCGGCGTCGATGACCAGATGGAATGGACAGGCGGCGCGCTCGAGGGCAGGGGACTCGCGGGCGGCGGCGCGCTCGGCGAGGGCGCGGGCCGTCGTGCGCTCGCGGCCCTGCTCGACCTGGCCGGCGTCGATCCGGGCGAGCGCGGTGAGGCCCTCGACCAGGGCGCGGAGGCGCTCGATCTCCTCGCGCGTGGAGGCGAGGACCTCGCGGTACTCGTCGGGCGAGCGGGGGCGGCGGAGCGCGACCTCGACCTCGCCGAGCATCGCGGCGACCGGGGAGCGGAGCTCGTGCGCGGCGTCGGCGGTGAAGCGGACCTGGGCCTCGAAGGCGGCGTCGAGGCGATCGAGGAGGGCGTTGATCGCGGCGATCGGGGCGCGGACCTCGTCGGGGCCCTCCTCGGTGAGGCGCGCGCCCTGCGCGAAGCCGCGGACGCGCGCGGCCTCGCGGCGGGCGCGATCGAGGGGGCGGAGGGCGCGGCGGACGATGCGGCGCTCGAGCGCGGCGGCGGCGAGCGCGGCGAGCGCGGCGACCGCGCCGTAGATGACGGCGAAGGGGCCCGCGACGCCCGCGAACGTGACGCGCGGCGCCGAGGCGGCGACGAGCACGTGGCGCTCGCCGCGCTCGCCTCGATCGCGGCGCTCGTCGCGATCCCGGCGCTCGTCGCGATCCCGGCGCTCGTCGCGATCCCGGCGATCCCGGCGATCGCCGCGATCGTCGTGGTGATCATGGGGCTCCTCGGCCTCGGCCGTGAGGAGCAGGAGGCGGCGATCGCCGGCGTCGGCGTAGAGCGGGCGCTCGGACGCGCGGGCCTCGGCGGCCCAGGGCTCGGGGACGCGGGGATCGCCGGGGTGCGTGATCCAGACCTCGACCGGGGAGCTGCTGTGCTCGACCTCCCAGGCGCCGGGCGCGGCGGGGCGCGCGTGCGCGTGCGCGGCCGCGAGCAGGGCGCGATCGAGGCCGCGCGACTCGTTCGCGTAGAGCAGCGCGGCCGTGCCCGCGCCCGCGGCGGCGAGCGTGCCGAGGATCACGGCGGCGCCGCCGGCGACGAGCGCGCGCTCGAGCGAGCGGCTCACCGCGGCCGGTCCTCGAGCACGTAGCCGACGCCGCGCACGGTGTGGATCAGCGGGCGATCGAAGCCCCGATCGACCTTGGCGCGGAGCGCGCTCACGGCGACGTCGACGACGTTGGTGCCCGGATCGTGGGAGGTCTCCCAGACGCGCTCGAGCAGGCGGGTGCGGCTGAGCACGCGGCCGGCGCCCTCGGCGAGCGCGCGGAGCAGGGCGAACTCCTTCGCGGTGAGCTGGATGTCGCGGCCGGCGCGGCTCACGCGGTGGGCCGCGAGGTCCAGCACGAGGTCGGCGATCTCGAGGCGCTCGCCGGCGCCCGCGCGGCGCGAGACGGCGGCGATGCGCGCGAGCAGCTCCTCGAACGAGAAGGGCTTGACGAGGTAGTCGTCGGCGCCGCCGTGCAGGCCCTCGACGCGCTCGTTGACGCGATCGCGCGCGGTGAGGCAGATGGCGGGCGTCGCGTCGCCGCGGCGGCGGAGCTCGCGGACGAGGTCGAGGCCGTCGCCGTCGGGCAGCATGCGGTCGAGGATGACGAGGTCGAAGCCCCCGCCCGCGATCGCGGCGCGCGCCGCGTCGAGGTCCTCGGCGACCTCGACGCGGTGCCCCTCCTCGCCGAGCCCCCGGCGCAGGAAGCCCGCGATCTTCCGCTCGTCCTCGACCACCAGGATGCGCATCGGCCGGCCCTCAATCGTCGTCGTCGCGCTCTTTTGACCGATCCCGGCCGCCGCGAGAAGGATCCTCTGCGGCCTCGCCGCGAGCGGGCGCGGCTCGGCCCGCCTCGGCCGCCTCGCCGGCCCGATGCCCCTCGCCCGCGGCCGAGGCCGCCGCGCCGCCGATCTCCGGGTGCCGGATCGCGCCGCCGGACGCGCCGGTCCAGGCCATCGCGCCCGCGCTGAGGAGCGCCGCGGCGAGCGCGCCGAGCACGGGCGCGCCCGGCGCCATTTTCCGGCGCTCGACGAGGTAGACCGCGCCGGCGCCCGCGAGCGCCGCGATCACCGCGAGCGCGGCCGCGACCTCCGCGCGCTCCTCGTGGGCCTCGATCGCGGCCTCGGAGATCCCGGGCAGGTGCTCGACCATCTCCTCGGCGGGCTCGCCGCTCCAGAGCGAGAGGAGCGCGCCCGCGCCCGAGAGGACCAGCACGAGCGCGGCGGCGCGCAGGGCGCCCCGATCCGCGCCGCGCAGCAGCGCGAGGCCGAGCAGCGGGATGGCCAGCGCGGCGCCGACGATGGGCAGGTGGGTGATGATCAGGTGAAAGTGCGCAGCGTTCACAAGGACCTCCGTCGATTGCGCGGCGATCGTGCGCGCTGGACCTTGGCGGCCCCTCTGCCGAACATGAAGATTTGATGAGGCGTCTCTGCGGGGCGTTCCGCCGAGGCGCGGGTCGCGGTGTGCGCCGGCGCGGACGCCGATCCTGCGGGGTGGCACCCGGGGCGGCGCC
Organism: uncultured Polyangiaceae bacterium; assembly: GCA_964421485.1. Taxonomy (GTDB): domain Bacteria; phylum Myxococcota_A; class Polyangia; order Polyangiales; family Polyangiaceae; genus CAYQYG01. Next base: position 8,798 of record CAYQYG010000063.1, on the reverse strand, counting down.
TCCCCGTGGACCACGCCGGGGCGACCGGGATCGCGCCCGGATCGGCGCTGGATCCCCGGGCCGAGCTCGGATATTCGAGGATCCATGAGCGAAATCCGCCTGCCCGCCGAGGTGAAGTACCAGGCCGAGCTCGCGGCCCTCGCCGCGGAGGACAGGTCGCCGAGGCCCCCGGGCTGGCGCCTCTCGCCGAGGGCCGTCGAGACGTACGTGATGGGCTCCGACAAGCCGGTCGGGGGCGTCTCGATCAGCCCCAAGTACATCGGCGATCGCGCGCTCGTGCAGGTCGCGATCGCGACGCTCGCCTCCGACCGCGCGCTGATGCTCGTCGGCGAGCCGGGCACCGCGAAGAGCTGGCTCTCGGAGCACCTCTCGGCCGCGGTGAGCGGCACGTCGGGGCTCGTCGTGCAGGGCACCGCGGGCACGAGCGAGGAGCACATCAAGTACGGGTGGAACTACGCGCTCCTGCTCGCGGAGGGGCCATCGCAGCGGGCGCTCGTGGCGTCGCCGATCCTGCGCGCGATGCGCGAGGGCAAGTTCGCGCGCTTCGAGGAGATCACGCGCACGTCGTCGGAGATCCAGGACTCGCTGATCTCGATCCTCTCGGAGAAGCACGTCGCGATCCCCGAGCTCGGCGAGGGCGTCCCGGCGCAGCGCGGGTTCAACCTGATCGCGACCGCGAACACGCGCGATCGCGGGGTGAACGAGATGAGCGCGGCGCTCAAGCGGCGCTTCAACTTCGTGACGATCCCGGTCGTCGAGGACCTCGAGCAGGAGATCCGGATCGTGACGAAGCGCGAGGCCGAGCTGCGCGCCGATTACCAGGTCGGCGTCCAGCCGCCCGCGGAGCTCGCGAAGGTGCTCGTCACGATGTTCCAGGAGCTGCGCGCCGGCGTGACGAAGGACGGCAAGACCCGGGTGAAGCAGCCCGGCTCCGCGCTCTCCACGGCGGAGGCGATCAGCGTGCTCTTCAACTGCGGGATCCTCGCGCAGTGCTTCGGCGACGGGAAGGTGGGCGCGGAGGACCTCGCGCGCTCGCTGCTCGGGGCCGTGGCGAAGGAGGGCGGCGACGACGTGAAGGCGGTGCGCGAGTACGTGGAGACGGTCGCCAAGGGCAGGCCCGGGCCGTGGAAGGAGCTCCACGCCGCGGCGAAGCGGCGGCTCGCGCCCTGATGGACCTCGGGCGGCTCCGCCGGGCGCACCTCTTCCCCGTGCGCCACCACTCGCCGCGATCGAGCGCGGCGCTCAGGGCGTTCCTCGAAGAGGTCCGCCCCGCGCTGGTGCTCGTCGAGGGCCCGAGCGACGCGACGCCCCTGCTCGGCGCGCTGGTCGATCCCGGGACGGTGCCGCCCGTCGCGATCCTCGGCTACCGGACCGACGGCGCCCCCGCCTCGTCGCTGTGGCCCTTCGCGTCGTATTCGCCCGAGTACGTGGCCGTGAAATGGGCCCTCGATCACGGCGCCGCCGTCGAGCTGATCGACATCCCGATCGGCGTCGCGCTCGCCCCGCTCGCCGGCGAGCCGGTCGGCCACGACGACGCCGACGATCCGGGCGCGGACGCGGAATCGGGCACGGCCGCGGACGCGGAATCGGGCACGGCCGCGGCCGCGGAATCGGGCACGGCCGCGGACGCGGAATCGGACGCGGGCGCGGGCGCGGGCGCGGGCGCGGGCGCGGAATCGGCCGCGGACGCGGAATCGGGCGCGGCCGCGAATGGCGGCGGCGAGCGGCGGATGAGCGTGTACGAAGCCTGCGCCGCCGCGCGCGGGCTCCGGTCCTTCGAGGAGTTCTGGGAGGCCTCGTTCGAGGCGCCGGCGTATGATCCCGGGCCGTTCCGCGAGGCGCTGCTCGCCTATGCGGAGCTCGTCCGGAGCGAGGGCGATCGGCTCGTGCACCGGGCGCGCGACGCGTACATGGCCCGCAGGATCCTCGAGCGCATGCGCCCCGACCTCGGGCCGGAGCGCATCGCGGTGGTCGTGGGCGCGGCGCACGCGGCGGCGTTCGCGGCGGGGGACGTCGATCCCGCGCTCGAGGCGGAGCTGCCCGCGCCGGTGCCCTGCGCGGCGACGCTCATCCCCTACAGCTTCCCGAGGCTCGCGGAGCAGCTCGGCTACGGCGCGGGCAACCGCGCGCCGCAGTATTACCAGCGCGCGCACGACGCGGGCTGCGACTTCCGCCGCGCCACGCTCGAGGTGCTCGTCGAGTTCACCGAGCACCTCCGGCTCCGCGGCTTCATGGCCTCGCTCGCCGACACGATCGAGGCCTACCGCCTGGCCGTCGCGCTCGCGGACCACCGCGGCAAGGCCGAGCCGGGGCTCGACGAGGTCCGCGAGGCGACCATCGCGACGATGTGCCGCGGCGACGCCACGCACGTCGACGGGTTCCTCTGGCCCTCCGTGATCGGGCGGAACGTCGGGCGCGTGGCGGACCGGATCGGGAGGAACTCGCTCCAGGAGGAGTTCTGGCGCGAGGTGCGCGCGCGCAGGCTGCCCGCGAGCGACGCGCCCGAGTCGTTCACGCTCAAGCTCACGAGCGAGACCGAGGTCGAGACCAGCGTGCTCCTGCACCGGCTGCGGATCGCGGACGTGCCTTATGCCGCCTACCTCGGCACGCAGCGCGGCGCGGCGAGGAGGAAGGACGCCGAGGCCGCGGACGCGCAGGCCTTCCTCACGCAGGTGAGCGAGGCGTGGGAGGCGCAATGGACGCCCTCCACCGACGTCGCGCTCGTCGAGAGGATCGTGCTCGGCGACACGCTGGAGGAGGTCGCGACGCGCGCGCTCGAGGCCCGGCTCGACGCGGCGGCGGGCGCCGGGGACGCGGCCGACGTGCTGCTCCACGCGGTGATCGCGTCCTGCCCGCGCACCGTGAGCGCGGCGCTGCGCGCGTGCGATCGCCTCGCCGCGGACGACGACGACCTGCCCTCGCTCGCGCGCGCCGCGGGCAACGTCGCGTACCTCGCCTCGTACGGATCGACCCGCGCGCGCTCCTCGCTCGGCGACGACGTCCTCGTGCCGCTCGCGCAGAAGAGCTTCGATCGCGCCGTGCTGCGGGTCATGGGCGCGTGCTCGGGCAACGACCAGGCCGTCGCGCCGGCCAAGGGCGCGCTGCGCACGCTGCACGACCTCGCGCTCACGAGGCCCTACCTCGACCGGCAGGCGTGGCACGACGCCGCGCGCGCCCTGGTCGAGAGCTGGTCCGTGAACGCGACGTGCTCGGGCCTCGCCTGCGGCCTGCTCTACCTCGCGCAGCTCCTCGGCGACGACGACGTCGCGACCGTGGTCGGGCTCCGGCTCGGCGCCGGCACCGAGCCGCTCGCCGCGGCCTCGTTCCTGGAGGGCTTCCTCGAGGTGAACGCGCTCGTGCTCGTGAAGAGCCGCCCCGTGGTCGAGGCGCTCGACGGCTACCTCGCCGCCATCGCGCCCGAGCGCTTCCGCGACGCGCTCCCCACGCTGCGCCGCGCGTTCTCGAGGCTCGGCCCGACCGAGCGCCGCTACCTGCTCGAGAACGTCGTCGCGGCGCGCAACATCGGCGATCGGGCCCGCGAGGCGCAGTCCGTCCTGCTCGAGCAGGACAGGGCGAAGCTCAAGGAGATGAGCGCCGAGCTCTCGAAGGCCATGGACGATCTGGACGACCTGCTCTGACCCACCGGAATGGAGGGAGAGACCCTGTGAGCCCCAGCGACCTCAGCGACAAGGACCGGGACGCGCTGCTCCGCTGGCGCCTCGCGCTCGGCCCCGAGGCGGAGCGCGTGAGCCCCCGCTTCGGCCTCTCCGGCCTCGGGAGCGGCGCCGAGGGCGTCGGGATGGATCAGGGCCGCCTCGGCGACCTCGATCAGGCGCTCTCCTTCGTCTACGACGAGAAGACCGGCGGGATCGGCCCCTCCCGCCCGTATATCCCGAAATGGCTCGCCTCGGTCCGCGAGCTCTTCAGCCACGAGGTGGTCGCCCTCGTGCAGAAGGATGCCATCGAGAAGAAGGGCCTGACCCAGCTCCTCTTCGAGCCCGAGACGCTGCCATTGCTCGAGAAGAACGTCGAGCTCGTGGCCACGCTGATGAGCGCGAAGGGCCTCATCCCGGACGCGGCCCGCGAGGCCGCCCGCCGGATCGTGCGCGAGGTGGTCGAGGAGATCCGCCGAGCGCTCGAGGCGGAGGTCCGGACCGCGATCCTCGGCGCGGTGCGGCGCAACACGACGAGCCCGCTCCGCGTGATGAAGAACCTCGACTGGAAGCGGACGATCCGATCGAACCTCAAGGGGTGGGACGCCGAGCGCCGCCGCCTGGTCCCCGAGCGATTCTACTTCTGGGCCAACCAGCAGAAGAAGCACGACTGGGACGTGGCCGTCCTCGTCGACCAGTCCGGATCGATGGGCGAGAGCGTCGTGTACAGCTCCATCATGGCCGCGATCTTCGCGTCCATCGACGTGCTGCGGACTCGCCTGCTCTTCTTCGACACGGAGGTCGTCGACGTCACGCCGATGCTCGTCGATCCGGTGGACGTGCTCTTCACCGCGCAGCTCGGCGGCGGCACCGACATCAACCGGGCCGTCGCCTACGCCCAGCAAAACTTCATCGAGCGGCCCGAGAAGACGATTCTATTGCTGATCACGGACCTCTATGAGGGCGGCAACGCCTCGGAGCTCGTGGGTCGAATAAGGCAGCTCGCCGACAGCAAGGTGAAGACGATCTGCCTGCTCGCGCTGACCGACAGCGGCAAGCCGTCCTATGATCACGAGATGGCGAAGAGGCTCGCCGCGCTCGGCGTGCCCTGCTTCGGGTGCACTCCGAAGCTCCTGATCAAGGTCGTGGAGAGGGTGATGAAGGGCCAGGATCTCGGCCCGCTGATCGCGGAAGAGGCGAAGTGATGGCGACCGAGGCGGAGGACATCGGGCGGATCGGCGTCGGGGACCTCCGGCGGTACGTCCAGGATCAGGAAGAGCTGAAGAAGGGGACGGCCGTCTTCGACGGGGGGCAGCTCAGGAACCTCTCGCGGTACAAGAACAAGCTCTATTGCGAGGCGAAGGGCTCGGGGCCGAGCCCGTACAAGGTCACGCTGACCTACAAGGCGGCGCCGGGGCCGGCGTTCTCGGCGCAATGCACCTGCCCGGCGCGCAAGTTCGCCTCGTCCGGGATCTGCAAGCACGGGGCGGCGCTGCTCGTGGCGTGGGCGCGGGCGCCGGAGTCGTTCGCGGTGAGCGACGGGCCGGGCGGCGGCGGGGCGGCGACACCCGGCGCGCCCGGCGAGAGCAGGAAGCGCGAGGTCAAGAGGGGCAAGGTCAGCGCCGCGGAGCTGATGAAGACCGGCGTGGAGCAGGTCGGCACGCTGGTGCGCGAGCTCGGCGTCGCGGGCGTGGCGTCGCTGCCGGCGGACCGGGTCGATCAGATCCAGAGCCTCGGCCAGACGCTCCGGGAGAACAAGCTCCGGCGGCTGTCGGCGCGCACGCTGGAGCTCGCCCGGATCCTCGCCGCGAGCGCCGGCGGCGCGCCCGGCTTGACATTTGGGGCTCCGGGTCGCGCTCCACGCGGCGCGCCCTCCGCCCCGAACCCCGTCCGCGCGGGCGCGTACGCGGGCCTCATGGCCGACGTGCTGCTCACCGCGCGCAAGCTCGAAAAGCACCTCGGCGGCGAGCCGCTCGACGACCGCCACGTCGAGGAGCTCATCGGCAAGACGTGGCAGAAGGGCGACCGGAAGCCGGTGGGGGATCTCCACCTGATCGAATACGCGTTCTCCACCCGGACGACGAGCGACGATTTCGTCATCCGCGAGAGCCGGTTCCTCGACATCGCGTCGGGGCACCATTACAGCGAGAAACAGATCATCCCCGCGCACCTCAAGCGGACCGAGCCCAAGCCGAGCCGCGGCGGCGAGGTGCTCGGCGGGGCGCGCGGCACGACGTTCCCCGGCTACCCGCCGTTCCGCGTCCAGCTCGACGACCTCGGCGACAGGCGGCCGCTCGCGGCGGAGGCGCTCGCCGCGATGGTTGACAAGGCCCTGCCCGACGTCGGCGCCGCGATCGCCGCGTTGCAGGAGCACCGGCGGGACGTGTTCGCGCCGGACCTCTTGCCCGTCGCGCTGCGCGTCGACACGCTGTTCGCCCGCGGCTCGCGCCTGCAGGCCGTCGACGACAAGGGGCACGCATTGCACGTCCCCGAGGGCAAGGGCCTCGAGGAGCAGCTCGGCGGGGCGCTGCGGGACGCGCGGCTCCGGGCGCTCCTCGGCGACGTCGGCCTCGACGCCGCGCTGCCGACGCTCTGGCCGGTGGCGGCGATCATCGACGGCCCGATGGGCCTCGAGCTGCGGGCGCTCACCGATCCGGGCGCGGAGGCGCAGCGCGGCCCGCTGGAGGGCTCGGCATGGGCGGCGGCCGCGCGCGAGGCGGGCGCCTCCGCGGCGGCCATCGCGCTCGGGGAGGTCCGCGAGGAGCTCGCGGACGCGCTCGTCCTCGGGCTCGCGGGCCTCACGGCGCGCGTCACCGATCCGCTCGCCGCGCGCCTCCGCGACCTCGGCCTCGAGAAGCAGGCCGCCCTCCTCCAGGCGCTCACCGCCCGCCCCGAGCCCGCGGACCGGCTCGACGATTTCATCAAGCTCTACCAGGTGCTCGAGATCGCGCTGGTCCGCCTCGCGGGCGCGACCCAGGTCGACCGCGGCGCGATCGAGCGCGTCCCGACCTACGAGAGCGTCTTCGTCGAGCGGCCCGAGGCCGTCCTGCCCCCGGCCGAGGTCAGGGGCCGCCGCGCGAGGGGCGACCTCAATCGATATCAGGCCGCGCTCCATTACGCCCGCTATTACAGCGAGGTGCCCGCCGAGGAGCTCGCCGCCCACATCTTCCCGATATGGGCCGACGGCAGCGCGACCGCCGCGGTGGTGAAGGCCTTCTCGTCGCGCGGCGCCGAGGCGATCCGCGCCGCCGAGCGGGCGCTCACGATCAAGGCCGGCCGCTCGGCGCGGATGACGGCGGTGCGCGTGCTGCACGCCGTGGCGGGCGGGGGCGTCCGCGCGGGCGTCAACGCCACGCAGGTCAAGATCGCCGAGGACATGCTCTGGAAGGTCGCGCGGGAGTCGAAGGACGCCGGCCTGCGGGCGATGGCGCAGGAGGCGGTCGACGCCCTGGAGATGAAGAAGCCGGGCGGCGAGAGCGTGCGCCGGAGGCGCGCCGCCGAGCTCGACAAGGTGAACGATCTCGTGAAGACCATGCGCGGCGCCCCGACGCGGGAGGAGCGTCGCGCCGCGCTCGTCGCATTGCAGACGATGGGCCACCGCGCCGCGATCCCCGCGATCCGGCAGGTATTCTGGACCGACGCCTCCCGCGAGGTGCGCCACGAGGCCGCGCACGCGCTCGCCCACGTCGGCGACACGGAGATGGTCGAGACCTTCCTCGGCATGCTCGCCCGCCGCGCCGAGGACGAGCAGGAGGCCAAGGTCGCCGCCGTCGCGCTCGGCTACCTCGGCGACGTGCGCGGCCTCAACGAATTGCTCTACGCCTACGCCGACGGCTACAAGCCCGGGATCGTCGCCGAGGCGATCCGCTCGTTCGGCGCGGTCGCGCTCGCTCCATTGCTCGATCTGATCGAGGCGCAGCCCGACATCGCGAAGCGCACGGCGGCGCTGGCCACGCTGCAGGCGCTCGACGACCAGGACCTCGCCGCCGCGCTCGTCGAGCGGCTCCACGCGAGGAAGGGCCAGCCCGACCTCGGCCAGAGGGCAGAGCTCTATGTCCGGCTGGCCGACGTGCATCTCTACACGCGGCGCAAGGTCGCGCAGGCGGTCATCGACATGCTCGGCGCGCCCCGCGATCCGGCGGAGATCGCCGCGGTGAAGGCCGCGAAGAAGGCGATGTTCGTGATGCGGAGCGGGCTCGACGAGTAGGCCGCCGGCGCGCGCGCCGCGAGGGGCGCACGGCGCGGCTGCCCGCCGCAATCATTGCACGCGCCGCGCACAGCGTGCGCCCGCCGCGGCGGCGCCCGGCCCGGCCGCGCGCCGCGCCGCGCCGCGCGGATCGGGCGTGATCGCCTCCGTGGCACGGTCCCTGAAATCGAGGCGCGCCGAGGAGGAGCGCGATGTCCCACGCGGCCGACCCCTGGAGCCCGCCGGAGGCCGATTTCCCCGACGAGGGGAGCCCCAGCGACAAGCTGCGCTTCCTCGTCCCCTATGCGGTGCTGGCCCCGTCCAGCCATAACTCGCAGCCCTGGCTGTTCAGGGTGGCGGCCGACGCGCTCGAGGTCCACGCGGACCCCTCGCGGGCGCTGCCGGTCGTCGATCCGCGCGACCGGGAGCTCGTGACGAGCTGCGGCGCGGCGCTCTTCAATGCGCGCGTCGCATTGCGGCGGTTCGCCCACATGGACGAGGTGGAGGTCGTCGCGGGCGCGGCGCCGCGGGGCGGGCAGCACCCGGACCTGCTCGCGCGCCTCCGGGTCGGCCGGCGCCGCGCGCCGTCGCGTGAGGATCTCGAGCTGTTCGAGGCCATCCGCGCGCGCCGCACCTGCCGCGGCCCGTTCCGCGACCGCGAGGTCCCGCCGGCGCTGCTCGGGGCGCTCCGGGGCGCCGCCGAGGCGGAGGGCGCCTGGCTGCACGCGGCGCACGGCGAGGAGCGCGACGCCATCGCCGATCTGGTCGCCGAGGGCGACCGCATCCAGGCGAGCGATCCGGCGTTCCGCCGCGAGCTCGCCGCCTGGATCCACCCGAACCGCAGCCGGAGCCGCGACGGGATGCCGGGCTATGCGTTCGGCGCCGGCGAGCTCGCGTCCTATCTCGAGCCGCTCGTGGTGCGCACCTTCGACTGGGGCGACGGGCAGGCGGCGCAGGAC